>CAZNLT010000160.1:0-13444 GCA_964573705.1 uncultured Desulfobacterales bacterium
GACTTCGGGATGATTTCTGAAAAACAGGGACAGAATGTCGGTGTCAATCAATGATGGATTCATGATCCATCCTGCCTGAAAAGGCTTTTCGGCGGCGTTCTGTTATGTCGTTTGACAAATCATTGAAATCCTTTTCTGTCATATCCTCCCAGCATCCCGCGAACCGCATGACGTCTTTTTTTTTATCTTGTCGGTCAATTTCTAAACTCAGTCTGAAAAAATGAATAATATCATATAGTTGTGGCAACCGGTCTATCGGAATTCGCCTGATTTCGTCCACAACTTTTTCTTGTAAATCGGATTCCATTTTTTATTTATTTCCTAAATTAAAAGGTATTTATGTAAACCGGAAACGGATTTGGTCTATGCCCTTTTTGATCCGCTGAAATAACAAACCGGTCGTTTTATTATGGTTCTGGTTTATGTGCCCATTCAGCCGGTCAGCCGGTGCGTCTGATTCTGGGTTCAAGTTATTACAGATTCCATGAATGATCAAGAACCTGCTACTGCCGAACCGCCCGCCCGAACGCCTGGGTCGCCATCTGTCGCTGTCTCGGCCGAAACGTCCCGTCTTCCTTTTCTCTTTGAATGACCTTCTGATAGAGCTTGTACATTCGAATCATCTGGGATTCTTCCGCGTAAAAGGTATCCCAGGCATACTGGAAAAGTTCCTGGAGCCTTTCCGGGGAGATGTGCTTGGGTTGGTAGACCACCTTGTCGGCGGTGTAGTCGTTCCAGTCATAGGAGAGGATGCGGCCCTGGCTGTGGAGTTCGTCGTAGGCCTTGGTGTGGGGGAAGGGGGCCAGGACGGTGAATTCGGCCAGGTCGAGTTCGATATCGAGGAGGAAATCGATAAACCGTTTGATGTCGTCTTCGGTATGGCGGTCGAGCCCCAGCAGAATCGTCCCTTCCACCGAGATGCCGTGGTCGTGGTAGCGCTTGATCCGCTCCCGAATATAGTCGGAGGTATCGAACACCGCCTGGTAGACATACCAGGCCCCGGCCTGGGCCGCCAGGTCCAGCACCTCGGGATCATCCTCGATGGGGTGGCTGCACCATTTCTTTTTCAGCGGGATCATTTCCCGGAAGAGGTCTTTTTCCCACTGGGTGTCCTGAGCCAGGGAATTGTCCACGATGAACAGCCGGTTGTTGTCGATGGCGGCCATCTCTTCGACCGCCTTGTCGATGGGCCGGGGCCGGAACCGGCGTCCGCCGAGATAGGCCACGGCGCACGGGTAGCAGTGAAAGCGGCATCCTCGGGAGGCGTGGACCAGGTCGAACATCTGGACCCCTTTGTAATTGTAAAATTCCCGGTTGAGGATGTCCCGCCGGGCGATGCCCACGCTCTCGATGGGCGGCAGGTCCTGAAGGTAGTTATAGACCGGCTTCAGTTCACCCTTTTGGAAATCGGCGATCACCTGTTCCATTCGGCCCTCGGCCTCCCCCAGAAACACCGCATCCGCATGGGTTTGGGTCTCCTCGGCATGAAGCATGGCGGCGATGCCTCCGAAGATCACCGGAATCCCTTTTTCCCGAAAACGATCGGCGATGGCCCATCCCCTTTTGACCTGAGAGGTGAGCATCATGGAAATGCCCACCAGATCGGGGGTATCCTCGAAATCGATGGTCTCCAGGTTTTCATCGATGAATTTCACCGTCACATCCTCGGGCAGGGTGGCGGCAAAGACCACCGGGCCGTGGGGCGGCAGGTGGAACTCGGTCTGGCCGGTGAGTTTGGGCCATTTGGGATAAATCAGTTTGAATTTTATTTCCATCTCACGTCCTATTTTAAGAAGGCCGTTCATTGAACAGGGGCGGCCTCCAGCAGTTTCAGATTGAGGGTATATTCGGGGTATCCGTGGGCGGTCAGGGTCATCCGCCGGGGGATCACCTCCCCGGCCGCCGAGACCACCGCCTGCTTGACATCGGCACGGACCGTTCGAACCGGCTTTCCCGACCGGTAGAGTCGATAGACCCATCCGGAGGCCGGCTCAAAGGCGATATCCAAGATCCGGTCCGGTCCGGTTTGATATCGGCAGATCGGCCGGCCCTTGTCGGTATTTCCCGCTATCACCGGCCCCTGGGGTGAAAAGAACATCAGCCGAATGTCCTCCATCACCCCCCGGGCGAATTCATTGGAATCGAAGGGCGGCACCGCCCGTTCAATCGTCAATTTCTCCGGCCCGGATTCGGCATTGAACACCACCAGCCCCTCGATGGTCATCAGGGCGCATTGAAGGGTCCGGGTTTCGGGGGTGATCACGGTGACCCCCATCATCATGCCGCCATGCCCGCCGCCGAAATCGGTTTCAATGGAATGGACCATCTGCCATCGGTTCCGGGGAAAAGGGGCGGCGCAGACGCTTCGAATGTCGGATTCGGCCTGAGGCGGGACCGGTGAGATCGCCGGCGGAACGGCGCAGGCGGCCAGAAACAGCAACAGGAATGCAGCCGGAAATACTGGTTTCATTTCACCGTCTGAAAGACCGCATCCTCAATGGGGGGATTGAGCCGGGCGTTTTGAAAGATGAGCCGGGTGAAGGAATCCGCCCCTTCATGGATGGTCACCGCCTCCATCAGCCCCGGGGTGTCGGACAGGTGAAGGGTGATTCGGCTGATGACGGCGGCCATGGCGGGGGCTTTGGGGGTCAGGATGATTTTTCGATCCGGTTCCAGGGCGGCGATGAAACCGGGGTTTTCGTCGAACCGGCCGTTGAGCCAGTTGGTGATCTCCCCGAGCACCACCTGCATGGCCTGAAGCCGGGCGGTGTCATCCCCCATCCAGCCGTCTTTTCCGCGGATGTATCGGCGGGTGTCGCCGTTGTGCATCAGCAGGACGCTTTGAATGGGGGCGGTATATTCCCACCGAAGGTCGTCGTCCATGCGAAAATAGAAAATCCCTTCGGAGATCAGCGGTTCGGCCAGGATCTTCAGGTGTTTTTCCTGAATGAAGTCGGCCCGGATTGATTGAATCCGGCCTGCGCCTTCCCGAATCTCCTCCCAGGTCCCGCCCCAGCCCAGGCTCAGCAGGGCCGCGAGAAGGACGGCCGAAATCATTCCTCTTCGGCGGCGCATTCTCCTCAAACCATGCCTCCGTTGACCGAGATCACCTGCCCGGTGATGTAGGAGGCGTCGTCGGAACACAGAAACCGAACCACCTTGGCCACCTCTTCCGGCTGTCCGATCCGGGCCATGGGAATCATGGCCTTGATCTCTTTGAGCGGCGCCTTTTCGATCATATCGGTATCGATCAGACCCGGGGCCACCACATTGACCCGAATCCCGAGCCGGGCGACCTCCGAGGCCACGGCCCGGCTGGCGCCGATCAGACCGGCTTTGGCCGCCGCATAATTGGCCTGGCCCCGGTTGCCCATCAGCCCGGAAACCGAGGCCATGGAGACCACCGACCCCCGTTTGCGGGGGATCATCTGCTTGAGGACCGGTTTGGTCATACTGAAGAAGCCTTTGAGGGTGGTGTCGATCACCTTGTTCCAATCCGGTTCCGGCATCATGACAAAGAGCTGGTCGGCCACGATGCCCGCGTTGTTGACCAGAATCTCCACCGGGTCGAGCCGGGAGAAGATGTCGTCCAATGCCTTTTCGCAAGCTCCGGAATCGATTACGTCGAAGGGAACGGCTTCTCCGTCGCCGCCGGCCTCTCGGATCAGCCGCAGGGTCTCGTCGGCGGCTTCGGCGTTGGACAGGTAGTTGACGACGATGAAATAGCCGGTTCTCGCCAGTTCGATGGAGACGGCCCGCCCGATGCCCCTGCTTCCGCCGGTGACGATGGCCGTCCCTTTTGCCTTGGAATCACTCACCCGCATCCTCCTTTTCGGCCCGCATCACCTGAAGGGTGGCCTCGCCGATCCGCTCCGATCCGATGGTTGAAATTCCGTGCATTTCCGTATAGTTGTCCATGGTGAAATTGATCTCCGACCGGGTGGTGATGTGCGCGTTCACGGGAATGTCCACATCCGGAAAATCGGCGGTTTTGATCCCCACCAGCCATCCCTTGCCGCTCTCGGCATCGCCGTCCTCCTGAAGCTTTTTCCACCCGATGGTGACCGCCGAGGTCTGGGCGATCAGTTCCAGAAGCACCAGCGGGTTGACCCGATCCCCCTCCAGAAGGGGCCATTCGCGGGTGACCTTCGATGCGGTCACCGCGGCATGGTCATCGACTTGCACAATCGAATCGATCAGCTTCATTCGATCCCGGTGCGGAATAAGCCGCTCTATCGCCACCTCGATCATCTTCAGGGTTCTTCCTTAGTAATGGGAACAAAAAAATATTGAAAACCGATTCGAAAAAATATAGTATCCAAAGTTCTGTTTGTACAATAATTTACTGGGGCTGTAAAGCCACAACCGGCCGATGAACGCCGAACGGCCCGTCACCCGGCCCGCAACCGAGACCTTAGACTCTTTGGAATAATTGATGCAAGAAGCGTTACTCACAGAATTGAAAGGCAAGATCATCGACACCCTGAATCTGATCGACGTGACCCCGGAAGACATCGAGGCGGACGATCAGCTGGTCGGCGGAAAACTGGGGATCGATTCCATCGATGTGCTGGAACTGGTGATGATGATCGAAAAGGACTATGCCGTCAAAATCGACAACAAAGAACTGGGGGCCAGGGTTTTCGGCAGTTTGAGATCCATGGCCAGCTACATCGGAGACCATGCGCCGGCCTATCGGAATTAAGCCCTTTGTTTTCACCCAAAGACCTTTTTTGGGTGAAAGCGGTTGATCAAAACCGGAATTTGGTAATCTCCTGATACCCCGTTCCCGCACACCTGATGATTTGCGATCTTCAAAAACCGTGTTTACCCGCCGTTCCGATAAGATGTACCCATGCCGTCGGCCGGTGTCGAGCGAACACTCCGGAAAAGGAGCGCTCACCATTTCGGACAGTATCGAAACAGACCCACTTACGGAAGCGGCTTGAATGAAGGTTCTCCTGATCTCCGCCAATACCCATACCCGTCCGTACCCGGTCTATCCGCTCGGGCTCGATCATGTGGCCGGGGCGGTCGCCGGGTCCCATGAAGTCCGCATCACAGACCTGAACCCGATGGGAGGAAACGGGGCGGTCGAGGACGTTATTCACAGGTTCAGGCCCGATATTATCGGGGTGGCGATTCGAAATGTGGACACCACCGATTCGACCGCCCCGGACGACTTTGTGGCCTCCTACCGGGACCTGATCCGGCGGGTCCGTCAATTCGCCCCGGTACCGGTGGTCCTGGGCGGGGCCGGGTTCACCATCTTTCCCGGGGAGATGATGGCGATGCTGGACGCGGATTACGGGGTGGTGGGAGAGGGCGAACGGTTTCTGACCCTGCTGAATGGTCTGGAGCGGGGGGAGCCGGTGTCCCGCCTTCCGGGGATCGTCACCCGGGAATCGAATGCGGCGGATATCCCCTCTGTCTGGAAGGGCCGTTTCGGTCCCCGGTTTCAAAGCGAATCGGATCGGTTCGATTTTTATCTTCAAAAAGGGGGGATGCTCAACCTTCAGACCAAGCGGGGATGCCGGTTTCGGTGCATTTATTGCACCTATCCCCGGATCGAGGGGCGGCGGTTCCGGTTTATTCCCCCGGAGGAGGTGGCGCAAACGGCGCGCCGGCTTCAGGAAGCCGGCGCCAGGTACCTCTTCATTACCGATGCGGTCTTCAACGGGGATGCGGACCACAGCCTGGCGGTGGCCCGGGCCTTTCGACGGATCGGCCTGTCGGTGCCGTGGGGCGGCTATTTTTCACCCATGCGCCCCCCCGAGGGGTATTACCGGGAGATGGCCGATGCGGGAATGACCCATGTGGAGTTCGGCACCGAGTCGCTTTGCGATGCGGTGCTCACGGCGTATCGAAAACAGTTCCGGGCAGCGGATGTGCAGGCGGCCCATCGGGCGGCCCGGGATGCCGGGCTTCACATCGCCCACTATTTTCTTCTGGGCGGGCCGGGGGAGACCCCCGAGACATTGAACCAAACGCTATCCATTATTGACAAACTGGATAGAAGCGTTTTATTTTTTTTCTGCGGCATGCGGATCTATCCCCACACCGAGCTTTACGATATAGCGGTGAAAGAGGGGCGGATCACTTCGGACCGAAACCTGCTGGAGCCGGTGTATTACCGGTCTTCCGCCATTCCGCCCGAGGAGATCGTGCGCACCGTTCAGGAAAAGGCCGGCGGACGCCCCAACTGGATTATCGGCTCCGGCGGAGAAGAGGCTGCGGAGACGATCGCCCGAATGTATCAAAAAGGATATGCCGGGCCGCTCTGGGAGTATTTGATTCGATGAGTGAAAACCATTCAGACCGCTGGTATCGGCTTTCGGCGTCAGGCCGGTCCGAAGCCGGCGGGCTGGTTGCCGAGGCGGCGGCGGCCCCCGATTCCCCCTGGTTCTCAGGCCATTTTCCGGGCGAGCCGATCCTTCCGGGGATCGCCCAGCTCTCCATGGTGCTGGAAACCCTTCGGGCCGCGGCCGGCGGAAAGATGCGGATCACCGGGCTTCGCCGGGTGCGCTTCAAGCAGGCGGTCCGGCCCGGGGAGAGGCTCAAGATTCATGTTCAACCGAATGGAAAGTCGGCGGCTTCCCATTCCTTTCAGATAAAGGTCGGTGATGACATCGCCTGCAGCGGAACCCTGATCGCGGAAGAGACGGGTTCCTGAACTATTCAGAGGAGGCAGTACCCATGGTGGTTGAAACGGATACGGTCATGCTTCGGGTGTCCGAGGTGATGATCAATGAACTCAAACTGGAGGATGTAACCCCGGAGACCTTTGATCCGGATGTGGACCTGGTGGATGAGGTGGGCATCGACAGCATGGACCTGGCCACCGTCGCCCTGGTCCTGCAGGACGAATATGCCGTTCGCATCGATGAGGATGATTACCCCAAACTGACCACGGTCCGGCTGATCGCCGATTATATTCGGGACAAACAAGCCGCCTGAACCGCTATGATAAAGAAAGCGGAGCAAGGGAACCAAACCGACCGATCGGGAGCAAACCATTGAAAGTCGTTGAAAAAACAGTCTGCCCGGAAAAGCGGGTGGAACCGAACAAACACTGGAAATTTTCGGAGATTCTGGCCGATCCCGAGGTTCGGGACAGATGGGAAAAGGTTCGCCGGTATTTTTTCCTTCGGGAATCCACCTATGACATGTCCAACCGGTGCAACATCCGGTGCGAGGGGTGTTACTACTACGAAGGCGACAAGCAGTTCGCCGAAGAAAACCGTGATCCCGAGGCCTGGCGAAATCTGATGCGCGAAGAAAAAGCCCGGGGGGTGACCTTCGTGGTGCTGGCCGGGGCCGAACCCTCACTGGTGCCGGACCTGTGCGAAGCCTGCTATCAGGAGATTCCGCTGGGCGCCATCGCCACCAACGGTTTGAAATTCATTCCCGAGACCATCGGATACAAAATCCATGTCTCGGTCTGGGGGGGCGACGAAACCAGCCGGAAGGTCCGCGGGGCCGCCGATATGCTCGACCGCCAGATCGCCAACTACAAAGACGACCCCCGGGCGGTATTCGTCTACACCTTTACCCGCCACAACATCGTGGAGGTCTACGGGGTGGTGGATACCCTGGTCCGGGAGGGCTGCAAGGTCACCTTCAACATGTTTTCCGCCCCGGTGGGGTATACCGGAGATCTGCGCCACACCGAAAAATCCCTGGCCAACACCCGCAAGGCCATGGCGGAGCTGATCACCCGGTATCCCGAACAGGTCCTGTTTTCTCCTTACAACGCGGTGGCCCATACCCATCATCTCGGGCTGCATGACCTGTATGCCTGCTCCTATCCGCGCAAGAACCCCTCCACCGATCTGGGGCTGGGCCGGTCTTTCCGGCAATACCGGACCGATCTCGACTGGGACCGGGAGGCGGCCTGCTGCGTACCCGACACCGACTGCGACGACTGCCGCCATTACGCCGCCGGCAGCGCGGTGGTGACCGCCCGCCTGTTCCGCCATGCCGTGGACCCGGATACCTTTCGGGCCTGGCTCGACTATGTCGATACCTATCTGGCGGTCTGGGTCATGGGGTATGAGAAGGGGCCCCTGCTCAGCCGTCGGCTGGTTCCGCCCCCCGGCCACGGCCTCTGCGAATCGTGAGGGGCGCCAAGGAGTCATCCATTTCATGAAGACCGTCAGTTCATTATTAGACGCCGATTGGTACGACCGGTACAAACGCATCTCCAGGCTCCATATCCGAAGCTCCATCTACGACGTGACCAACCGGTGCAACCTGCGGTGCAAGGGCTGTTTTTTCTTCTCCTCGGGGGAGGACAAGGCCGCCCCGGAAGAGATGGACCTCGGCGCCTGGGAACGGTTTATCGACAAAGAAAAAGAACGCGGCGTGAACCTGGCCATTCTGATCGGCGGGGAACCCACCCTCTGCCTCGACCGGGTGGATGCCTTCTACAAGCGGCTGCCCACCTTCTGCGCCACCAACGGTCTGATCAAGGTGGACCGGGAGCGGTTTCCGGACATGATGGTGGGGATCTCTCTGTGGGGGGACGAGGCCGATGAAACGGTGCTTCGGGGCAAAGACACCTTCGCCGTCTCCAGCAAAAATTATTATGGCGATTCCCACGCCTATTATCTGTACACCATCACCCCCCGGCAGCTCGGAAAGACCGAGCAGATCATTCAAAAAATACGGGACGTCGGCCTCAAGATCCACATGCAGCTCCTGTCCAATGACGAGGGGGTGGACGGATTTTCCTGGACCCCCGAAGAGTTGATCGCCATTCGCGAGGAGATGGACGACATGCTCGACCGCTACCCCGAAACGGTCATCTCCTCCAAATACTATCACGAGATCATCACCACCGGCCGAATGCTGGGGCGGCCCTTCGGCTGGAAGGAATGCCCCTCGGTGACCGAACCCCTCGATACCCGGGACCCCAAACCCAGACGGCTGATCCGTTTCATCCGCTGGGCCTCGGACCTCAACACCATGCACCGGTGCTGCACCTCCGAAACCCGGGATTGTTCCACCTGCAAGGACGGCGCGGCCCACATGAGCTGGGTCATGGTCAACAAGCGGGCCCACATCCGCACCACCCGGGACCTTCAGAACTGGATCGAGGTCTATGAAATGTTCGCCAAACTTTACCAGTTTATTCCGTGGTGAATCCCCTTCAGCCGGTCGTTCTCGGATATGATGCGGTCTCCCCCCTGGGGGCCGATCCGGAAACCCAGTGGCGCCGGGCCGAGGAAGGACAGAGCGGGATCGGGCCCCTCACCCGGTTTCGGCTGACCGACGATTTCCCGGTGCGGGTGGCAGGCCAGGTGGAAGCGATCGACCCTTCCCCCTATCCCTTTCTGAAGCCCCGGGCCCTGGCGCTGTGGCCGTCGCCCATTTACCAATATGCCATGCTTACGGTCCACCGGGCCCTGAAAAGAAGCGGCATCGAGATCACCCCGGCCCTGGCCCCCCGGGTGGCGGTGACCTACAGTTCGGCGGTGGGCGGGCTGGATGCCGTGCTTCACGCGGACCGGCGCATGATCTCAGAGGGCAAGCTGCCGCCGCCCTACGCCAACCCCAATTCCTGCATCAACATGGTGGGGGGCAAGGTCTCCATCCTGACCGGGGCCACCGGGCCCATCACCGCTCCCATCACCGCCTGCGCCACCGGGGTCACCTCGATCATCACCGGGGCCATGCTGCTGGCGGCCGACCGGGCCGACGTGGCCCTCTGCGGGGCCGTGGATTTCGCCCTGGTGGAGCCGATCGTGGCCGGGTTCGCCACCATGAACGCCGCCTTTTCCCACCGGCCCGAGGACCCCGATGAAGATCCGGCCAGAGCCAGCCGCCCCTTTTCCATAGACCGGCGGGGGTTCGTGATTTCCGAAGGGGCCGGCGCGGTGGTCCTCGCCACTCGGGAATTCGCCCGGGCCTACGGCCTGGAGGCCGGCATCGAAATCGCCGGCTGGTCCATGACCTCCGACGCCCATCACTTTGTCGCGCCCTATTTCGATACCGTCTACCGGTGCATGGCCCACAGCATCGAAGACGCCGGCATTACCCCGGCCGATATCGACGCGGTCAACGCCCACGCCACCTCCACCCGGATCGGGGACCAGGTCGAGTATGACGCCTTGAAAGCGGTCTTCGGAAAACGGCTGCCGCCGGTGTCGGCCAACAAATCCCTGATCGGCCATGCCATGGGGGCCTCCAGCGCCATCGAATCGATCTGGGCCATGGAGGGGATGAAGCGCTCGGTGGTGCTTCCCACCATCAACTACACCCCGGACCCGGAGATCGATCTCGATCCGGTGGCCGAAGGGGCGCGGAATCTGGAGCAGGAATATGTTCTAAAAAATGCATTCGGCTTCGGCGGATGCAATTCGTGTATCGTCTTCAGAAGGACCCGTTGATATGAAAGCACCCCGGAACAGACGCGTCTTCGTTATCGGCTACGGGGCGGCCACCCCGCTCGGGGCCACCTTCGACCGAACCTGGCAACGGGCGGTCAACGGTGAGACCGGCTTCCGCAAGGTCACCAAATGCAGAATCGACTCCCTGAGCAACGTGGTGGGGGAGATCCCCGACTGGGACCCGTCGGCCCTCGAGTTTGCGGACCGGAAAGAGGTCTACAACTGGAACGCCGAATTCGTGCTGCTGACCATGGCCGTCTGCAAGGAGGCCCTGGACCGGTCCGGCCTGGAAATTAATCCGGAGACCGGCCCCCGCACCGCCTGCCTGGTGGGCTCGGCCCTCAACGGCACCGACGCCTTTCGGATCGCCATGGACAACTACCTCAACCGGGGTCCCTTCAAGGTGAGTCCCTATCTCTTGCCCAACCTCTGCGCCAACCTGCCCTCGGGCAAGGCCGGAATGCTGATGGGCTTCACCGGCCCTATCTTCTCTCCCCAGGGGGCCTGCGCCTCGGGCAACCACGCCATCGGGATCGGGTCCCGAATGATTCGCGACGGCGACTGCGACTTCGTTCTGGCCGGCGGGGTCGACACCTGCCTGATGCCGGAGATCATCCACGGGTTCGCCAACATGAACGCCACCATCAAGGTGGTGGAAGGGGACCGGGCCTATGCCGACCCGACCCGGGCCTCCCGGCCCTTCAGCATCGACCGCAAGGGAATGGTCCTCTCCGAGGGCGGCGGGGTGCTGGTGCTGGCCGCCGAAGAGATGCTCTCGGCATACGGGCTGACGCCCAAGGCCGAGGTCCTGGGGATCGGATGGACCTCCGACGCCCACCACTTCACCCTTCCCAATCCGGAGACCATTATTCGGGCGATTCGGGAAGCGATCGCCGACGCCGAGGCGGCCCCCGGCGACATCAACTACATCAACGCCCACGGCACCTCCACCCCCAAGGGAGACAAGACCGAAATCGAATGCCTGCGGACCATCTTCGGACCGGCCCTGGAGCGGATTCCGATCTCCTCCAACAAATCCCAGATCGGCCACACCCTGGGGGCTTCATCCGCCATCGAAGCGGCGCTGTCCATCGAAGGAATGAATCGAGGGATCATTTTGCCCACCGTGAACCACATTTCCGACCCGGCCCTGGCCGATGTGGACGTGGTTCCCAATGCGGCCCGGCGGCAAGGCTATGACCTCTTCCTCTCCAACGCCTTCGGATTCGGCGGCACCAACTGCTGCCTGATCTTCCGAGGGGTATAGGCTTTCGGAAACGGATAGAATGAGGCCCCAGCCGTTTCTGCCGGAAATCCTGCCCGGCGACGACCGCTATGTGCGGGACCGGACCGACGGCCTGACCTGGCACCGGTGCTGCTACCGCACCCTCTACGCCGACACCGACCGGTCCCAGGTGGTCTATCACGCCAACTACCTGCGGTTTTTCGAGGTGGGCCGGGCCACCCTGATGCGGGATGCGGCCTATTCCTACCGCGAAATCGAGGAGAGCGGCTTCGTCTACCCGATCATTCAGGTGGGCCTCGACTATTTCAGCCCGCTGCGCTACGACGACCCCATGTTCATCCACACCCGGCCGGCGGACCTCGAACGGGTCAAGCTGCGGTTCGACTATATCATCACCCACGGCGATACCGGCGATCTGGTCTGCAAGGGGTTTACCCGCCACTGTGCCACCCGGGGCGCCGGACGTCCGGTGGGGGTGGATGAAAAGACCGTCTACTTATGGGAGAATTTTCCGAAATAGCCGAACCTCAGCGTCTGCCGCTCGCCATCCAAGTTTTTCCCTGTTTGCGGGACCATCGGTTTCAGGGAAAGGCGGTGTTTCCGGCGGTGGAGGCGATGCAGGTTTTGGCCGTATCGACTCGGGCGGTGTTCCCCGATCTGGATATCCGTTCGATCAACGACGCCCGGTTCGATAAATTCCTATTCATTCCCCCGGAAGCGGAGACGATCTCCGCCTTCAACGAGCTTCGCCGGCTGCCGGACGGCCGGCTCGAAGCAAATCTCATCACCCGCACCCGCGCCCCCAAAGCCAATATCACCCGCACCAAAACCCATGTGACCCTCTGCTTCGGGAAACAGGGCGGCGCCGACAGTACCATCGAATCGCCGTTCCCGGACCTCGGGACGGATGAATTCGAGATTTCCTCCGACCGCCTTTATCAGGAGCTGGTACCCTTCGGCCCTGCCTATCAGAACATAACAGACCGGGTCCGGATGTCTGAATCCGGCGCCGTCGCCGAGGTCCACGCCCCAATCCATTCCACACCGCCCGGGCCCCTCGGCTCCCCATTTCCTCTGGATGCCGCCTTTCATGCCGCCTGCGCCTGGGGACAGCGGTATGCCGGCGTGGTCGCTTTTCCGGTCGGGTTGTTCCATCGACGGGTTTTAATCCCCACACAACCTAGAGAGATCTACCAGGCGGTCGTGAAACCGGTGGATCCGGACCCGGCGCTCCTGGTGTTTGATCTCGCGTTGTTCGATGCCGCTGGAACCCTTTGCGAATCGGCCCCCGGGGTTCGAATGCGGGATGTGAGCGGGGGGCGGTTGACGCCGCCGGAGTGGGTGGTGCAGGTTTGATCCAAGGCTTGCATTGTTGAAATCGAGACTATATCATCAAGAATATCCAATCACCACCGGTTCAATCCGGTGAGGAGGAATAATGCAAACATTATTGGAAAAAATGGAGCAGGATATACAGAAGCTTTCGAACCAGGAACGGGCCTATTTGGCGGATCGCCTCCTGAGTTCGCTCGAACAAGAGGCTTTTACAGATGTTGATAAGGCCTGGATAGCGGAAGCCGAACGGCGCTACAGGGAATACCGGGAAGGCAAAAGACAAGGAATAGACGCAAAAGAGGTTTTGGAGGAAGCGGATCGAGACGCTTTTTGTTGAAAAGGTTTCCATACGCAATCATTTATTTAATAGAGCCGGATCACATCCGTATTCTCGCTGTGGCGCATACAAAGCGACAGCCGGATTATTATGAAATAAAACCACCACCTCTGGTGGTGGACCCCAAGAGGTTCT
>CAZNLT010000161.1:0-13142 GCA_964573705.1 uncultured Desulfobacterales bacterium
ACATAGTAGGGCAGCTGCACCGCACCGAGGTTAAACCGGTCCCCGAGAAATGCGATCACCTGTTCGGAGATGTCCATGAGCCGTCGATTTCCGAGGGTGTTTCCTCGGCTCCACCAGTCCAGGCGGGGCTCATCCTCCGGATGCTTCAGCCCCAGAACCAGAACGGATCGGGCATCGGGCGGCCAGTCCGGCGCCGATTCTCCGTCTAGGCCGGTGGCGGTCTTCCAGGATCCCGAATTCACCCGGTACGAGGGCCCGTCCAGAACGGCCGACACATCCGCGATCCCCGCTTTGACCCCGTGAGTCAATTCGATATGTTCGGTGATCTGTTCAGTGAGCGCGCTGTTTTTCTCTATCGGGCGGTCCTCCTTTGCAATCCATGGGGGCGTTTCAGATTCCTCGTCTCCCCATCCATAACATATCCGTCGGGAAAATTTGAAGATGTATTTCAGGAAGCGAATATGATAATATCTGATGTAAAGAAAACTGAAAATCCATAATGAAAAGCCGTGTAAAAACGCCAATGGGAATCAAAGAAAGAAGTGCGCAACGGCGCAAACGAATAAAAGCCAACCGAGCCGAGGATTTCAAAGCGGCTGAGGATTGGGATCTGGATTTCTGGCAAAGCCAGACCCCTCAGCAACGACTGTCTGCTCTGGTTGCGATTCGAAAGGATGTTCAAAAAGTACAAGAAGCCCGTAAGCAGAACAAAAGCCTAAGCTAAGTGGTTTTGCATCATGGATACCGTCCAAGATTTCGAAGATATGCTGCTCCTTCTGGAGAAACATGGGGTCCGGTATTTGATCGTCGGAGGCCTCGCCTTTATCTACCATGCAAAACCGCGGTATACCAAAGATATGGACATCTGGATCGATCCCATGCCCGAGAATGTTTACCGCGCCAATCAGGCATTGGCCGAATTTGGAAGCCCGTACCTGCTGAACCTGGAGAACCGGCAGGAGATTCTCCAACTTGGTGTCGCACCCGACCGAATCGATCTCCTGCGGGAGATGAAAGGCGCCACATTTCAAACCGCATGGAAACACCGGATTCGAGGAGATTATGGAACTGTGACCACCAACTGGATTGATCTGAACAGTCTGATCCGAATTAAAGGTAAGATCGACCATCCCCGCCATCAGGAGGATGCACGGGTTCTCCGGGAAGTCAGAAGACGACAAACCGGCCGAAACAGGAATGAGAAGTAAAAAGTTCCAATACCTCCGGTTGTCATTTTATCGACTTTGAGGACCGGCATTCGGCACGAATACGTGTCGCCGTCCCTGTTTTATCCATGAGCATGTGATTTCCGGGTTTTTCTCGTTTTACATCCTCCCCCAAACATGCCATTGGTTTTAATAACAAGCCCTTGCCGATAACCGGAAGCCCGACAGGAGTTCGAGTGATGATGAAAATTCGGCTGGACCTATCTTCCCATTGCGTCGAAACCGAAATCAAACGGCTGCACAACCGCTCCCTCTCACGCTATTTCAAGGCGGACGGGTCTGAAAAAGTCCGCCTGGAAACCACTATCGAATGCCTGCACCAGGCCCTGACCCGAATGGATTTCAGTCGCCTTCGCACCGCCCATCCCGCGCTGGCCGGGTCCTCCATCCAGGAGGTGATCCTGTGCCTTGAAAACGACCGGCTGCGGATTCTGGTGGACGGGCGGCCGGTCCCCGGGTCCGACCACTAAACAAAAGGGGGATGGCGAATGCCGAAAACCGGTTTTCAGGCATTTGCAACACACCATCACTCGTTTTCCATTTAAAGGGGGTATCATGAAAACGAATCACCGACAGGTTTCCATGGGATTTTCAGATGAAAAATTCAGAGAAGGCCATCACATCATCTACATCTACAACGATGATGACGAACGAAAACGGACCATGGCAAAGTATTTTCGGCAGGGGATCTTCGAAGAAGACAAGGTGCTCTATCTGGTGGACGACATCTCCACGGAAGAGATGGAAAAAGAGCTGACGGACCTGGGCATTAACCTGGAGCCGGGCCAGACCGATTTCGACCTTCGAAACGGCCATTATTCCCTGTGCCCCGGGGCCTATTTTTCACCCGAGTTCATGCTCTCCATCGTGGGGGAGTATTACGACCAGGCGATTCAGGAGGGGTATGCGGGGGCCCGGGGGGCCGGCGAAATGTCCTGGGCCCTGGTCGAGGGGCGGTCCACCGTGCCGGATCTTCTGGAATACGAATCCCGGCTCACCGACATTCTGGAAAACCACCCGTTGACCACCGTCTGCCAGTATGACGCCCGGCGATTCGACGGGGCATTGCTCATGGATATGCTGAGCGTACATCCCATGATGATCGTTCGGGGCCAGCTGGTTAAAAACCCGAGCTATGTGGACAAAGACATTTTTTTGAAAGAATATCGGGAGCGCCTTCAGCGACACCAGAAAGCCGAATAGGATATTATGCCGCCCATCGACCCGGGTATTCTGGAACAGATCATCCTGCTGCAAAGCACCCTTCACGTCATGAACGACGATCTGGGGATGGCGAGATTTCTCTGTAGAGGGCTGTCTCGCCTGCCCTCCCTGGAGTCGGTCGGCATCTATATCGGTGAAAAGCTGATTTCAGAGGAAGCGCCCCCGCCGTTTACGGAGGAAGATTGCCGCCGGCTGTTTCGAATACTCTCCGACGGCCGCTTTACCGCCGATGAACGAAACACCTTTGAATCCCGGTTCCGGGACCGATTTCAGGCCCGCTGGCTGAGAATCGAGACCGCCCTCAAACTCTACGGGGTCCTTCTGGTCGTGCATCCGGAACCCTGCTTCGACAACCTCGCGCCCTACATCGAAAACACCCTCAACATCATGGCCCTGGTGATCGAAAACAACCGCCAGAAGACGGAACTGCTGAATCATCAGACGGTGCTGGAAAACCTGGTCCTGAAACGGACCCGGGCACTCCAGAAAAATGTCCGCAAACTTGAAGTCGAAGTGGCCGAGCGCAAGCGGGCGGAAGAGCGCCTTTCCGAGGCATTGGCCTGGCACGAGGCCCTGTTCGACGGATCACGGGACGCGGTCTTCATCAGTGATGCATCCGCCCGATTCATCGAGGTGAATGAGGCCGCCTGCCGGTTGACCGGGTACGCCAAACCGGAACTGCTGGCCATGCGGATTCCGGATCTGCATGAAGCGGTCGATCTGGATGCATTCCGAAATTTCCATAGCCGGATCATGGCCGGTGAGGCGATCGTCAGCGAGGCCCCGGTCCTTCGAAAAGACGGGCGGAAAGTCGATACCGAATTCAACAACCAGCGGGTGGTGATCGGCGACACCGCTTACATGCACACCGCGGCCCGGGACATCTCCGACCGCAAACAGGCCGAGAAGGCCCTGCGGGAGTCCACCGAGCGGTTTCAGAAGGTCTTCCACAGCCAGCTGGATGCCATTTTCGTGCTCAACGCCGAAACCCCGCCCCGCATCATCGACTGCAATACGGCGGCCACCCGGGTTTTCGGGTATCCCCCTCAGGAACTCATCGGCCGAACCGTCCGTCGTCTGCATGTGGATGAAAGCCATTTGAGGTCCTTTCAGGAAAAACTGTATCAGAGCATGACATCCAAGGGTGTTCTCAAGGATATGCCGTTTAGCATGAAGCGAAAAGACGGCGCCGTCTTTCCCTCCGAACACACCGTCCTCGAGTTGACGGAGAGCGCCGGCGAGCGCACCGGCTGGATTTCGGTGATTCGGGACCGGAGCGATCGCAAGCAGATGGAAGACCGGCTTCGGCAGGCCCAGAAGATGGAAGCCATCGGGGCCCTGGCCGGCGGCATCGCCCATGACTTCAACAACCTGCTGTTTCCTATCCTGGGCATTTCCGAACTGCTGATGGAAGACCTGCCTCCCGGCGACCCGAACCACGACAGCGCGGCCGAAATCTACAAGGCGGCCCGCCGGGCCGGTGAATTGACCAATCAGATCCTCTCTTTCAGCCGGCAGACCGATCATAAAAAATCGCCCATCGAGGTCCAGGCGATCCTGAAAGAGGTGCTCAAGTTGAGCCGCTCCACCATCCCCGCCTATATCGACATCCTTCAGGATATCCAAAAAGTCTGCGGACCGGTGCTGGCCGATCCCACCCAGTTGCACCAGATCGCCATGAACCTCATCACCAATGCCTACCATGCGGTGGAGCCGGAAGGGGGCCGAATATCGGTGCGGCTGCGGGAAATCGAATCCAGCCCGCCGGAGATGACCGGCGCCCCGCTTGGCCCGGGACGATACGTCCGGCTGACCGTTTCCGACACCGGCTGCGGCATCGAACCGGCGGTGATGGAGAAAATCTTCGAACCCTATTTCACCACCAAGAAAAAAGGAAAGGGAACCGGGCTCGGCCTGTCGGTGGTCTACGGCATCGTCAAGGAGCACGGCGGAGAAATTCGAGTAAGCAGCGACCTCGGCATCGGCGCCGAGTTCGATGTCTACCTGCCGGTGGTGAAGCCCCCCTCCCGAACAGCGGCGGCGGCCCCGGCGGAACCCTTACCCATCGGAACCGAGCGGGTGCTGATGGTGGACGATGAAGCCCCCATCGTCCGGCTGGTCACCCAGATGCTGGAACGGCTCGGGTACCGGGTGGCGGGCCAGACCGGCAGTCTCGACGCATTGGAAGCCTTCGAGGCCGATCCGGACGCCTATGACCTGGTCATCACCGACATGTCCATGCCCCACCTGCCCGGGGATCGATTGAGCCGGGAGCTGATCGCCATCCGGCCCGATCTGCCGATCATCATCTGCACCGGGTTCAGCGAAAAAATCGACCCGGAAATCGCCCGCTCCCTGGGCATCCGCGGCTTTCTCATGAAGCCGATCGTTCAATCCGACCTGGCCCGCCTGGTCCGCAAGGTCCTGGATGAAAAGCAGGAGGAGTGACACCGGTCCACCGCCGAACCCTTCCACACCATCCGCCCGGAATGGACAAGGAAGTCTGCCCGTGCATTCTTCTTTCCGGCCGGCTTGCTTTTCAATTTGACTTCATATAAACTTCAACTGTTAGTCGCGCTATTCACACCGGTGTCCGGGGGCAGAGGCATGGGCATATGCAATCACCAACCCCTTCAAGGGGATCTCAAGACGGACCGGAATAAACGCCGGCAAAATGCTCGAAAAATGCCCGCCTTCCCGGCACGACTCGGGGGCTGCATCCTCTTGTTCCTTCTGCTCGAATGCGGATTCTGTTTTCCTGTTTCCGCCCGGGCCGACAGCCCGGAACCGGCCCGGGTGCTGGTGCTCCATTCCTATCACCAGGGGTTCTCCTGGACCGACGCTTTGCAGCGGGGGCTTGAAGAGACCTTTGAAGCGGCGCCTATGGAGATTGAACTTTCCGTGGAGCACCTGGATACCAAGCGCCACCCCGGCCGCCTTCTCTTCGAGAATCTGGCACAGGTGTACGCCGATAAATACGAGCGGTGGCGGCCCGACCTGATCCTCTCCTGCGACGACGACGCCCTCGCCTTTCTGTTTCAATACCGGAACGCCCTTTTCCCCGGCGTGCCGGTGGTTTTCTGCGGGCTCAACGTGGAGGATTACGACCCCAGGATTCTCAAAAACCGGGTCGGCTACACCGGGGTGGTGGAGCGGCTCGATCTGGCGGGCACCATCGACCTGATCCTCGACATGCAGCCGGATGTGGTCCGCATCGCCTTTGTCCACGATCGAACCACATCGGGCCTTGCGGACCGTCGGACCATCGCCGCTCTGGCGCCGCGTTACGCCGACCGGGTCGCCTTTGTTTATCCGGACAACGGAAAGATTCCCGGCCTCGGGGTCAGCGAAGCGGAATTGTTGTCGTTCCTGCAAGATCTGCCTTTGAATTCGGCGGTCTATTTCCTCGGCTTCTTTCGGGATCGGTTCGATACCCCGCTGGCACTGGATACCATCATTCCCCGCATTTCCGAAGCATCGCCGGTGCCGGTCTATTCTCATGCCGATGCCTACCTCGGATACGGCATTCTCGGGGGCAAGCTCCTGAGCGCCGAAGTCCACGGGCGATCCACCGCCGAAAAGGCCCTGCGCCTGCTGGCGGGTGCATCGGCGGCACAGATGCCGGTGACCGTGGAAAGCTCCAACCGCTATATGTTCGATTACCGCCAACTCAAGCGGTTCGGCATTTCCCCATCCCGTCTGCCGGCGGACAGTCTCATCCTGTTCGAACCGACCTCTTTTTGGGAGCGGCATCGTACAGCCCTCGCCTGGGGAATCGGGGGCCTGGTCGCCCTTCTCTCCTTCACCGCCGCCCTTCTGGTGAACACGGTGAGACGGCACCGGATCGAGCGGCGCCTGGCGGCCAGTGAAAAACAGTACCGGCTTCTGGCGGACCATGCCACCGACATGATTACCCGGCATGATCCGGAAGGAAACTATTTTTACGCCTCGCCCGCCTGCCGCGGTCTGCTCGGCTACGAACCCGAGGAACTGATCGGTCGAAACGCCTACGAACTGAACCATCCGGAGGACCTGGACCGGATCCGAAACAGCCACCGGACCATCTTAAACCAGCGGATTATCTTCACGGTCGCCTACCGGATTCTGCACAAACAGGGCCATTTTGCCTGGGTGGAAACCACCAGCAAAACCATTCGGGATCCTCAGACGGACGAGATCGAGGAAATCATCGCCGTCACCCGGGATATCGCCGAGCGAAAGCAGGCGGAATCGGAACTTCTGAAAAGCAACGCCCTGCTGCTCACCGCCGAACAGTTGGCCGGTCTGGGGTCCTGGGAGTGGGATATTCTTGCGGATCATTGGACCTTTTCGGATAACTGGTGTGTTTTGCACGGGGTGGACGAGCCGCCGACCGCATCCGGGGATTTAATGGCCCTGGCCCACCCGGAGGATGTTCCGCAGATTCAGGCGGCCTTTGATCAGGCGCTCGAGAGCGGCGCCTACGAGATCGCCCATCGCACAATTAAATCAGATACCGGCGAGGTTCGGCACATTCACGCCTACGGAACCTTGCTTCGGGATGAAGCGGGCAGACCGTCGAAACTGCACGGTACGGCCCAGGACGTCACCGAATTGAGACAGGCCCAGGAAGAACGCCTGCGCATGGAACGGCATCTCCAGACCGTTCAAAGGCTGGAAAGTCTGGGGGTGCTGGCCGGCGGGATCGCCCATGATTTCAACAATATTCTGATGACCATGTTGGGGAATATGGAGCTGGTCAAGGAGACGGTATCCTCGGATTCGACGGCCCGACTTCAACTGGAGGACGCGTTGACAGCGGGGCAGCGGGCCGCCGCCCTCATCCGCCAGATGCTCGCGTTTTCGGGAAAAGGGCGATTCGTCGTCAGGCCGCTGAATCTCAATCGGCTCATCGAAAGCATGTTCGAACTGCTGCAGGCAGCCGTTCCCGGCAGGATTTCCCTAACCCTGAACCTGGAACGGCCGTTGCCGAAGGTGGACGCGGACGAATCCCAGATCGGTCAGATTCTGATGAACCTGATTCTGAATGCCGCGGAATCCTATGAGAAAAATGCGGAAGGCCCGGTCACCCTGTCTACCGGCGCCGCCGACTGCGAGGCACCCGATCTCTCGGAAACCGAACCGGATGTCTGGCTGCCCTATGAAGCGCCTTTTGCAGAAAGCCGGTTTGTCTTTTTGGAGGTAAAAGACACCGGCTCCGGTCTGGATTCGGAAACCCGAAAGCATCTGTTCGAACCCTTTTATTCCACCAAATTTCAGGGGCGCGGCCTGGGAATGGCCGCAGTGATGGGAATCGTGCGGGGCCACAAAGGCTTTATCCGCATCGATTCCGAACCCGGACGAGGAACCGCCGTTCGGGTGCTGTTTCCGGCACTCGCGGAACTCCACATCGCGGATGAACCCCGCCCGCAGCCGTCGTCACCGGCATCAACCCCGACCGGAAAAGAGGTCGTCCTCCTGGTGGACGACGAAGAATCGATCCGAACCATGATCCGGCAAATGCTCGAACGGATTGGGTATACAGTGATCTCCGCACCCGGCGGACCGGAGGCGGTCGAGATCTTCCGGGGAAAATCCGTGGAGATCGACCTCGTCCTCTGCGACCTGAAGATGGACGACATGAGCGGACTGGAGGTCCTGCACCAACTTCGCCGACTGGACCCGGATGTTCGTGTGATCCTGTCCAGCGGATACAGTGAAGCCGAACTCAGATCCCGCTACGGCGGCGAGGGATTTGCCGGTTTTCTCCAGAAACCTTACCGAATGCAGGCATTAAAAGCGCTTCTGGAACAGACATTGGGCAGATGCGAGCGCACTGACATCCTTTCATAGACGGACAGACCGGTATTCTCCCGGCTCACCCCCGAAAAGCACCCTGAAGGGTGCTCCCATCGCTTTCGAACCCCGCCCAATAAAGAGCCCGCTTCAGCGGGCTTTTTCAAATTCAGCCGGGGGATTCATTCCCCGGCAGGGGTCCGGATGGTATTCTGATATCTGACACATCGGCCTCGGACGGGCAAAACGGTAATCATAGCCTTTGTTGCTCATCGGTGTACCCGCA
The DNA here is from genome assembly GCA_964573705.1 of uncultured Desulfobacterales bacterium. GTDB lineage: Bacteria > Desulfobacterota > Desulfobacteria > Desulfobacterales > Desulfococcaceae > JAABSQ01. Next base: position 8,512 of record CAZNLT010000161.1, read on the forward strand.
ATGTCAGTGATCATCCACGATTCAGACTCCTGGAAACGATTGACTTTTCCCCGAATCCAAGTCAGAAATGGACAAGATTCCGGGAGAAAACCACTATGAATAAAGTTAAGCCGACCTACGAAGAACTGGAAAACCGATGCCGCCGGGCCGAGGCCGCCTTGGAGAGGCTGCGCGCGGAAAGGCAAAATGACCCCCGAGGCCTGTTTGAAAACAGTCATGCCGTGATGCTGATGATCGATCCGGACACCGGCGCCATCATCGATGCCAACCGGTCCGCCGAGACCTTTTACGGCTGGTCTCGCGAGATATTGACGCGGATGAACATCGCCGAGCTGAACACCCTGTCTTCTGAAGAAATTCAGAGGGAAATGGAGGCGGCCCGAGCACAGAATCGGCGGCATTTTCTGTTCCGCCACCGGTTGGCCGACGGTTCGATCCGGGATGTCGAAGTCTACAGCGGCCCGATCCTGCTGAACGGTCGACGATTGCTTCACTCCATCATCCATGACGTCTCCGCCGGGCGGGCCGCCGAATCGGCATTGGGGGAACGCATCAAGGAACTCAAATGCCTTTACGAACTCGCCCGAATTGTCGAGCAAAAACAGGTCACCATCGAAGGGATTCTGGAGCAGGCCGTAACCTTGCTGCCGCCGGCGATGCAGTATCCGGCGAGCGCGATCGGCCGCATTCGTTGGAAAGACCGGGTGTTCGAAACCGGTGATCGGGGGCCATGCGAAGCGGCTCTTTCTGTCGCGCTTCACGTTCTTGACGAACCGGTCGGGTGGGTCAACGTCGGCTACCTGGAATCACCTTCCGCCGCCGATGAAGGTCCTTTTTTGAAAGAGGAGCGATTGCTGATCGAGGCGGTTGCGAAGCGGATCGGCCGCATTATCGAACGCAAGCAGGCGGAAGAGGCGCTGCGCGACGGCGAGGAACGGTTCCGCCTGTTTATGGATTACAGCCCCACCATCTCATGGATCAAGGATGAAGAAGGCCGCTATGTCTATCTGAGCCGAAAGAATGAAGACTATTTCGGGATTTCCGCCGAAGGCTGGCTGGGGAAAACTGTTGAAGAGGTGCTTCCGCCCGAAACGGCGGCGGTTTTTCGACAAAACGACCTGCGGGTTCTGGAACGGAACCATCCCTTTGAGTATGTTGAAGAAGTAGTGACCCCTTCGGGAGAAAGCCTGTTTTTTCAGGTCCACAAGATCCCCTTCAGGAACGCCGCCGGGGAAAAATACCTCGGCGGAATCGGGCTGGATATTTCCGAACAAAAGCAAGTAGAAGAACAATTAAAAGAAAGCGAACAAAAATTCAGCGCCGCTTTCATGTCGAGCCCGGCCATTCTCATCATTACAACCATGAATGATGGAAGATTCGTGGAAGTCAATCATGCGTCCACCGAGTTCATCGGGTATAGCAAAGAAGAGATGATCGGCAAAACTTCACGGGAGTTGGGCATCTGGTATTCACCTGATCAGCGTTCCGAACACTTGGAACAATTTAAGCGCGACGGGTGTGTGAGAAATAAGGAAATTAAAATCAGAACCAAATCGGGCGACATTCGAACCGGTCTGATTTCCACTCAGAAAGTGATCCTGGAGGGGGAAGGATATTTCTTATCCCAAATTTTCGACATCACCGAGCAGAGAAAGGCCGAAGCACGACTGCAGGAAAGTGAGGAACGCTACCGGCGGTTGACCGAAAATGCACGGGACATCATCTGGAGAACCGACTGGAAGGGTAAAATGGTCTTCTTGAACTCGGCGGTGGAAAATCTGCTGGGGTACACCCGGGAAGAGGCGGTCGGCTTGGATATTTCCGACTATATGGATCAAAAATCCATTGATCGCCTCAGGGAAAAGCTCCTTTGTTTGAGACCGGCGGAACATCCGTCACAGGCTCACTTCGTTATGGAAGTGGATTATACCGCCAAAAACGGCGAAACAGCTCCGTTTGAAATCAATGTAGTCATCTTGCGGGACAGTGAGGGAAAAATCGTCGGGTATGAGGGGATTTCCCGTGATATCACCGATCGCAAACGCATGGAGCGGGATTTGATCGAATCCCGGGAGGCCGCCGAAGCCGCCGACCGGGCCAAAAGCGAATTCATCGCCAACATGAGCCATGAACTGCGCACCCCGCTGAACGCCATTCTCGGATACTGCCAGATTCTGGGGCGGGATCAGACCCTTTCCGAAAGCAATCGGCAGAAAATCTCCGTCATCAGAAACAGCGGGGAACACCTGCTGATTTTGATCAACGACATTCTGGACATCGCCAGAATCGAAGCCGGAAAAATCGATTTTTATCCGGAATCGGCTGACTTGAGGTCATTGGTCTCCAATACGGCCGACATGGTCCGGGTGAAGGCGTTTCAGAAAAAGCTCCGGTTTCACACGGAGATCGATCCCCTCCTTCCACATTTTGTTCATATTGACGAAAAAAGGCTGCGGCAGGTATTGTTGAACCTGCTTTCCAATGCCGTCAAATTTACCGATCAGGGCGAAATCACCCTTCGGGTTCGCGCAGCAGGCGATAAAATCACGTTTTCCGTATCGGATACCGGCATCGGCATTCCGGAGGAAAAGCTTTCCGAGGTCTTCAAAGCTTTTCAGCAGTTGAATCCGGCTGAATCCAAAACTGAAGGAACCGGCCTCGGGCTTGCCATCAGCCAGAACCTGATATCGCGGATGGGCGGACGGATCACGGTGGAGAGCTCGATGGGTCGCGGCAGCACTTTCAAGTTTGAGGTTCCCCTCTGCGAAGCGACCGACGGCGGCCGAACCGAGAGATCCGGGCTGTCCGGCCTGCCTTCCGGTTACGAGGGAAAACGAAGAAAGGTGCTCATTGTAGATGATTTTGATTTGAATCGACAGGTGGTTCGGGCCATGATAGAACCTCTGGGTTTTGATATTGAAGAAGCGTCGGACGGGCTGGAGGCGGTATCCCGGGCCGAAGCCTTCAAACCCGATCTGATATTAATGGATTGGGTGCTGCCCGGCATCGGCGGCAGAGAAGCCGTTCGACGAATATGCACCTTCAGTAGCCGGCGCCGCCCCGTGATCATCGACATCACCGGTCATGCCGATTCTCAAACGAAAAATGAGATTCGAAAAAGCGGCGCCGATGACTGTATATTCAAACCGATTTCTCAGGAGAAACTGCTGAGAAAGACCGAGCAACACCTATCACTGTCGTGGCAATACGACAGCCCGAAAATATCCGCTGCAAAGGAGAAGACACCGGCGATGCCGGCGATGCCGCCCCCGAAAGCCGACATCGATGCGCTCTACGCCATGTCCCGCATCGGAAATTTATCCGGCATCTGCGCTCATGTGAAGCACATGCGCCGGACCGATCCGAAAATGGAACCTTTTTGTCGGCAGATCGAAACCCTGGCTCAGGATTGCGACATTACAGCCATCCGAAACTTTATACAAAATTACACAGGAAAGGAATCATGAAGGGATATTCCGTGATTCCCGCCTCCGGAGGAGCCGAAGCGATCCGTCTGTTCCGCGAGAAAAAGACCGACATCGACCTGGTCCTGTGCGATATGAGCATGCCGGGACTCAACGGGGTGGAACTGATGCGAAAACTCCGCGACATGGACGATACCGTGAAGGGGGTCCTCTGCAGCGGATACAGCATGGAAGATCTGCAGCATCGGTACCCCATCGAGGGGTTTGCCGGGTTTCTTCAGAAGCCTTTCCGGATCGCCGAACTGGGTACCTTGCTGCAGGAGGTGCTTCAAAAAACCGGATAAGCGGTTCCACTCAGGCAGGAAGGAAATATGCAAAAACCCGATCACGAAAAATCCCGCACGGAACTGATTGCCGAACTGACCGCGGCCCGGGCGGAAATCGCCGAATCTACAGCCGAGGCCGAAAACGACATCTACTACCGCATGGCGGCCGACTATGCCCAAGACGTGATCTGGGCGACCGACGGCGCATTCACCATTCGATATGTCAGCCCCTCCGTTTGCCAAGTGCTGGGATACCATCCCCAAGAAATCCTGGACATGGACTGGGGTCAGATCCTGACACCCGCCGGCCTCGAAATCCTTCAGACGGCGATTCAGTATCGCCTGGCCATGGAAAAAGCGGGCCGAGGCGATGGGGCTCCTCGATGGTTCGAATCGGACTGGATTCGAAAGGACGGACAGCGAATCACCGCCGAAACCACCACCCGCCCCCTGCGGGATGAAGACGGCCGATTCGCGGGCATTGTCGGAGTCTCCCGGGATGTGACCGAGAGAAACCGGCAGATGGGGGAACTGCGGGCGAACGAGGCCCGGTTCCGGGCAATTTTGGACAGCGGCCCCACCATCGCCTGGATCAAGGATGAAGCGGGTCGATATATTTATCTCAGCCGCAACTTTGAAAAATACTTCGGAATCCGCGGGAAGGACTGGATGGGAAAAAGATGCGAAGACCTCTACCCCCCGGAGATCGCGGCCAAGTTCACCGAGAATGACCTTCAAGTGATAGAAAAGGACCATCCGATAGAATTCTTGGAGGAAGCCGACTCCGCCGATGGAGAGCGCCGGGTATGCCGGGTGGTAAAAATTCCGTAACCGTTCACGGGCAATAATGACCATGATGTTAGGCCACTGATAGTTCACC
>CAZNLT010000162.1:0-8585 GCA_964573705.1 uncultured Desulfobacterales bacterium
GGCGGGTCGGGGCCTTTTTGCTCGAAAAAGACATTCCGCATTCCCTGTCCCACGAAATCCTCTCGGAATTCCGGGAGTTCGAACGGACCTCCACCACGATCATCAATGCCTATGTCTCTCCCAAAATGAAGCGCTATATTCGGAACATCACCGATGAAATCGGTTCGGAGCGGCTTCGAATCATGCAGTCCAACGGCGGCTCCATTTCGGCCGCCACCGCCATGGTCGAATCGGTAAGAACCATTCTGTCGGGGCCGGCGGGCGGCGCGGTGGGCGCTTTTGAACTGGGCAAACCGGCCGGATATGATCGCCTCATCACCTTCGACATGGGAGGCACCTCCACCGATGTCGCATTGATCGACGGCGATCTGCCCCTGACCCTGGAATCGAGCATCGACGATTATCCGGTCAAGGTGCCGATGATCGACATCCACACCGTCGGCGCCGGCGGGGGATCCATCGCCATGATCGACCCCGGCGGTTCTCTGAAGGTCGGCCCCGAAAGTGCCGGCGCCGATCCCGGTCCTATCTGCTACGGCAAGGGAGACCGGATCACCGTCACCGACGCCAATCTCTTTCTGGGGCGGCTGATTCCCGATAATTTTCTCGGGGGAAACATGCACCTCGATACCGGCCCCTTGGCCGACCATTTCAAGCGAATGTCCAAACAGCTCGGTCTCACGCCCATCGAACTGGCCGAAGGAATCCTGTCGGTGGCCAACACCACCATGGAGCGGGCCATTCGGGTGATCTCGGTCGAACGGGGGTTCGATCCGCGCCACTTCACCCTCTTTTCCTTCGGCGGAGCCGGGTCCATGCATGCGGCCTTTCTGGCGCAGCTTCTGAACATACCCGAGATCCTGGTGCCCAAAAATCCGGGGATCCTTTCGGCCATCGGCATGCTGATGGCCGACATCATCAAGGACTATTCCCAGACGGTGATGATCGGCCCCGAGAAACGCGGTGAAATTGAAAACCGTTTTCGGCCGCTGGAAGAACGGGGCCGATCCGAATTGATTCAGGAAGGCGTGGATGCGGCCAACGTGATCCTGGAAACCTTTCTGGACATGCGCTATCAGGGGCAATCCTACGAGATCATTGTTCCCCTGGCCGACGATTATGTGCAATTGTTTCACGAGCTTCACGAAAAGACTTACGGATACAGCAATCGGGAAAAAGCGGTGGAGATCGTCAATCTTCGGCTGCGGGCCCGGGGGATGCCCGAGAAGCCCCGATTCCCCAAATCCGATGAATGCGGTGAAACCCCGCCGGATGAAGCCTTTCTGGCTGAAAAAGAGTCGGTTTTCGAGGGGCGGCAGTTTATCACCGCCATCATGGCCCGGGACCGGCTCAAATGCGGCAACATCATCCGAGGGCCGGCCGTTCTGGTCGAGTACACCTCCACCGTGGTGGTGCCCCCCTTCGCCTCGGCCCGGGTGGACGAATACGAAAACATCATCATGACCGTCCAGTCCTGAAGGAGCGCCATGAAACCGAACCCGATCCTGCTGGAAGTTTTTAAAAACCGGTTTGCCTCCATTTCCGAAGAAATGGGGGTCACCCTCAACCGAACCGCGTTTTCCCCCAATATCAAGGAGCGGCGGGATTTCTCCTGCGCCGTTTTTGATAAAAAAGGCGACATGATCGCCCAGGCGGCCCATATTCCGGTCCACCTCGGGTCCATGCCCATGTCGGTTCAGGCCGCTATTCATGATTTCGAGTTCGCCGACGGGGACATGGTCATGCTCAACGACCCATTCAAAGGCGGCACCCATCTTCCCGACATCACCATCGTGGCCCCGGTTTTTCTGGAAAATGGGGATCGACCTCAATTTTTCGTGGCCAACCGGGCCCACCATGCCGATGTCGGGGGCATGACCTCGGGTTCCATGCCGCTGTCCACTTCGATTTTTCAGGAAGGGGTGATTATTCCGCCCTTGAAGATTGTGGAAAAAGGGGCCATCGACCAGAAACTGATGCGGTTTTTCCTGAACAACGTCCGGACGCCGGTGGAACGGGAAGGGGATTTCGCAGCCCAGATCATGGCCAACATCACCGGGGTCCGGCGAATGCGGGAGCTGATCGGCAAATACGACCTGAAGACGGTCGAGTTTTACGCCCGAAGCCTCATCGACTACGCCGAACAGATCACCCGGGCTACCATCGGCGCCATTCCGGACGGGGTCTACACCTTTGAAGACGTTATGGATGATGACGGTCTGGGCCGGACCGATATCCACATTCGAGTGCGGATCGAAATCCAGGGAGACGAAGCGGTCCTCGATTTTTCGGAATCCGATCCCCAGGTCAAGGGCAGCATCAATGCGGTCCATGCCATTACCCTGTCGGCGGTGCTGTATGTGTTTCGGTCCCTGGCCGGGGCCGAAGTCCCCACCAATGCCGGATCGGTCAGACCCATTCAGGTCATCACTCGAAAAGGCACCATCGTGGACGCCCGGTTTCCGGCCGCCGTGGCCGGGGGAAACGTCGAAACCTCCCAGCGGGTGGTGGATGTGGTCCTGGGCGCGCTGTCTAAAACCTTGCCGGAAAGGGTCCCGGCGGCGGGGCAGGGGACCATGAACAACATCACCATCGGGGGGATGGACGGAGACCGACCCTTTGCCTATTACGAGACCATCGCCGGCGGCATGGGGGCCTCCGGCCGGACCGACGGCGAATCCGCGGTCCACTCCCACATGACCAACACCCTCAATACCCCCATCGAGGCGCTGGAATTCAGTTACCCGTTTCAGGTGACCGAGTATTCGGTGCGGACCGGTTCCGGCGGAAAGGGCCGGCATTCGGGCGGGGACGGGGTGGTGCGGGAGGTGCGGCTTTTGGCCGACGCCGAGGTGACGGTGCTCTCCGAGCGTAGGAAGAACCCGCCCTACGGCCTGGAAGGCGGTCAACCCGGGAAAACCGGACGGAATCTGATCATCCGAAACGGCCGTGAGGAAAAACAGCCGGGAAAATTTTCCGTCAGCCTTCAGAAGGGGGATATCGTTCGTATGGAAACCCCCGGCGGCGGCGGTTTCGGCAAGGAGGAATCGGTGTAGGCATTCTGTACATCGACAAAAACTCAAAAGAAGAAAGGATGAAGGAATGACACTGAAAAGATGGTTGATAGCGATCGGAATACTCTTTTTTCTGGCCTCCCCGGCGATCTCCGCCGAGGAGATGAAAATGGATTTGAACGCGATTTACGGCCCCTCCAGCTTTCATACTCAGGGCGCCATGAATTTCGCCAAACTGGCCGAACAGTACACGGACGGCTCGGTCAAGATCACCGTCCACCCGGGCGGCAGTTTAGGCTTCAAAGGCCCGGAACTCTTGAAGGTCGTCAAGGACGGCCAGGTGCCGATGTCCGACATCCTGATGGGGGTGGTGGCCGGCAGCGCCCATGTGTTCGGCATCAGTTCCCTGCCGCGTCTGGTGCTCGATTTCGACAGCGCCCGCAAGCTGTATGATGAGAGCAAACCGCTGTATGACGCCGCAGCCGAAAAATGGAACCAGAAACTGCTCTACGCCGCGCCATGGCCCCCCAGCGGACTGGTTACCCAGAAGCCGATTCAGTCGGTGGAAGACCTCCAAGGGATCAAGACCCGCACCTACGATAAAAACGGCGCCGAATTCCTGAAGGCGCTGGGCGCAGCCCCGATTTCCCTGCCCTGGGGAGAGGTCTATTCTTCACTTCGCACCGGCATGATCGATTCGGTGCTCACCTCCGCCGAATCGGCCAACAACGGCAAATTCTGGGAGGTGCTGAGCCATTTCAAGAAAATCAATTATGCCTACCCGCTCAATATGGTGACCATCAACCTCGACTACTGGAACGCCCTGTCCAAGGATCAGCAGGAAGCGCTTCTGAAAGCGGCCCGGGAGACCGAGGCGGCTCAGTGGAAGGATTCCCATGAACGAAATGTCGCCTCCCTGAAAGCCATTCAGGAGGAAGACATCGCGGTCTCGGACGAGGACCGGGAACTGTCGATGCACATGAACACTGCAGCCCGAAAGATTATCGACGAATTTTCGGCCGAGGCGGATGCGGACACCCAAAAGGTCATCGATCCGTTTCTGAAAAAATGATCCCGAAGCTGATCCGCTGGATCGATATATTCGCCGCCGCAGGAGGGTATGTCTCCGCCCTGTTCATGGTCCTGATCGTGGTCCTGATCACGGTGGAGATCTTCCTGCGGACGGTGTTCAATTTTTCCACCCTGGTCGCGGATGAATACAGCGCCTATTTCTTCGTGGCGGTGGTGATGCTGGGTCTGGCCCTGACCCTTCGGGACGAGGCCCACATCCGCATCACCCTGATCCTTTCGCGGTTGAGTCCAAATGCACTCCGGATTATCGACATCCTGGTCGTCCTCATCGCCGTGACGCTGTGCAGCTTTGCGCTTTATCATTCCGCAATCATGGTCTATGACACCTATACCCTGGAGATGACCGCCGATTCCATTTCGGAGACCCCCATCTATCTGCCCCAGATCGTCATTCCCATCGGATTTCTGATGTTCGAACTTCAGCTCATCGCCGTCTTCCTGAGGAGGCTGATATCATCTCCGACCCGCTCATCCTGAGTTTCGTCCTGTTCGCCATCATGTTCCTTCTGCTCCTGTCGGGGCTCTGGATCGGCTTTTCGCTCCTGGCATCCGGGGTGATCGGAATGCTCCTGTATGACCTCAACCTGCCGCCGACCCTCTCCATCTGGAACAAGATCGGCGGGCTGATCGCCAACTCGGTCTGGAACAGCCTCAATTCCTGGTCTCTCACCGCCCTGCCGCTGTTTATTTTCATGGGCGAAATCCTGTACCGGACCGCCATTTCCACCAAACTCCTCAACGGCCTGGCGCCGTGGCTGACCCGCATCCCGGGCCGCCTGCTCCACATCAATGTGTTGGCCTGTTCGCTCTTTGCGGCGGTTTCCGGCTCCAGCGCCGCCACCACCGCCACGGTGGGCAAAATCACCCTGGACGAGCTCTCCCGCCGCGGGTACGACCGGTATCTCGCCCTCGGCTCCCTGGCCGGCGCCGGCACCCTCGGATTTCTGATTCCGCCCAGCCTGATCATGATCATCTACGGCATTTTGTCGGATACCTCCATCGGCAAACTCTTTATCGCCGGCGTCATCCCCGGCCTCATGCTGGCGGGGCTCTACAGCGCCTTCATTATGTATCGGGCGGCGACCGATCCGACGGTCATGCCGGACGTCAAGGAGCGGTTTACATTCCGGGAACGAATGGCTTCCGCCAAGGAACTGGCGCCGGTCCTGATACTGATTCTGGTGGTCCTGGGCGGCATTTACCTGGGATTCACCACCCCTACCGAAGCCGCGGCCATCGGGGTGGTGGGGTCGTTCATCCTGGCCGTCGCCTTTCGAAACCTCACCTGGGACAATTTCCGGGAAGCGGTCATCAGCGCCGTCAAGACCACCTCCATGATCTGCTTTATCATCATCGGGGCGGCATTTCTTTCCCAGGTGGTGGGGTTCGTGGGCATCGCCCGGGCCCTCAGCACCTACATCGTGGGCCTCGACCTCTCTCCCTACGTTCTGATCCTGGTGGTGGGCCTGATGTATCTCTTCCTGGGCATGATCCTGGACGGCATCTCCATCGTGGTAATGACCCTGCCCATCGTGCTCCCCATCGTAGTCAAATCGGGATTCGATCCGCTCTGGTTCGGGATCTTTCTGGTCTTTATGGTGGAGCTTTCCCAGATCACCCCGCCGGTGGGGTTCTCCATCTTCGTCATTCAGGGAATTTCGAATGAAAAGGTGGGGGATATTCTCAAGGCGACCTTTCCCTTCTTCCTCATCATGATCCTGATGGTGGTTCTGGTCACCGCCTTTCCGGAGATCGTCTTCTACCTGCCGCGGAAGATGGTGGAGTAGAAAAAGAAAATTTCTTCATCCTCTTGCCATTTCACCCGACGTATGGGACAAGAAAAGTTTTACGGATACCAATGCTTTTGACGTCCGCTTCGACACAGATTCTGGAGGAATGATCGACCATGGATGAACGATACGATCCCAAAGCCATTGAACTCAAGTGGCAGAAATACTGGGATGAATCCGGCCTTTTCAAGGTGACGGAGGACCCGGATACACCGAAATATTACCTGCTGGAGATGTTTCCCTATCCCTCGGGAAAGATCCACATGGGCCATGTGCGCAACTACACCATCGGAGACGTGGTGGGCCGTTACAAACGGATGCGCGGATTCAACGTGCTCCATCCCATGGGCTGGGACGCTTTCGGCATGCCGGCGGAAAACGCCGCGATTCAGAACAATTCTCATCCGGCCCGGTGGACCTACGAGAACATCGACGCCATGCGGGCCCAGTTGAAGCAGATGGGCTTCTCCTATGACTGGGACCGGGAAATCGCCACCTGTCATCCCAAATACTACCATTGGGAGCAGTGGCTTTTCCTCCAGATGTATGAAAAGGGGATGGTCTACCGCAAGGAATCCTTCGTCAACTGGTGCGAACCCTGCCAGACGGTTCTGGCCAATGAACAGGTGGAGCAGGGGGCCTGCTGGCGGTGCGGCAAGACGGTGCGGCAGAAAAAGCTGGCCCAGTGGTTTTTCCGGATCACCGATTACGCCGACGATCTTCTGGAATACTGCGATAAGCTCCCCGGGTGGCCCGAAAAGGTGACCACCATGCAGAAGAACTGGATCGGGAAAAGCTTCGGCGCCGAAATCCGGTTTCCCATCGAGAATTCCGATGAGCGGATTTCAGTTTTCACCACCCGTCAGGATACCGTCTTCGGGGCCACCTTCATGTGCCTGGCGCCGGAGCATCCGCTGGTCACCGAGCTGTCTCAGTCCACGGAACAGGAGTCGGCGGTGGCCGAATTCGTGGACCGGATGGCCCTTCTGGACCGCTCCGACCGGGCCATGGAAACCTACGAAAAAGAAGGGGTGTTCGTCGGGGCCTACTGCCTCAACCCCATGAGCGGCCGCCGCATGCCGATCTACACCGCCAATTTCGCGCTCATGGAATACGGCACCGGTGCGGTCATGTCGGTGCCGGCCCACGACCAGCGGGATTTCGACTTCGCCCGAAAATACGGCCTGGAGATCATCGTGGTGGTTCAGCCCGAAGGGGAGTCGCTGGAAGGCGCCGCCATGGACGAGGCCTATACCGGTGAAGGAATCATGGTCAACTCCGGGCGATTCGACGGCATGTCCAATGAAGACGCCAAGGAAGCCATCGCCGCCCATATGGACCAAGAAGGCATCGGCAAAAAGACGGTCAGCTACCGGCTTCGGGACTGGGGCATCTCCCGGCAGCGGTACTGGGGCGCGCCTATCCCCATGATCCACTGCGACCGGTGCGGGGTGGTGCCGGTCCCCGAATCGGACCTGCCCATCGAGCTGCCCGAGGAGGCCGACCTGCTGGAAGGCGGCAAGTCCCCGCTGCCGACGCTGGAATCCTTCCTCCGGACCACCTGCCCGCAGTGCGGCGGCGATAAAGCCCGGCGGGAGACGGATACCATGGATACCTTCGTGGAGTCCTCCTGGTATTTCGACCGCTATTGCAGCCCGGACTGCGACACCGCCATGTTCGACCGAAAGTCGGTGGACTACTGGATGCCGGTGGACCAGTACATCGGCGGGGTGGAGCATGCCATCCTTCACCTGCTCTATTCCCGGTATTTCACACGAGTGCTCCATGACCTGGGGTTGATCGACTGCAAGGAGCCTTTTACCCGCCTGCTGACCCAGGGGATGGTGTGTAAGGAGACCACCTCTTGTCCCGAGCACGGGTTTCTATTTCCCGGACAGGTGGACTGGTCCGAGGAGGCCCCGAATTGTACCATCTGCCGAAACGCGGTCACCGTGGGCCGGGTGGAAAAGATGTCCAAGTCCAAGCGGAACGTCATCGACCCGAATACCCTGCTGGAGGCTTACGGCGCCGACACTACCCGGCTGTTCTGCCTGTTTGCGGCCCCGCCGGAACGGGACCTGGAGTGGAGCGAACAGGGGGTGGAAGGGGGCTATCGGTTCCTGAACCGGGTCTGGCGGCTGGCCCGGGACTGGATGGAACCGACCCGACCGGTCACCGCCTATGCCGATTCACCGGATGAATTGGAGGGGGATCTTCGGGACCTCTACCGAAAGATTCATGAAACCATTCGACGGGTCACCGGCGACATTGAAGACCGGTTCCATTTCAACACCGCCATCAGTGCGGTAATGGAGCTGGTGAACGCCATGTACGGCATCGATCGTTCCAAGGCGGCCGAAGGGTCCACCGCCGGGGTGATGCGGCTGGGCCTGGAAACAGCGGTCCTGCTGCTCTCCCCCATGGTGCCCCATTTTTCCGAGGAGATCTGGTCCGCCCTGGGTCATGAAAAGAGCGTACTTCTGGCGACCTGGCCCGAGTACCGCAAGGATGCCCTTCAAAAAGAGGAGATGACCATCGTAGTTCAGGTCAACGGCAAGCTGCGAAGCCGATTCGATATCTCTGCGGATGCCGACGACGAAACCCTCAAGGAAACGGCCCTGGCGGACGAACGGGTACAGAAGTTCATCGCCGATAACACGATCCGCAAGGTGATCGTGGTCAAGAAAAA
>CAZNLT010000162.1:8685-13102 GCA_964573705.1 uncultured Desulfobacterales bacterium
GGCGGAACGCCGTTTTTTTCAGGTTGCACCTGTGAATCGTCTTCAATGACCTTTCGACGAAAACACGGATGAAGCATCCGCTCGCACCAGGTGCTTCGAAAAGGGTCGGGAGGAATTCGGAAAATCAGGCCGAGAGGGAATTGACCTGCTTGGACAAACGGGAAATCTTTCGGGCGGCGGTTCTCTTGTGAATCACCCCTTTTTTGGCGGCCTTGTCGATCACCGATTGGGCATGGTTGATCCGGGCGGCTGCGGTGTCGGTTGAATTTTCCGTGACCGCCTGGCGCACCTCTTTGACCACATTCTTAACCCGGGTCCTCACCGCTTTGTTCCGCACTCGGCGAATCTCATTCTGCCGGGCCCGTTTCTTTGCTGATTTATGATTTGCCAAAACCGTGCTCCTTTCAATATTGTGTTAAATTTTTCATAGATTATTAAAAATATTTCTAATATAAAACCCCTTATCATATGTCAAGAACTAAAATGCAAAAACGGATATGCGAACGATAGCGGTTGCGGGTTCGGAAGTCAAACAATGCACCCGGGCGGCCGGTGTAGTAGGCGGCGCCACCCTGATAAGCCGACTCCTCGGATTTGCCCGGGATATGGTCATCGCCGGGTTTTTCGGCGCCGGCATGCGATCCGATGCCTTTTTCGTCGCCTTCCGTATTCCCAACCTCATGCGCCGGCTGTTTGCGGAAGGCATCTTGAGCATCGCCTTCATTCCGGTGTTCACGGAATATCTGACCGAAAAGGGAAAACCCGAAGCGATTCGCCTGGCCTGCGCCGCCCTTCGGTTCACCGCCGCGCTTCTGGTGCTGGTGGTCATCCTGGGAATGTGGGCATCTCCGGTTCTGGTGCGGGTCTTCGCGCCGGGTTTTATCGACGATCCGATTCAGTTCGAGATGACGGTAGAGATGACCCGCCTCATGTTTCCCTATCTCTTTTTCATCTGTCTGACCGCCCTCTGTATGGGCGTTCTCAACAGCTTGGGCCACTTTGCCGGGCCGGCCCTGGCCCCGATCCTCCTGAACATCGCCATTATCTTCGCCGCTTTTTTCATTTCACCGAACCTGGCGGAACCGATCACCGGCCTGGCGTGGGGGGTGTTGATCGGCGGGCTGCTTCAACTCGGATTTCAAGCCCCCTTTCTGGTTCGCCACGGGGTGCATCTTTTTCAAACGGCGCGGTTTTTTCATCCCGCCCTGTCCCGAATCGGACACACCCTGCTGCCGGCGGTGCTCGGCGCCGCGGTCTACCAGATCAACGTCCTGGTCGGCACCCTGCTGGCATCCCTGCTGGACCGGGGAAGTGTCTCCTATCTCTATTATGCGGACCGCCTGGTGCAGTTTCCTCTGGGCATTTTCGCCATGGCTATGGCCACGGCGGTCCTGCCGAGCCTTTCCCGGCAGGCGGCCGCCGGGGATATGGCGGGCCTGCGGGACACCTTTGCCCATACCCTGCGGCTGGTTTTTTTCATCACCTTTCCGGCCATGGTCGGCCTGATCGTGCTGCGGGAGCCGATCATCGGCCTGCTGTTTCAACGGGGCGCTTTCGACGCCCGGGCGGTCGGGGCCACGGCCGAGGCCCTGCTGTTTTACGCCCTGGGGCTTTTCGCCTTTTCCGGGGTGCGCATCGTCGCATCCGCTTTTTACGCCCTTCAGGATACCCGGACCCCCATGAAAACCGCCGTCGTCGCCATCATCTTCAACCTGCTTCTGGGGGTGATGCTGATGGGACCGATGGGCCATGGGGGACTGGCCCTGGCGACCTCTTCGGCCTCGGTCTTGAACCTGATTCTGCTGGTTTTTGCCCTTCGGCGAAAACTCGGTGCGCCCGGATGGGCGAAAATAGTGAATTCCGCTTGCAAATCCGTGATATGTTCGGTAATAATGGGAGGTACGGTTTGGGGGGTCGCCCACTGGACGATTCCCCGGGAAGGCGGCACATCAACCCGTCTTGTTTCAGGGCTGCTTCTGTGCATCACCACCGGATGCGTTTTCTACAGCGGCATCGCCTTCCTGATGAAAAGCCCTGAAATGAGAGTCGTTTTGGCGGCAGCCGGAAAAGGAGTGAGGAAATGATGAATTCAAAACACAATGTAGGCGTTTCCGTGGCGATTCTGGCAATGTTTTCTCTTTTCCTGTTTATCCTCTTCGGGGACAACGGCCTGGCCGACCTGAAGCTGATGGAAAAGGGGCGCGACAGCCTGGTCCGGAAGAACGAACAGTTGATTCGCAAAAATTTTTCGATCTACCGTTCCATCCAGCGCCTCAAAAATGATCCGGTATTTATCGAGAATGTGGCCCGGGAAGAACTGGGCGTGATCGGCCGGAAAGAGGTTATCTTCAAACTGGCCCGGCTGAATGCGGGAGGACTGGAACAGTAATGGTCGAAAATTTTGAAAAACGGATTCTGTGTATCGGCGCGGGCTATGTGGGCGGCCCCACCATGGCGGTAATCGCTCAGAAATGCCCGCAGTACAAGGTGACCGTCGTCGACATCAATCCCGACCGCATCGCCCGGTGGAATTCCGAAAACCTGCCCATCTATGAACCGGGGCTGGATGAGGTGGTTCGGGAAGCCCGAGGCCGGAATCTCTTCTTCAGCACCGATATCGAAGTGGGGATTCGGGAATCGGACATCATTTTCGTGAGCGTCAACACCCCGACCAAAACCTTCGGGGCCGGCGCCGGTATGGCCGCCGATCTTCAATACTGGGAAAAGACCGCCCGGCAGATTCGGGAATGCTCGGGTTCGCCCAAAATCATTGTGGAAAAGAGCACCCTGCCGGTCAAGACCGCTCAGGCCATGAAACGGATTCTGCTTGCATCCGACAAGAAGAACCATTTCGAGGTGCTCTCCAACCCGGAGTTTCTGGCCGAGGGAACCGCCGTTCAGGACCTGGAGAAGCCGGACCGGGTGCTGATCGGCTCCGATGAAACGGTCAGCGGCCTCAAAGCCAGAAACGAACTGGTGGAGGTCTACGCCAACTGGGTCGACCGGGACCGCATTCTGACCACCAACATCTGGAGCAGCGAGCTTTCCAAACTCGTCTCCAACGCCTTTTTGGCCCAGAAGATCTCCTCTATCAACGCCATCTCGGCCCTGTGCGAAAAAACCGACGCCGATGTGAGCGAGGTCGCCCGGGCGGTGGGAATGGACGACCGGCTGGGTCCCCGCTTTCTCAATGCCAGCGTCGGATTCGGCGGGTCCTGCTTCAAAAAAGACATCCTCAACCTGGTCTATCTCTGCCGGTATTACGGGCTCTACGAAGTGGCCGATTACTGGGAGAGCGTGGTCCGGATCAACGACTACCAGAAGAACCGGTTCGTCTTCAACATGCTGGCCTGCATGTTCAACACCCTGGCCACCAAGAAGATCTGCCTCTTCGGCTTCGCCTTCAAGGCCGACACCGGGGATACCCGGGAAAGCCCGGCCATCTTCATTTCCCGGAAGCTGGCGGAGGAAAAGGCCGAACTGATCATCACCGACCCCGAGGCCCTGGAAAACGCCAAAATGGATTTGAAAGATCTCGACGGTGCGGTGCGGTATGAATCCGATCCCTATGCCGCGGCCGAGGGAAGCGACGCCATCGCGATCATGACCGAATGGAAGCTCTATTCCGATCTCGATTATGAACGAATCTATCAATCCATGGTCAAACCGGCCTTCATCTTTGACGGGCGCAATATCCTGGACCATCGCCGGCTGTTCGACATCGGGTTCAATGTCTATCCCATCGGCAAGCCGCCCCTGACCCACTTTGATGACGAACCCGCCATGTGCCAGGAATAGATCTCATGCAGTTTATCGACTTGGCCGCCCAGCAGCGGCGGATACGGCAGACGATAGAAAAGAATATCCTCACGGTCCTGGACCACGGCAAATACATCATGGGGCCGGAAATCACCGACCTGGAAGAGCGGCTGGCGGCGTATACCGGGGTTCCCCATGCCATCGGCTGCTCTTCCGGCACCGACGCCCTGTTGATGGCCTTGATGGCCTACGAGGTCGGACCGGGGGATGCGGTCTTGACCACCCCGTTCACCTTTATCGCCACCGCTGAGGTGATTCGGCTGCTGGGCGCCACACCGGTCTTTGTGGATATCGATCCGGTTACCTTCAATATAGATCCGCACCGGCTGAAAACGGCGATCGAGGCCCTGAAAGAGGGGGCCGCCGGAAACCACCCGCTGCCGTCGAATGCCGGCAAAGGCAAACTCACGCCCCGGGGGATCATCCCCGTGGATCTTTTCGGGCTTCCGGCCGACTACGATTCCATTCTTGAAACGGCCCGGGAATACGGGCTGTTTGTCATCGAAGATGCGGCCCAGTCTTTCGGTGCGGAGTACCGGGGTCGAAAAGCCTGCTCTCTGGCGCCGGTGGGCTGCACCTCCTTTTTTCCGGCCAAGCC
>CAZNLT010000163.1:0-13074 GCA_964573705.1 uncultured Desulfobacterales bacterium
GGGGGGGTTATCTGCGTTTATCTGGTGTATCAGGATTATCTGCGGTTCAGAAAATATAAGTATCTGAAATTGATTCTTTTGCCGGCGATTAAGCTGCACACACCGAGAGAGAGTGTGTGTGTAAATTTCCCGCTCGGTCTATAAAAAAACCGGTGAAAATTGAAGATAAAAATTGATTTTCTACTTAAATCTAAGTAGGAAGAATTCATTTTGTGAATTCTTGGCATTCGTATCATTTAAATTTTAATCAGGTTTACAGGTTACACATGCGCCCCTCTCGTTCTTTCGCCGTTCGCTCTCTGGTCCCGGCCCTGCTGGGGCTGTTTCTCTCCACCCCGGTGTTCGCCGTGTCGGATGAGGAAAAAGAGTTTCTCGAACTCTATTTCACCGACGCCCAACTGGTGGACACCTCCCACCGGCATCCCATGCCGGTTTCGGTGGCGGCCGAGAATATCACCATTATCGATGCGGAGACCATCGAGCGGATGAACGCCCACACCCTGGACGACATCCTGTTCCGGGTGCCCGGGGTTTTCAGCGGTTCCAGCCGGGATTTCGGCGCCCATGGTGCAATCAACATTCAGGGATCCGAATTCCGCCATGTGCGGTTTCTGTTGGACGGCATGAACATGAACGACTGGAGCGGCGGTGAGCTTACGACCAGCCTCATTCCGGTGGAAATGATTCAGCGGATTGAAATCATCAAGGGCCCGGCCTCATCCGCATGGGGCTCTTCATTGGGCGGGGTCATCAACATCATTACCAAAGAACCGGCGGACACCGCCACCCCCTCGGGAACCGTTCAGGGATCCTACGGCGAGGCCGATTCTCAGGACTGGCGCGGGGCCGTGACCGGATCGATCGGTCCGGCCGGGTATTATCTCTATGCCGGCCATATGGAATCCGACGGTATTCGGGAAGACCGGGAATTCGAGCGCGACAGTCTGTTCTCCAAATTCACGGCAGCGCTCTCTCCCAAAGTGGCTTTGGAGATGAGTCTGGGGTACAGTGACCCGTCGGTCGATTTCGGAAACTACCCTTCTCAGGATTTTACCGGAGGACAAGACAACCGGATCGTTTTCGGAAATGGTTCCGTCAATGCGCATTTTACCCCTCACCTCCAGGGCCATCTGTCTTTCTATGCCGTCCAGCAGGAATGGACGACCGAAACGGATACGTTGGGCCTGGGCGTTTATGGTCCAGAAGAAACCCTGCTTCAGGAATTGAGGTTTGAAGAAAACACCCTCGGCAGCCGGGCCCGGTTGATCTGGAACAGCCCCGGGGTATCCGCCGTTTTGGGCCTTGATCTCGAGGCCGGGGATCAGGATCAGACCATCCGGAACGGACCACCGCTGCAGTCGCTCGGTGCACCCGGCATCGTTCCGGGCGATTCCGATCTTCTCAACTGGGCGGTCTACGCCAATACCACCCTGAATTTTTATGATGTGTACCTGACCCTCGGGGCCCGGTATGATGACAATGATATCACCGGCGGCTTCTTCAGCCCCAGCTTGGGGCTGACCTACGACCTGACCCAATGGACCATCCTGAGGGCCACTGTGTCCAGGGGATTCAATGCCCCGCCCGTGATCTTCACCAAGGCCGGGGTTTTTTTTCTCGATCCCAACCCGGATTTGGACAATGAAGAAATCTGGTCCGGGCAGTTCGGCATCGAAACCGGGGAGCTCAAGGTGGTCTGGCTCAGGGCCACCTATTTTTATCACGATGTTTCGGAAAGCCTGGAAAAAGAGCTTTTCGCAGCCGGTCCCCCCACCTTCAACGATCTCTACTTCAACCGGGGAGACGTGCTTCGCCGGGGGATCGAACTGGAAGCCAGAACCCGCCCTTTTTATAATACCTCCGTTTCCGCGGGTTATTCTTACGTGAACATCACTCCGGCCAATGACGACGGTTCAGAAGAAATGTACACCGGCAACATATCGCTTATCTACGATGATCATGAAAAATGGAATGCGTTGCTCTGGGGCCGGTATACCGGGTACGATGCCACCTCGGGGTTCAGCGGGAAATATGATGATTTCATCTGGAATCTCTCGGTCAACCGAACGGTGTTTACCAAAAAAAACCTGAAAGCCGAGGTATTCGGAGTGGTTCACAACATCTTTGACGGAACTCAATATGAAGTGATAGACACGAAAAACCCGAATCGGTGGGTTGAAGCCGGAGTTCGCCTGAAATTTTAACTTATACAAAAAAAGGATCGATTAAAGATGGCAGACGAGAAAAAAGCCCCAAAAGAAGAAGATCAACCAGCGAAAGCGCCTCAGGAAGATGAACCTGAAGTTTTGGATGACGGCGAAGATGAAAAAGATAGATCCGTGAAACAATGCTGTTCGACAGGTGGCAACCCTTTGCGATAATTTTTTCGGCAGAGATTATTTGTATAATTCCTGTTTTTTGCACCCCGATTTTCAGGCATGAGCCCTTCGACCTTTCTCAGGGTTTTCCGTGACGACTCCCCCGACCACCGGCTCCTCTACTCCACCCGACGCACCTCCCTGGTCCGGGTGACCCGGGAGACGGCCCGGGCGGTGATGGCGGGGCGGGTGCCGGCGGCCCACCGGGAACTGTTTCAGCGGCTGGAGATGATCGTGGAAAATCCTGAGGCCGAGCGCCGGGCCATGCTCGGGTATTTCGACCGGCTCAACGGGCGGTCCACGACCCTGGAGCTGATCGTGGTGGTGACCATGGCCTGCAATTTCGCCTGCCCGTACTGCTTCGAGGGCGGGCTGAAGGGTGCGCGCCATTTGTCGCGGGAAACGGCCGACCGGCTGGTCGATTTCGTCTCGAAGCGGCTCACCCCGAAATTCACCGAACTGACGGTCACCTTCTACGGCGGGGAGCCGCTCCTGGCCCCCGGGATGATCCGGCACCTTTCGAAACGGCTTCAGGCCCTGGCCGGCTCCCGCGGCGCCTCCTGGGAGTTCGGGCTGATGACCAACGGGTCCCTGCTCACCCCCGCCCTCGTGGACGACCTCATCCCCCTCGGCCTGGCCCAAGCCCAGATCACCCTCGACGGCCCGGACCGACTCCACGACCGCACCCGACCCTTTACCGACGGGACCGGAAGTTTTCACACCATCCTGGACAACCTGAAAGCGGTCCACGACCGCATCCGCATCACCCTCACCGGCAATTACGGCCCGGACACCTGGCGGGAATTCATCCCCCTGCTCGACCGCCTGCCCGCCAAAGGCATCGCCCCCAAACGAATCGCGGCGGTGCGGTTCACCCCAATTCTGAAACAGTCGCAGGCGGTCCGGACCTCGGCCGCATGTAGCGCCGGATGTGACACCCTCAATGCCCCCTGGACCCGGGAAGCCGCCTCAGTGCTGCGGCAGGCGATCCTCGACCGGGGCTTTTCGACCCCCAAACCCGGTCCCCTCCACTGCATGGCCGAAATCGACCACTCCCTGGCGGTGAACTGGGACGGCGCCCTCTACAAATGCCCCGCCTTCATCGGCCGGCCGGCCTTCGCCGCGGGCGACCTGAGTACCGGCATCCGATCCGCCGCCGCCTATACCCCCGGCGTCTGGAAAAACTCCGACTGCCTCACCTGCCCCTACCTCCCCCAGTGCTTCGGCGGATGCCGCTACATGGCCCGGCTCCGCCACGGCCGCACCGACCGGCCCGACTGCATGCGGAAGTGGTTTGATGCGGTGCTGCCGGAGATGGTTAAGCAAGATTCAAGGTTCAAGTGCCCAGGTTCAAGGGCCCAGGTTCAAGTGCCGAGGATTCAGGGATGAAGTGTCATCCTGATCATCCTTCGACATCCTGGCCATCCTGGTTCAAAATTCAAGTGTCCAGATGCAAGTGCCCAGGTTCAAGGGCCGAGGATTCAGGGATGAGGTGTCATCCTGATCATCCTTCGACATCCTGGCCATCCTGATTCAAAACGCGCCATCGGCTTTTCCCTCGCCCGACCTCAATTCAGAAATTCCAGCAAATTTGAGGATTTCAGATCAGCGGGAGATATACAATCAGATCCCGGTACTCAGATGGCTCAGACAATTCCCATATGAGGATCAACTCCTCAATAGCCTCACCAAGAGACATACCCGGATTAAGTACCAGTATCCCCGGCACATGCCTTCCCTCTGCCAAATGATCCTTCAAGTGCCTCGGCATTGACTTTCGGTTGTTGGTGACCAGAAGAAAAGAATTCGTTTCGCACCATCGGAGGATTTCCGGGTCAGAAGTCCCCACCGGCGGAACACCGGGATCACCTACCCGCCAAACAACGAGAGTCGGTTGTTTCCGGAGCAGTTCTGCACGGAAAACCGGGGCTACATTTTCATCAAGCAGAAATTGAATTTCCGTCATTGATGAACGGCATCCTTATCGCCCGCCGCCATCCGTTCCCTCAGGCGAATCAGCACCGGCGGGGGATTTGCAGACTGCGCTTCCCGCCTTTCTCGAGCATCATTCAGCCAATCCGCCATGTAGCGATCCATCGCCGGTTTATGGTGCAGATAGTACAAAATGGCGGCATACACCTGCTCCAGACCCAGGCTCGGAAAACGCTCGGCGATCTTTTCTGCGGGCTGTTCCCGGTAAATGTATTCGTACAAAACCGATTCAATCCCGACCCGGGTTCCTTTAATGCGGATATCGTCCCCGGCGAGAAAATCAAAGCAATTATCAAGTTCCATGAACACTTCCTTTGTTTGCGTTCCCCTATGACAACAAATTAATACACTGAAGATTTCTTTGACAATAAATTTGCCCGATTTTCCAAAATAGGGTTTCCAGGTGCAGGCCCATCTGCGCCATCATCCCCATCATGATTATCTGCGGTTCAGACAAACAATTCAAGGGCCCAGGTTCAAGGGCCCAGGTTCAAGGGCCCAGGTTCAAGGGCCGAGGATTCAGGGATGAGGTGTCATCCTGATCATCCTTCGACATCCCGGCCATCCTGGTTCAAAATTCAAGTGCCCAGATCCAAGGGCCCAGGTTCAAGGACCAAGGATTCAGGGATGAGGTGTCATCCTGATCATCCTTCAAACCTCCCGGCCATCCTGATTCAAAGATCAGGATTCCGAGCCCTCGAACCTGGGCACTTGAACCTCGAACCTGGGCCCTCAGCCCTCAGCCCTCAGCCCTCAGAAACACAAAAATCCACTCCCCCCCATTCACATCGATCGTCAAATCCCCGCCGCGGGCTTCGGCGAAGATGATCCAGGCCGGTTTGTCGGTGCGGGCGCATTCGGTGGTGGGATGGTATTCGCCGGTTTTGCCGGAGAACCAGGAGAGCAGCATCGGGTCGCCGGAGAGGGTGCGGGCTTTTTCTTTGGCCAGCTCCTTGGCGGTGACGAAGTCGAGGTCCTTGTGGTCGCCGGTGATGCGGACCGGGTTTTCCAGGAGATATGATTCAACGGCGGGTGTATGCACGGTGCGCCTCCTTTCGTTCGGTAAGGGTTTTCGAAGCAAAAATTCAGGAATTCCCTGATTCGGAAAAACAGCTAATTTTATTAGATTTTTTGAGTTAAAACTCCTATTAACAATTTGACAGATGCCTTGATTATAAGGTATGAATTCCAATCTGATAATAATTTCCTTGGTACTGATTAGATTCGATTCCATGAACACCAGTGAACCACATCCGCTGAGAAAGTGCAAAATTTTATTGTCCGGCGGCGGACGCGCTTCTCTTCAAGACTCTCCTGAAGCGGCATCCGGTTCGTTTAAAATTCAAATGCAAAAAAAAAATCGACCTCCAACCATCTGAAAATACTAATTTTTATCGGGGGATATTTTTGCCGACTGCCCGATTGCCCGATTCTCTGCAATGCCGGTCGAAGGTCGCCCGTATGAGTCGGTTTCAGGGAATGCCGGCATTTCTTTTTGGGCAATCCGCGGTGATCAGCGCGGCCTGTTTCTCAGTCGCTTCATAGCGCATGCTCCTTACAAAGCGTATCGAAAGGTAAAGCCCGATGGCAGAAAACAACGAAACAGAGAAAGAAAAGGAGAAAACCCCGCACGAAGATGCGGGCGGGGAAAAACCTGCCTCCAAAGATTTCGACTCCCGCTTTCCCATCGTGGGCATCGGGGCCTCCGCCGGGGGGGTGCATGCCCTGGAGGCCTTTTTCAAAAAAATGCCGAACGACTGCGGAATGGCCTTTGTAGTGATTCAGCACCTGAGCACCGAATACGAAAGCCATATGAAATCGGTGCTCACCAGGCATACCGAGATGGAGGTGATCGACACCAACGACGGCATGGTCCTCGAACCCAATCGGGTCTACCTGAACCGGCCCGGCGTGGAGCTGGAGGTTCGAAGCCGGACCCTGCACGCCCGAGAATCTTCCAAAGACCGGGGAATGATCGCGCCTATCGATGTGCTGTTTCGGTCGCTGGCCGAAGATCTGAAAGAATTCGCCATCTGCGTCGTGCTCTCCGGCGCCAATGCCGACGGCACCCAGGGAGCCAAGGCGGTCAAGGGCCAGGGCGGTCTGGTCGTGGTCCAGGAACCCGGTGAAGCCTCCCATGCGCGAATGCCCAAAAGCGTCATCGAAGCGGGCATCGCCGATCTGGTGCTGCCGGTGGAGAGCATCTCTGAAGTGATCCTGCGGTATGTCGGCCATCCCTTCATTCAATCCCTGAGAAAAACCGAAGAAACCGAAGAAACCGAAGAAACCGAAGGCCAGTATCAAAAACAGATTCAATCCATTCTGACGATTGTGCAGAAACATACCGGCCATGATTTCTCCGAATACAAGCACAATACCATTCGACGCCGTATCCAGCGCCGAATGGCCATGCACCAGATTCAAAAAATGAGCGAGTACCGGCGCTTTCTCCGCCAGGATTCGGACGAGGTTCAGGAACTCTTTCGGGATTTGACCGTGACCGTCACCGGTTTTTTCCGGGACGCGGAGGCCTTTACCGCGCTGAAGGAGAAAGCCCTGATCCCGATGATGAAAAAAATAAAGGAAAACGGTCAACTGCGGGTATGGGTGGCCGGATGCGCCACCGGTGAAGAAGCCTACACACTGGCCATGATCCTGCTGGAGACGATGGAAGAGCTCGACAAGTACCTGGAAGTCAAGGTATTTGCCAGCGATATCAACGACAAGGCCATTCGCGCCGCCCGAAGCGGCATCTACCCCCGGGGCATCACCGCCGACCTGCCCGAGGATCGGCTGAAACGGTTCTTCACCCAGAAGAACGACCACTACCAGGTGGACAGCAAGATTCGGGACATGGTCGTATTCGCCGACCACAACCTGCTTCGGGACCCCCCGTTTTCGAACGTACACCTGATCAGCTGCCGGAACCTGCTGATCTACATGGAGCCGGCCCTGCAGAAAAAGGTTTTTCCCCTCCTCAGCTACGCTCTGAAACCCGGGGGATACCTCTTTTTGGGCACCTCCGAATCGGTGGGTGAAAATTCCGGCTATTTCCAACCGGTGGATAAAAGATTGAAAATATTCAAGCGGGGGGAATCGGCGCCCTCCGATATTCCCCAGGTGCAGCATCAGGCAGGCCCCTGGGCGACGGGCCGAATACAGCAGCCGGAGGGAGACGCCAAAAAACACGGCTGGGGCAAGCCCCTCCCGGATGTCCGCAGCATCTTCGAATCGACGATCACCCAAAAATATGCCCGCTCGGCGGTGCTGATCGACCAGGAGGACACCATCCGGTTTTTTTACGGCGATACCGGCCGGTATCTCTCCTTTCCCCAGGGGGAGCCCGATCTGGAGATTTTCAAGATGGTGTCGGGGCAGCTCCATTACCGCCTGACCCAGGGCGTCGATGAGGTCCGAGAGGAGGGCCGGCCGTTCACCCGGGAGGAAATCCCGGTTCGGCGGAACGGCTCCTATCTGGAGGTGAAACTCCATATCAGTCCGGTGGACGGATCCGGGCATCAGGAGGGCTGGCTTCTCATCGAATTCGAAGAGACCGAACCGCCTGAAACCGGCGAATCGGAAGAGGCCGCCGAGGGCGAAACCACCGATTCGGAGGAGAAAGCCGAACTCGAAAGAAAGCTCCGGCACACCCGTCAGGAGCTCCAGGCCGCCGTGGAGGAGCTGGAGACCTCCATGGAGGATCTGAAATCGTCCAACGAAGAGCTGCAGGCCAACAACGAAGAGCTGCAGTCCACCAACGAAGAGCTCGAGTCCTCCAAAGAGGAGCTTCAGTCTACCAATGAGGAGCTTGAAACGGTCAATTCCGAACTTCAGCAGAAGAACCAGGAACTGGAAAAGGCGGAGAATGATATGAGAAATATATTTTCCGCCGTGGAGAACGCCATCAT
Source organism: uncultured Desulfobacterales bacterium (assembly GCA_964573705.1). Lineage (GTDB taxonomy): Bacteria > Desulfobacterota > Desulfobacteria > Desulfobacterales > Desulfococcaceae > JAABSQ01. The sequence goes on from CAZNLT010000163.1 coordinate 8,279, forward strand.
CCTCCTGGACGACGATCTGCGCATCAAGCGGTTCACCCCTTCGGCCACCCGGATATTCAAGCTCAAGGATGTGGATATGGGGCGAAAGCTCTCAGACATCACCTCCCACCTGGAATACGACCGCCTCGAAACAGAGGTCGAAGCGGTGCTGGACAACCTGGAGCGAAAAGAGGCCACAGTTGAATCCCGGGACCAAAAAATCTTCCAGATGCGGATCGCTCCCTATCGGACCGCTAAAAACGTGATCGAAGGGGTGGTCCTCTCTTTTTATGAAATCACCAGTATCCTCCAGTCCGAACGCCAGACCCGGGACCTGACAAGCCTCCTGGAAGAGATTATCTCCACCCTCTGGGAGCCGATTCTGGTGCTGGACGAAGCCCTGAATATACAACGCGCAAGCCCCGAGTTTTTTGACCTTTTCGAGACCACCGCCGACGAAACCCTGGACCATGAGATCTACGCGCTCGGCGACAGTCAGTGGGATATCCCCGAACTGCGGCGGTTTTTAGAGGAGATCATTCCAAAGCAAAAGGAATTCAAGGGGTATGTGGTAGAACACGAATTTCCGGCCATCGGCCGTCGCAAGATGTCCCTGACCGCTCGAAAAATCCATTCGGGCGAACAACGCCAGGCCATGATCCTGATGGGGTTTAAAGACGTCACCGACGCGGAGAATGGAGAAGGGGAACCCGGATGAGCACCCATGAAAGACCCGGATTCGACGACCTCTTCAACGGCCGTGAAGAGGCCCCGGCCGGCACCGGCCTGTGGGTTCAAAAACTTCGCTACCTGCGGGATTTCATCGAATTCTCTCCGGTGGCCCATCTCGTCCTCGACAAATCCGGCCGGGTGCTCAACTGCAACCTGATGGTGTCCACGTTGCTGATAACCACCCGCTCGAACCTGGTCGAAAACTCCTTCTATCCTTATGTGGCGCGGGAGGATCGGGACCTGTTCTACCTGCATCTCAGGTCCATATTCAAGGATGAAAATCGAAATTTCTGTGAACTGACCCTGAAGAACAGCCGGGGCACGCCCTTTCGGGTGCATGTGGAAAGCAAGTACGACATCCACCCCAACGGGCGGCCCGAGTGCCGGTCGGTGCTGACCGACCTGACCGAGATCAAGCGGACCGAGGCGGAACTCAAGGAGGCGCTGAAGAAAAACCGGCGCCACGCAGCCCGGACCGAGGCCATTCTCAGGCAGATGACCGAGGGCCTTTTCATTTTCGATGCCGAAAATACCCTGATCGACCTCAACCAAGCCGGTCTCGACATCTGGGGATACACATCGGCGCACCCGCTGAAGGTCCCTTTCGAAAAACTGGTCCGGGCCTTCGAGGTATCCGACCTGGCGGGCAATCCGCTCCCGACCGAAAAATACCCGTTCTATCGGGTGCTCAACGGCGAAATCCTGAACGGGTTCGAGGTGCAGGTCCGATGCAAAGAGACCGGCCGGTCCTGGATCGGCTCCTACGGCGGCACCCCGATCCATGATGCCGGGGGCAAAAAAATGCTGAGCATTGTCACCGTGCGCGATATCACGGCCCAGCACCGGGCCCGGGTCGAACTTCAGAACAGCCGGAACGCCCTGCAGCAGATGAACCAGACCCTCGAAGCACGGGTGGCCGAGCGCACCGCCGAGGTGCAGCGGTTGGCCGACCGGCTGCGGGCCCTGGCCACCGAAATGAGCCGGACGGAACAGCGGGAGCGAAGCCGCTTGGCCGGGGTGCTTCATGACAACCTGCAGCAGATGCTGGCGGCCGCACAGTTTCAGTTGTTGAGCGCCCAAGGCTCGAAGGATGAGGACAAAATGCGCCGGCTCATCGGGCAGGGCCTGGGCATGATCAAAGAATCGATCGATATGTCCAGGAACCTGAGCCATGAACTGAGCCCGCCGGTGCTCAAGGAATCGGGATTGACCGCGGGGCTCCGCTGGCTGTCCGGGCGGATGGCGGAACAGCAGGGCTTTCAGGTGAGCATCCGCAATGCCGGGACGATCGAGCCGATTCCCGAAGAGATTCGGTTTTTTCTCTTTGAAAGTGCGCGGGAGGTTCTCTTCAACGCCGTCAAGCATTCGGGGACCGATGAGGCCGAGGTGATCCTGGAGCGGGACCCCAACGGCGACGTGCGGATCATCATTGAAGACCGGGGCCGCGGGTTCGATGCGGCGGCCCTGGAAGACCGGGACGCCGGCGACATCACCTTCGGCCTGTTCAGCATTCGAGAGCGGATGAACCACCTGGGCGGCGCCATGGAGATCGAATCGGAGCCGGGAAAGGGCTGCCGCATCACCCTGACCGCCCCGGTCGCCGAGGCGCCCGAACCCCAAGCCGCGGCCGATAAAAGGGCACTTCCACCGGTCCCGAAGCACCACGAAGACGACACCCCGGGGGACGGCCGCATCCGCATTCTGGTGGTGGACGACCACACCATCGTGCGCCAGGGCCTGGTCGGCATGCTTCAGGGGATCTCCGAGTTCCAGGTCATCGGCGAGGCGGCCGACGGCCGGGAGGCGATCCGCCAGGCCGACACCCTTCACCCGGACATCGTGCTCATGGACGTCAACATGCCCGAGATCAACGGCATCGAGGCCACCCGCATCATTCGCGAGCGCCACCCCCACATGCCGGTGATCGGGCTCTCCATGCACGTGGACAATGCGGTGGCACAGAACATGCTCGAAGCCGGGGCCGGCGCTTATCTCACCAAGGACGGCCCGGCCGACATCCTGGTGAAGACGATTCGGGAGACGATTCACCAACAGCCGCACAGGCCGGATACGGAACCGACAGCCGCGGGTCAAAACGGGTAAATCGCCGGTTTTCGGTCACCAGCCCGCCTGGGCTCGCCGGCAATCTACCGCCCCCATCTACAGATATTCCGGCATCCGGGGAAATCAGGAAGAACCTGAAACAGCCCCGACACCGGCAGGCGAAAAATCGGCCGTCTGAATGGCACGGCGCGCCTTTGAATCAGGATGGCCAGGATGTCTGAAGGATGGTCAGGATGAAAATGATGACCGCAGATGGCATTCTTGTCCGAACCGCAGATCATCCTGATGAAAATGATGGCCGCAGATGGACCGTATCTGAGCCATCCGATATATCATGGTTATCCGCGGTTCAGACACTTTCCCTTGGCATGATTCAAACCATTCGGCGGGTCCACCGGTCCGAGCCCGAACCGCCGGCTGCGCCGGAATCCCGCACCCCTTAAACGCCGTCTTCGGCCTGAGTCTTTTCTATAGAATTGTCTCCCTTCGAAGGGCTGAACCCGGCGAGCATGACATTGCCGTTGGGAATTTTTTCAGTTCGTATCGCGACATACCGGACGCGATTCTTACCTTGATGAAAATCCATCTATCAGAAGATGGCCGCATTTGGAGAGCATTATGCCCGGAATAATCAAAATCATTCGAATCCGATGGGGGATCGGAATTCTCCTGTCGGCCGTTTTCGTAGCCCTATTGAATCCACCTGACGCACGATCGGCGGAGGTCACCCTGGGGTGGGACGCGCCCGGCGATGATCGGGTGGCGGGGTATCAGATTTATTACGGAGAGGCCGGGACCGATTTCAAGGTGTCGCCGAAAATCACCGTCTACGATTCCAGGGAAACTCAAACCCATATTTTCGGTCTGGAAGAGGGCGCCGTCTACGCCTTTGCCGCCACCAGCTTCGACGACTTCGACCGGGAGAGCGCGTTTTCAGAGGTCCTGCTCTACCGCATCCCCGAGGCCGGGCAGCCCAATGACGGCGGCGGCATCATCGATAATGAAGAATCGTTCGACAGCGGAGAAGGTTCCGGCGGCGGGGGCGGGTGTTTTATCCTGGGGATTCAGCCGTGAAGTGATATCTCCATATCCGCCGGTTCCGGCAGCTCATGGTACCGCAAGAAGGGATGCCCCGATCTGCGCCATCCGAATCATCAGGATTATCTGCGGTTCAGACACCCTATCACCGATGAACCCCGTTCGCATGTTGTCCGAACCGCAGATAATCCGGATGAAAATGATGGTCGCAGATGCCCCGTATCTGCGTCATCCGAATCATCAAGATAATCTGCGGTTCAGACACCCCATCACCGATGCACGCCGATCCCATACTGTCCGAACCGAAGATAATCCGGATGAAAATGATGATCGCAGATGGGCCCGTATCTGCGCCATCCGAATCATCAGGATTATCTGCGGTTCAGACACCCTATCACCGATGCACGCCGTTCGCATACTGTCCGAACCGAAGATAATCCGGATGAAAATGATGATCGCAGATGGGCCCGTATCTGCGCCATCCGAATCATCAGGATTATCTGCGGTTCAGACACCCCATCACCGATGCACGCCGATCCCATACTGTCCGAACCGCAGATAATCCGGATGAAAATGATGATCGCAGATGCCCCGTATCTGCGTCATCCGAATCATCAGGATTATCTGCGGTTCAGACACCCCATCACCGATGCACGCCGATCCCATACTGTCCGAACCGCAGATAATCCGGATGAAAATGATGATCGCAGATGCCCCGTATCTGCGTCATCCGAATCATCAGGATTATCTGCGGTTCAGACACCCCATCACCGATGCACGCCGATCCCATACTGTCCGAACCGCAGATAATCCGGATGAAAATGATGGTCGCAGATGGCCCGTATCTGCGTCATCCGAATCATCCGGATAATCTGCGGTTCAGAAGTCCATAAAAAAAAGGGCCACCCCTTTCAGGTTGACCCTTTTTAAAATGGCGGGAGCGACGAGACTCGAACTCGCGACCTCCGGCGTGACAGGCCGGC
>CAZNLT010000164.1:0-13050 GCA_964573705.1 uncultured Desulfobacterales bacterium
AAAAAGGCCGGCCTGCGGTCCTATGCGGCCTTTCCGATGGTCTGTCGAAAAGAATCCATCGGCGTCCTGGGCATCGGTTCCCTCACGGAAACCGTTTTCAGCCGCCATGCATCCTACCTGGAAACCGCAGCCCATACCCTTGCCATCGGCATCAACGATATTCTGCTCTACCGATCATTGGAAAAAAACAGCTGTCGGCTGGAGCGTCAAATTCTAGAGCATGAAAAATCCCGCAAATCCCTTCGGAAAAGCGAACAGCAGTTTCGCTCTTTTTTTAATTCCAACCCGGAAGGGGTGCTGCTGGTGGATTTCGAAGGGCGTATCCAGACCGCCAATCAGGCGGTGGCCCGAATCACCGGATATGCCCCGGACGCCATTCAAAATTCGGAACTGATCCGCCACTTCACCGGAGAATCCAGGGAGAAGATCGATTCCCTTTTGGAAAGCGTCCGAAAGGGGTTGCTGGATGACAAGCTGATGGAGGTCGAATTCCTGGGTGCGGAAGGCTCTCCGGTGCCCACCGCCGTTCGGGGCTGGCTGGTAAGGGGCGAGGCGGATTTTCCCATCGCGCTGGGCCTTTTTATCAGGGATATTTCCATAGAAAAATTATTGGCGGCTCAAAAAACGGCACTGGAGCAACAGCTTCAACATACCCGGAAGATGGAAGCCATCGGAACACTGGCCGGGGGCATCGCCCATGATTTCAACAACATCCTGGGCGGCATCATCGGATTCGCCGAACTGGCCCAGGAACACGCCCCTTTCGACGTCCCCCGGCTTTCCCATTTTCACCTGAGACTGATAGAGGGCTGCAATCGGGCCACGGAACTGGTGGAACAGATATTGAAATTCAGCCGCCAGAAACCGATGGAAATGCAGCCCGCCTGCATAACGCCCCTGGTCAAAGAGGTTATCCAGTTTCTGAGGGCCGGACTCCCCAGCACCATCGAAATTGTAAGTTTCCTGGAAGCGGACACCGATTGGGTGACGGCCGATCTGACCCAACTGCACCAGGTTCTGGTGAATCTGTGCACCAACGCCTACCATGCCATGAAACCGGGCGGCGGGCGGCTGACCGTTTCGATGAAAACCGTCCATCTCGACACCGTCCGTCGTTTTCAGGGGCTGGAAATCGAACCCGGCGACTACCTCCTGTTGGAAATCGCGGATACCGGGTGCGGCATACCGGCCCAGTTCCGGGAGAGGGTTTTTGAACCCTATTTTACCACCAGAGAACCGAACGAGGGGACCGGCCTCGGGTTGTCGGTGAGTTTCGGCATCGTTAAAGACCACAACGGCCTCATTGAATTCGACAGCCGGTCGGGGAAAGGGACCCGTTTCCAAGTCTTTCTGCCGACCGCCGAAAAAAAATCGGAGACATCGGCAACGGCCTTGTCGCCGATCCCCCAGGGCGCGCAAGAACGGATTCTGCTGGTGGACGACGAGCTCTTTTTTCTGGATGCGCTGAGAGAGCACCTCGAACACCTCAACTATAATGTGGTGGGGTTTCAGTCCAGCATGAGTGCCCTGAACAGTTTCTGCGAACACCCCGAATATTTCGACCTGGTCATCACGGATCAGACCATGCCGAAAATGACCGGTGTGCAGCTGATTGCTGAAATGCGCCTAATCCTCCCCGACATCCCCATCATTCTCTGCACCGGTTTCAGTGAAACCGTGAGCGAATCCACCGCCGAGCAATACGGCATTTCCAAATTTATAATGAAGCCGGTACACCGCGCCACCTTGGGTCACGCTGTTTCCGAGCTGCTGAATGGAAGGAAACCGTATGGGACAAATCCTGGTCATCGATGACGACCCGCACATCCGGGAAATCCTGGAAGAAAATATCGCCGATCTCGGCCACACCCCCTTATCCGCAGAGGGGCTTTCCAGAGGACTGTCCCTTCTGAAATCTCATCCGGTGGACCTGGTTTTTCTGGATATTCGGCTGCCGGACGCCAACGGATTGGAGCAGCTTCCGAACATTCGTCGTTCCCCTTCGGAACCGGAGGTGATCATCGTCACCGGGGTGGGGGATGCGGCCGGCGCCAAACTGGCTATTCAAACCGGTGCCTGGGATTACCTGCAAAAGCCGTTGGCCAGGAAAAAAATCCACCTCCAGATAGAAAGGGTGTTCGATTACCGAAAAAAAACCGGTGGGAACGAGCGGGTGGTCTCTCTGAAGCGCGACGACATCATCGGGAACAGCCATGCCGTCAAACAGACCCTGGATCAGGTGGCACAATGCGCCAGATCCAAAACCAATGTCCTGATCACCGGGGAGACCGGCACCGGAAAAGAGCTGTTCGCCCGGGCCATTCACGATAACAGCGACCGGGCCGGCCGGGTTTTCATCGTGGTCGACTGCGCCGCCCTTTCCGAAACCCTGGCGGAGAGCATCCTGTTCGGCCATGAAAAAGGCGCCTTCACCGGCGCCGACCGCAACCGGCCCGGGCTTCTTGCCGAAGCCGACGGCGGCAGCCTCTTTCTGGATGAGGTGGGGGAACTGCCGCTGTCCATTCAGAAAACTTTTTTAAGACTAATTCAAGAACGTCGATTCCGCAGAGTGGGCGCCGTTAAAGAAAAAAAACTCGATTTTCGGTTGATCAGCGCCACCCATCGGAATCTGGAAACCATGTCGGCCAAAGGCGACTTCCGCCTGGATCTTCTTTTTCGGCTTCGAACCTTTGAAATCCGACTGCCGCCCCTGAGATTCCGGATCGAGGACATTCAGCCCCTGACCCTCCACTATCTGTATCACATCTGCCGAACCCACGGTCTCAAGGTCAAGGGGATGCTCCCGGAATTTCTCGATCACCTTCAATCCTGGCATTGGCCCGGCAATGTCCGGGAACTGATCAACACCCTCGAAGCGGCCGCGCTGACGGATCCGGACAATCCCACCCTCTTTCCCAAACACCTGCCCGCATCGATTCGTTCGCACCATTTGCAGTGCCGCATGGGGGAAAATGACAACGGATCGAATACACAGGTGAGAGAAGACCCGCCGATTGGAATAGGACCTGGCGTAGTCTCTGAGGAAGGCCTTTCCCCGCCCGAAGACCTGCCTCTCTTCAAAACCTGGCGAAACACCGTGATCGAAACAGGAGAAAAGGCCTACCTTCAGCGGTTGATATCGATCACGGAAGGAGACATACCGACCGCATGCGACATCGCCCAGCTCAGCCAGTCGCGGCTTTACCACTTGTTAAAAAAATACGGCATCTCCAAATCGGCCTCGGACAACGAATCCTCGATCCGGGAATCCCGGATGAATATCATTTTTCTGGTCTACTTTTTGCTGATATCTGATAGAGGTTTAGCAAACCATCCAAACGGAAATTCTTGGCTGGGACCCGGGAAAACACCTCCAATGAATACATAGTCCCTCTATCTATCACCATCTGTTTTCCTCTTCCTTGCCGTAGTGTATTTTCCGGGGAGTGTGGCTCAGGAGGCGGAAAAACACTACAGGATCAATCCTTGAACCTCTCAAAATCCGGCACTGAAGCAGGCGCATGAAAAAAAACGGGTAAGCACCCTTTCGAGAGAATTGACCGTCGGTCTCACGGTCATCGTCTCCGTATCCACGTTGCTGGTGACGGCCATCCATATCTGGCTTCATTATCTGGATACGCGACGGGATTTTTCCGCTAAATCGACAGAATACAGCCGTTTTCTTCAGAAGAATCTGAGTCAGCCGATCTGGAATTTTGAATTCGAAACCGTGGAAAAAATCGCAGAGGCCTTTTTCAATAACGAGTTGGTAGCCGCCGTTCGGGTAGCCGATGAAAAGAATATACCCATTTTTGAAGGCGGTACCATCCAGCCCGCCCATTCCGATCATCAACGGACCACCCTGCCCATTGCCTGGGAAAACCGCACCATCGGCAGGGTGGACTTTTGGTTGACCCGGGAATCATTGAAATCCGCCGCCCTCGACATGCTGTGGGGAAGTCTTGCGATTCTGGCGGCGACCCTGGCGGCCATCATCAGCGTCACTCGACTCTTTGTCACCCGTCATTTTCGCCGTCCCCTGAAGGATCTGATGGCCCGAATGGATGATTTGGCCTCCGGCAGATCTTCCGCCGCCGCCCCTTTTCGACACCAAGAAACCGTTGAAATCCTATACAAATTCAATGAAATGAAGGAACGCATTCATCAACGGGAAAAGGACCTTGAAAACCTGAACACCCACCTGGAAAACGAAATACAAGAACGAAGCCAGATGGCGCTTTCGCTTCAGAAAAGCGAACAGCACTGGCATGACATCATTCAATTTGCGACCGTCGGGATCTATCAGACCACTGTGGAAGGCCGTATTCTGTTGGTGGATCCGAAACTGGCCGAGGTTTTCGGATACGGTTCCCATATCATTTGATTTGTTTCTATTAAAATGATACCTGTCAAAAGGATTACAGAATCTATAAGTGGTGCTAACTTGTCTCGATTCTAAAGGATGGTGGATGGTGGATGGATAGGATCTACATGGACCAGAAATGTTCTAATCTAATTTTTTTCAAAATTTACGCAGAAGGTGAATTGAAATGATCAATTTAAGATCTCGAAAAATTTCCTCCCGCTTTGTCAGATACAGCCTTTTACTTTTAATCATTTTCCTGATCCTGATCTGCGCCGTTATCTATTATGTGGAGCGGTCGAATCAAAGATCTTCCATGGGAGAATTTGGAAATAACATCACATTGCAGACCGCTGCGATGCTGGAAAATTGGATAGAAGACCAGGTACGCATGGTAAAGATGATATCGTCCACTCCCATGGTGATCGAGGCCTGCAAATATCCAAGTGATTCTCAAAAAGTGAAACCCGCCCGGGATTTTCTGCAATCCATCCACAACCAATATCCTTTTTATGAAAATCTCCCGCTGGCCGCAAAGCTTGAAAAGGGCGACAGTTTCGAACTCACTGTAAGCGGCGCTGCCAAAACCATTTCAGACGGCACCTTTTTTATGGATACCGTCGAAGGGCGAACCATTGGAAAGTGCGGACCTCAATTCAGCTATATTCAGGCGATTTATCAAGGCAAAGATTATTTTATCAGTGAGGTGTATCCAAGTATCTTGAGGGGGAATCCGATATTTGTGGTTTCCGCTCCCGTCAAGGATGAAACAGGACGACTTGTGGGCGTAGCAATTGTGGCGCCTCAGATGAGCTATTTCACAGACCTGTTCGTAGACACTTTCAAGGTCGGCCGGACCGGGTATATGTTTTTTTTGGATGACAGGGGCATGCTGATTTCGCACCCTCAGACGGAACTTATCCTGAAAGAGGAAGGAGTTGAAAAATTAAAAAACGTTTCATCGAAGGTTTTTCAGGGAAAAAGGTACTTCGACGCAACCTTTGAGGGGATCCGAAAAACCTATATTGCAAGGGCTGTGGACCTGCCCAGAACCAATATTCAACATGAATGGTATATGATTTTCACTCAGGAAGAAAGCGAGATCCTGGCCGGATCTTACCGGTTTTTGAAAATCCTGACGGGAGTCGGCTTCGGTTTCCTGCTTTTTTTCGGACTGGGCATCTGGTTTTTATGCCGTCAGGTGATCGAACGTCCGGTGAGCCGTATAACAGCGGTTCTTGAAGATGGAGTGAAAAAGGTCGGTGCCTCGTCTGTCAGCGTATCAACGGCCAGCCAATCTACCGCCGAAGGCGCTTCAAGGCAGGCCTCGGCTGTTGAGGAGGTTTCCTCCTCACTGGAAGAGATTGCTTCGATGACCCGGCAGAATGCAGACAATGCCGGTCAGGCGAACCGTTTAGTGGAGGATGCGGATCATCTGGTTCAAAACGCACATCGATCCATGAACCAGCTCTTCGATTCGATGCAGGAGATATCCGCCTCGAGCGAAGAGACCTCAAAGATTATCAAGACCATTGATGAAATCGCTTTCCAGACCAACCTTCTGGCTCTGAATGCGGCGGTGGAAGCGGCCCGCGCCGGCGAAATGGGGGCCGGTTTTGCGGTGGTCGCCGATGAAGTCCGGAATCTAGCGATGAGAGCGGCCGAAGCAGCCAGCTATACAACCGGTCTGATCGAAAGCACGGGGTCCGCCCCAAAGCATGATCGGGATTTTAAGAATGCGAGGGGCATGCTGTCGCGGTCCCGCACCGGAAGATGACGGAGAATAAGGAACGTCAGAGAAACATTTTCAGAAGGGCTTATATTGCCACCAGGATAGAAGATATTTTTAGAAACCATTTCTTGAAAGGAGTGTGTTATGCACAAACATTGGGCTTTGAGCGTATGTGTGCTGGTTGTCAGTTTGATTTCCAACCTCGCGTTTGCCGAAAGCCACGCAGGCAAAAAGATGCTGTACATCGATTCATACCACGCGGGCTATGCATGGAGCGACGGCATTTTATCCGGTATTCAGCTAGGCCTGGAAGGAACGGGCATCGACCTGAAGGTCATTCGAATGGACACCAAGCGAAACCCTTCCGAGGATTTCGCCAAGCAGGCGGCCCTGGAATCCAAAACGGAAATCGACGACTTTGGGCCCGATGTAGTAATCGCCTCGGATGATGCCGCCTCCAAGTACCTGATCATGCCCTATTACAAAGATGCCGATCTTCCGTTCGTATTCTGCGGCGTGAACTGGGACGCCTCGGAGTACGGGTTTCCCTGCAAAAATGTGACCGGCATGGTGGAGGTCAGCAGCATCGATGAACTGGTGAATTATATGGGCCGAATCTCCGAGGGTTCGACGATCGGGTTTCTGACGGAAGACAAACTCACCGATCACAAAAACGCCTACCATTATAAAAAAACCTTCGGTATCGAAATGACGGAAGCCTATGCCGCAGATTTCGAGGATTGGAAACAAAAATATCTGGATCTGCAGAAAAAAGCCGACATGCTGATCATCGGAAACACCGCGGGACTGCCTGGATGGAACCTTCAGGCGGCGGTGGATTTCGTTCTGGCGAACGGGAAAATCCCGAGCGGGACGGATCAGATCGACTGGATGCCTTTTACCCTCATCGGTTTCACCAAAGTCGCCGAAGAGCAGGGGGTCTGGGCGAGCCGGACCGCCTTGAAAATTCTGGATGGAACGTCGCCTTCGGCCATCCCGGTTGCACGCAATCAGGATGGTCGTCTGCTCATCAACCTGAAACTGGCGGAAAAAATGGGGCTGCAAATTCCCTATGAACTTCTGCAATCCGCACACCAATTGATTCAATAGACGCCTTCACTCGTCATCACCCCAAGCGCGACAGACCGGAAAAGCCGTGAGGGTGCGGCTTTTCCGGCAGAAAGGTAGACCCGCCATGAAGAAAAACCGCCGGAAAATGGGATTGAGAAGCCGGTTCCTGACCTCAACGCTCCTGTTGATCGTGATCGGCATGAGCGCCTTGGGGGCTTTATCCTACATTAAATCAAAAACGGCTCTGGAGAAGGTCATCGCCGATCAGCTTCGGTTACAGACCGACGCCGCGGTCACACTACTCAATCAATGGCTTCAGGACCGGCAGATCTCCGTCAAGGCCTGGGCGGGAGAGAGGATTTTCGGCCAAGCGGTTCAGGAATCCTTTCTAGGCAGAACGGCTCGGGAAGCCGCCTCCGTGCACCTGGGCGATTTAAAAATGGATTACCCGGCATTTGAAGTTCTCAATCTCGCCGATATCCAGGGCGATATCGTTGCCGCTTCGAATCCGGACCTGATTGGAAAAACAAACGTCGGGGACCGTCCCTTTTTCGACCGGGCCCGCCAGGGAATCGATCATATCTCAAAAACGGTCAAAAATGAATCCGGTCGCCCGGTGTTCATGATCGCTTCACCGGTTCGAAAAGGAGAAGCGGTGGAAGGCGTGCTCTATGGCATGGTCAGCCTTGATTATATTTCCGAACACTTCATCGCCCCCATCCGGATCGGGGAATCTGGCTATGCCTTTCTGTTTCGGGAAGACGGGATGTTCATCTCCCATCCGGATCCATCGATGGTGTTAAAGAAAAACCTTCAAAATTACGACTTCGGGCCGGCCATGGCGGCCCTCACCAAGGGTATTTTTAGCTATCAATGGCAGGGAAAGGCCAAATCCGCCTTTCTGCATCGGATGGATGAGCCGGGCTGGACCTTAGCCATCAACGTCTATCAGGATGAGCTGTTCGCCCCTGCTCAAGACTTGAAAAACATGGCCATCCTCCTGACCCTGCTGATTCTCGGCATAGCGGTGGTCTCGGTACTTTTCGTAGTCCACTTCACCGTTCGGCCCATCAACCGGGTTGTCCACGGACTAAACGCCGGCGCGGAACAGGTTTTTTCAGCCGCCGACCACATTTCATCCATCGGACAATCTCTGGCCCTGGGGGCATCGGAGCAGGCCTCCTCCATAGAAGAGGTTACGTCGACCCTGGAAGAAATGGCCTCCATCACACGAAAGAATGCGGATCACGCTGTAAAAGTCGAACAGTTCATGCATCAGAACAGCCAAACGGTCGAACAGACGACCCTTTCCATGAACCGGTTGCACGATTCCATGAACATGATTTCAGAATCCAGCCGGCAGACATCCAAAATTATCAAAACCATCGATGAAATCGCTTTTCAGACCAACCTGCTCGCACTGAATGCGGCGGTGGAGGCGGCACGGGCCGGACAGGCCGGGGCCGGGTTCGCGGTGGTGGCCGAAGAAGTCCGGAATTTGGCCCTGCGCACCGCGGGAGCCGCCAAAGAAACGACCGGGCTGATTGAAGATACCCTGAACAAAATCATGGAGGGGGCCTCCCTGGTCGCCGCCACCGACGAGACCTTCCGGGAAACGGCTGACAGCACCCGAAAAGTGGAGGGTTTGGTCGCTGAAATGACGACGGCCTCCGAGGAGCAGGCCCGAGGCATTCAACAGGTGAATGAGAGCATGGACCATGTGAACCGAATCACCCAGGAAAATGCGGCCGGCGCCGAAGAAGCGGCCGCATCCTCGGAAGAGATCCATGCCCAGGCCGAACAGATGAGCGGGTTTGTGGCGGATCTCATGTCTCTGGTGGACGGCAGGGGAAATTCAGCGGATCGAGCCGCGAGAGATCCTGAAATACCGGCACCCCGCCCTGTCGAGCGTCATACGACCCCGTTGAGAATCGTCACAAACAATACGACGGTCGAGACGAAAACCCGCACCAACATCGATTCAAACAAAATCATTCCCCTGAATGCCGCGGACCTGAAGGAGTTCTGATGCATTCCCACCGCACCTCTATTGGCAGGTCAATTCCTTTAAAGGAAATCTGGCCCGCCCCTGGTGGGGGATCTGGACCGAATCGGCACTGGTTCTGGCGGTCGGACTTTTCTCAACGGTGCTGCTGCTCTGGCGCATGGGGGAAATCCTGTCTATCGGAGGATGGGTCCTGTACCGGTCCTGCCTGGAAGTCAAAACCTGGAACCAACAGTACGGAACCGACCTGTTTGTATCGGTGAATGTGTCCGCCCTGCAGCTTCAGGACGACCTGTTCGTCCATACGGTGGAAGATGCGCTGTGCCGATCCGGACTCCCGCCGGAGCTGTTGAAACTGGAGATCACCGAAAGCACCATCATGAAAGATCCGGAATCGGTGATGGAGAAGATCAAAATGCTTCGGGCGCGGGGGGTGGAGTTTTCCATCGATGATTTCGGCACCGGGTATTCCTCCCTCAGCTACCTGCAAAAACTGCCGTTCAACACCTTGAAAATCGACCGATCGTTTGTGAAAGATGCCGTCTCCTGTCGCGAAACCCGGGAAATCATCAAGACCATCATCGCCATGTCCAAGGCCCTCCGGAAAAAGACCCTGGCCGAAGGCATCGAAACCGCGGAACAAAAAGACCTTCTGAAACAGCTCGGCTGCAACCAGCTCCAAGGCTATTTTTTCAACAAACCCATGCCCGCGGCGGCGTTTGAAAGGGAAATCATTCGGTGGCAGACCTGCAATTGACGGGATGCCGACCCCTAAGATCGACTCTCCTGCGGATGGGAAAGGCGAACCTCGATTCAAATTGTTTCTGGACAAAAGCCTGGAGGGAATGATATCCGGATGGGAGCGTTGCCGGGGGCGTGAATCGGAACAGTGATACCATCCTCCCGGTTTAAATGAACCCTGTGCCTACGGAACCGAAGATATCGTGAAGAACCCCGCCTTACGGAACAACTGGATTGCCCTGCTGAAGATGTTCGGCCTGCATATCGTGGGGGCCTGCCGGGACCTGGCGCCGGTGGTTTTGGTGACCGTCTTTTTTCAGCTGCTGGTGTTGGGCCAGCCCTTTCCGGAATTTCTCGACCTCATGGTCGGGCTTCTCATGGTCGTGCTCGGGCTGGCCCTGTTCGTGCTGGGCCTTGAAATCGGGCTGTTTCCCATCGGCGAAGCCATGGCCGAGGCCTTCGCCCGAAAGGGCAGCCTCTTCTGGCTGCTGACCTTCGGATTCGGCATCGGGTTTTCCACCACCATCGCCGAACCGGCCCTGATCGCGGTGGCCCGGGAAGCCGCGGTGGTGGCCGCCATGGGGGAATACATCCCCTCCGACCCGGAAGCCATGGCCTCCTACGCCTTCGGATTGCGCCTGACCGTAGCGCTGTCGGTGGGGATCGCCATCCTGACCGGCCTGATTCGAATCCTCAAAGGATGGCCGGTACAGTACCTGATCATCGGCGGGTACCTTTTCATCATCCTGCTGACCTTTTTCGCACCCGAAGAGATCATCGGCATCGCCTATGATTCCGGGGGCGTGACCACCTCCACCGTCACCGTCCCGCTCGTGACCGCCCTCGGCGTTGGCCTGGCGGCGTCGATCCAGGGCCGCAACCCGCTCCTGGACGGGTTCGGTCTCATCGCCTTCGCCTCCCTCCTGCCCATCGGGTTCGTCATGATCTACGGGATGGCGGTGTATGGCTGACCACGGAGGCGAACCCTGAAATTATTCACCGATCTCATCCACACCTTCGGCATGACCTTCAAGGACGTAGTGCCGGTCCTGGCCCTGCTCCTCTTTTTTCAGTTCGCGATTTTACGAAAACCGCTGCCCGACTGGCGGCGGATGGCCTTCGGGTTCATCTGCGTCATCATCGGCCTTTCCCTTTTTCTGGACGGGCTGGAGAAGGCCCTGTTTCCCATCGGCCGGCTGATGGCGACCCAGCTTTCCGCGCCCCGGTTCGTGTTCGGCACCGAGTCGGCCCCGGCCCAGGCGGCCTGGTATGCGTATGCATGGGTCTACCTGTTCGGGGCCCTGATCGGGTTTGCCACCACCATCGCCGAACCGGCCCTGATCGCGGTCAGCTTCAAGGCCCAGGAGGTTTCCCGGGGCGGTCTGCACCAGTGGGGTCTGCGGCTCGCCGTTGCCTTCGGGGTGTCAGCCGGAATCGCCCTCGGCACCTTCCGAATCGTCACCGGCACGCCGCTGTACGCCTATATCATCGCAGGATATGTACTCGTGGTGATTCAGACCGTATTCGCCCCCCGGGAGATCATCCCCCTGGCCTTCGATTCGGGCGGGGTCACCACCTCCACCGTCACCGTCCCCCTGGTCGCGGCCCTGGGTCTGGGGCTCTCGGAGACGGTGCCGGGCCGCAATCCGGCCCTGGACGGGTTCGGGTTGATCGCCTTCGCCAGCGTCTTCCCCATCATGTCGGTGATGGGGTACGCCCAAATCGCACAAGCGCTTGCCAAACGCAGGCGCCGCCCAGCCAAGGAGTCCTGACATGCATTATAAACTCATCGTCGCCATGGTCAAAACCGATATCACGGATCAGGTGGTCGACGCCGCCAAAGCCGCGGGCGGCACCGGCGCCACCATCATCCCGGCCCGGGGCACCGGCATTCGGGAAGCCAAAACCTTTTTCGGCCTGACCCTGGAAGCCCAGACCGATGTGATTCTGTTTCTGATGGAAAAACACCGGGTCGAACCGGTGAAGGAAGCCATTCTCACCACCGGTCGTTTCCATGAACCGGGCACCGGCATCGCCTTTGTCCTGGATGTGGATTCAGTGATGGGGCTGGAAAGCCAGTTGACGCATTTTCAGAAGGGAGCGGAATAGGGCCGGCTTCTCTGCCCATCGAATGAATACGATATTCTTGTCTGAGGATCGGTTTGAATCCATCAGCCGGCATTCATCCGACCGGAGCGGACAAATCCGTAACGGCTTGGCGGATGAAAAACCCCTTTAGACCAACGCTTATCGATACGCAACCGATTCCGTGTGAAACGGAGATCATACCGGAACCCGTGAATATCGCTGAGCAATATCTGATTTTGAGTGTGCCGTGCATCATGTGTTTTCCCGCTGAAGGAATGTGGTTGAATTGTAAATCCAAGTGAAATCTAATTTAGAAGGAAATCGCAAAGCATTTATGGATCTTTTTGGTGTCTGGACCGATGATGATATCGCCGAATCTTGGGAAAGCCACTCGAGATTTAGAATCGATTGATCCGGCGGACTGGGAATGAGAAAAATTGTCCTGAATACCCAGGGGACGGTTCAATTCGTCATTTTTAGTTTTTCACTATCTTGACAACCCCTTTACACACTGGATAGTTGGAACAACCCCAAAAATATTGCCCTGCAAATTTGCCTCTTTTAGCCTTTCTCTTTTCCATTTCTCCGCCACATTGTGGGCACAATTTCTTATCCTCTGAAGTCTCGGCTTTTGCTATTTCCCTGGATGGTATGGAAGAAAGAGGTTCTTCAGTTGTTTGCAAAACCTTCGCCAAATTTTCATCAACTTCTCCCAAAAGGTATGTTGTCTTTGCTGGATAACGTATCAATGGCACACCGGCAGAAGAGAAAATGCGGTCCACAAAATCATCTCTTTTTATTCTATCAGAACGAGAATGGCTCTTGTCATCGAGTTCGATCGCACAAATTATCCTTAAATCACTTGCATTACAAATGAGAAAGTCAATATGTTTACTGGTTATTTTGTTCAAAGCCGTTTGCCTTGCGCTATTGGACAGGCCTTTCTTGACCTTTAAAATATCGGATAGACGTACTTTGGCGAATACCCGATACTGCTCCTTAACGACTTTGTCCAAAATACCTAAAAAGGAGCGTTCGGCGGGTGTAACC
>CAZNLT010000165.1:0-13009 GCA_964573705.1 uncultured Desulfobacterales bacterium
ATCAGGATCGCCCCCCCGATCATCAGAACGGCCAACACCCACCCGAGAAGACCGCTGCGATGGATTGATGAGTGATACTCATTTTTACCCAGCTTTTTAAAAAACGCCCGCTCCTTGCGCGTAAACTTTTCCATGAAAGCACTCCGTCAAAGAAAAAATCCGAATCCCCGGCACGACCATGCCATACCCCCTGTAGAGCATCCCTTGAAAAACATCAAGTCATTGTCTCAAAAGTAGGATTTTCCCCATGCCCTTTTTCGCTTCATTGAGGCAAGCAAAGGCGTTACGGCGAATTCTGCGCTCCCGAGTCCAGGCGCTGGTACTGTTCCCAAAGAAGATAGCCGCCCCAAACCCAGGCGGTCGCCATCAGCAGGCATCCCAGACCGTGGGAGAGCAGCGCAATGGTGTGATCATAGCGAATCAGCCCGGTTTCGGTCAGCAGGTATTCCCAGTCGTGGAATCCGTACGGAGAGGATTGCCCGGTATTTCCGCCCAGAAGCGGCATGACCCCGGCCCGGGCGTCATTGATATACGGGCCGATATCCATGAAATTCTGTCCCACCCACCAGAGCCCGACGGAACCGGCAAAGGGATCCCGGGTCTGAAGCAGAAACACCCCCGTGCAGATGGCCGGCATCAGAAGCTGCCCCAGCGTGCCGCCCAGCGAGGTGATGAAATCCCCGAAGGGGCGAAAGATCAGATGACCGGCCTCGTGAAAAGGCAGATTGATTAAATGAAGAAATCCGCTGAAGACATCGAAATTTAGAGGGGAAAGCATGAACCGCCCGCCCAGGATCAGCAGCCCCAGAAAAAGGAGGACCCGCCCTCCGAAAGCGACGGGGTTGACGGCCTCGGGTACATGCAGCACCACCGCCTGAAATGTGTCCCGGGACCAGAGCGAATCGAAGTCTTCATCCACCGATTCTTGGACCGGCCGGTCTTTGGGGAACTGATCGGGGGGAGATTGCTCGAAGGCGGGGCCGCGCTCCTGTTGAAGCCGCAGGTATTTTTCGACCACGATGCCGCACCGGGGACAGTCGTTGAATTTTCCGGCGGCGGAAAACCCGCAATGGGGGCAGATAGACGCCGAGATCACCGTTTCCATGAGTTACCTCCCCTGCAAAAAGATTGAAAAAGGGGGTAAAAATTGTTTACACCGTCGGGGGGTCCGCCCACTGTCGAAACCTGAATATTGAAGGGATTTCAGGCCTATTCACCTGAAATCCCCTGAACCCCTTCAACCCTGACGGGGAATAATCATAAAAATATGCCAGTTTTGTGCCAACCGGATCGGCTATTCCCGAGGCCGCCGGAACCGGAAACAGGACCGGCCTTTGTGAAGGATCTTCTTGCCCGACCCGCTCGCAGGTGGTACATTGTGAAACATGGATCGTGAATCAATGAAAAGCTTTCAACTTTACACCAGCAATCGACTGGAGGTGCTGATCGAAGCCTTGGCGCAAATCCTGGCCTCTCCTCCGGCATCCCCGTTCGCCCCCGAGATCATCGTGGTCCAGAGCAAAGGGATGGAACGCTGGATCGCCATGGAACTGTCCCGCCGGCACGGCATTGCGGCCCACCTGCGGTTTCCTTTTCCCAATGCCTTTGTTTATCAGGATGTGTTCCGGTCGATGATGAGCGATCTGCCGGAAGCCTCCCCTTTTGATCGGGAGGTGATGGCCTGGAAGATCATGCGGCTGCTGCCGTCCCTGCTCGACCGGCCCGAATTCGAGCCGCTCCGCAATTACCTGCAAAACGACGAGGACCGGCTTCGCCGGTATCAACTGGCGGTTCGCATCGCCGATCTTTTCGACCAGTACCTGGTCTTTCGGCCCGAGATGATCTTCGCCTGGGAAGAGCGTAAACGGGAGGACGGATGGCAGCCGGTTCTGTGGCGGCGTTTGACCGCCGAGACCGATTTTCCCCACCGGGCGGCCCTGGGCCGCATCCTCTTCGACCGGCTTCGAACCGACCCGGCGGTTGCCGAACAACTGCCCGAACGGATTTCGGTTTTCGGCATCACCACCCTGCCCCCTTTTCACATTCAGGTGCTGGATGAAATTTCCAAACACCGTCCGGTCCACCTGTTTCTGCTCAACCCCTGCGCCGATTACTGGGGGGATATTCTGTCCAACCGGGAACGGCGGAAGGCCCTTCGGCGGGGCCGGGAAAAGGGATTGTCCGAGTCGGCGCTTTATCTGGGAGAAGAAAACGGCCTGCTGACCTCCATGGGGATGCAGGGCCGGGATTTCTTCGACATGATCACCGATTTTTACACCGACGAGTTCGACGCCTTTCAAGACCCCGGGGAAAAAACCCTGCTCTCCTGCATTCAGTCGGACATCCTGTTTCGGCGGAATCGGCCCTCGGAGCAGGCCGAGAGTAAAGTCGTCGACCCTGAGGACGAGTCGGTCCGGATTCATGTCTGCCACAGCCCGATGCGGGAGGTCGAGGTCCTCCACGATCAGCTTCTGGCCCTGTTCGAGGCCGACCCCGCCCTGGCCCCCCGGGACATTCTGGCGATGACCCCGGATATCGAAACCTACGGCCCCTACATTCAGGCGGTTTTCGACCGGCCCGCCGACGACCCGCATCGCATCCCGTTCAGCATCGCCGATCGGGCCATGCGCACCGAAAGCCGGGTCATCGATGTGTTTCTGAAGGTGCTGGACCTGTCCGGGGGCCGGTTCGGCGCGGCCCGGGTGCTGTCGGTGCTGGAAAATCCGTCGGTGTTTCAAAGATTCGACCTCTCCGAGACGGACCTGGACCGAATTCGAAACTGGGTCCGGGATACCCGCATTCGGTGGGGCGCGGACGCCGAAAGCCGGGCCGGGCTGGGGCTGCCCGAGACCCCCGAAAACACCTGGCGGGCCGGTCTTGACCGGCTGCTGCTGGGCTATGCCATGACCGGCGGAAGTGAGCGTACTTTCCACGGCATTCCCCCCTTTGACGCGGTGGAAGGCGGCGAAACCGATATTCTGGGGCACTTTCTGGAATTCACGGATCGCCTCTTTTACCAGGTGAACACCCTCACCCGCCCCGCCTCCCTCTCGGGCTGGTCCGATCGTCTCGCCGGTCTGCTCGAAGCCCTGTTCCATGCCGATGAAGAAACCGAAGCCGAACTCCAGTTCCTTCGGGATGTGCTGGCCGAGCTGCAAGAAACCGGGGAACAAGGGGACTTTTCGGAACCGGTGGACATTCGGGTCATCAAAAGCCACCTGTCCCAGCGGCTTCAGGAGGACCCCTTCGGGTTCGGATTCATCACCGGCGGCATCACCTTCTGCGCCATGCTGCCCATGCGCTCCATTCCCTTTCGGGTCATCTGCCTGGTGGGCCTCAACTCCGAGGACTATCCCCGCCGGTCCAAGCCCCTCGGGTTCGATCTCATGGCCCGGCACCCCAAACCCGGGGACCGGTCCCGGCGAAACGACGACCGGTATCTCTTTCTGGAATCGATCCTTTCGGCCCGGGAAAAACTGTATATCTCCTATGTGGGCCGGTCGGTTCGGGACAACGCGGCCATTCCGCCTTCGGTGGTGGTCAGCGAACTGATCGATGGAATTCAGGGGGGTTTCCGGTGGAAAGACGGGGACCCGCTGCAAGACCGGCTCATCACCGAGCACCGGCTTCAGGCGTTCAGCCCCGCCTATTTTTTGAATGGAAAGGCTTCCCGCCTCTTCAGCTACTCGACCGAAAACTGCCGGGCGGCCCGGCGCCTGACCGCGCCCCGAGAGGCCCCGAAGCCTTTCATCACCGGCCTGCTTTCAGAACCGGATTCGGAGTGGAAAACCATCGGCCTGGAGACCCTGATCTCCTTTTTCTCCCATCCGGCCAAATTTCTCCTGAACCGGCGGCTGAATCTTTTCCTGGAAACCGAAGATGCCCGCATTGAAGAACAGGAGGCCTTTCATATCGGAGGTCTGGATCAATATTTTCTGGAAGAGGTTCTGGTCAAGGAAGCCCTGACCGGCCGGGACCCGGCGGAACTCTACCCGCTTAAACGCGCCTCGGGTGAACTGCCCCACGGGGCGGTCGGGGAGCGTCTTTTCCTGAAAAGCTGCCGGGAGGCCGGCGGTTTTGCCGAAAATATCCGATCCTATGTGGCCGACACACCCAAAGAACCTCTAGACATCGATCTGCTTCTGAACGGTTTTCGCCTGGCGGGCCGAATCCCCGGCATCCACCCCGGGCAGATGGTCCGGTACCGGTTCGCCACCGTCAAGCCCAAGGACCATCTTCGGGCATGGCTGCTTCACCTGGCCATGAACGCCGCCGCGGTGGAGGGATATCCCCGCACCACCCTGATCGCCGGCAAGGATAAGACCTGTGAATACCGGCCGGTGGAAAATGCGGAAGAGATTCTTTTGGACCTGTTGACACTCTATTGGAAAGGCTTGCGGCATCCGTTGCGGTTTTTCCCGATTTCGGCCTGGGCGTATGCGGATTGCGTGGTCACCTCAGGAAAACCGGCGGATATCGCCTTGTCCAAGGCCCGAGCAAAATGGGAAGACAAATACAATACTTCGGGAGAAAATGCCGACGGCTATTTTCATCGCTGTTTCAGGCATCTCGATTCCCCCCTCGATTCGGAATTCGAAACACTGGCCCTGGCGATATTTCAGCCCCTGCTGAATCATGCGGAAGCTGTTTAACCGCATCCCTTTCGGAGTATACCGATGAGCAAATCCTCCCATTCCCCCGAACCGTTTGACCTGCTCCGGAGTCCGCTCACCGGCGCCAATCTTCTGGAAGCCAGCGCCGGCACCGGAAAGACCTACACCATCGCCGGGCTCTTCATTCGGCTGGTTCTGGAGGAGAACATCGAGGTCCACCGGATTCTGGTGGTCACCTTTACCGAAGCGGCCACGGAAGAGCTCAAAGGCCGGATACGGTCCCGGTTGGCCGAGGCGCTTGCCGCCTTTGAGGGAGACCCCGCCGATGACCCGTTTTTAACCGGACTTGTAGAAAAGTGCGGCCAGAAGGGCGATGGATCGACAGTATCCACCGAGGATTGCGTTCGCCGCATTCGGGAGGCATTGCAGGGGTTCGACGAGGCGGCCATCTTTACCATCCACGGGTTCTGCAAGCGAATGCTTCACGAGTGCGCCTTTGAAAGCGGTTCTCTCTTCGATACCGAACTGGTGACCGACCAGAGCTCACTCATCGAGGAAATCGTAAAAGACTTCTGGCGCATCCACTTTTACGACGCATCCCCCCTGTTCGTCGACTACGTTCTCTCGAAAACCAGCCCGTCCGGCCTGATATCGCTGGTGAACCAGACCCTGGCCCATGCCGACATTCGCATTATTCCTGAAATAGACCGTCCGGATACCGCGGCCGCGGAGACGGCGTATCAAGAGGCTTTCGAAGCCGCGGCAGCCTGCTGGGAAAAGGAACGGACGGCGGTGAAAACTCTTTTGATGGAGGATAAGGGTCTTCATCGCACCAGCTACTCGAAAAAGTCTATTCCGGACTGGATAGAAACTCTCAATGCGTTTTTTTCATTGGATCATACCCAAACAGATCTGTGTGCCAAATTCGAAAAATTCACCACTTCAGGCTTAAATGAAAGCAAATCGCTCAGAAAAGGCCAGACGCCGCCTTCCCATCCTTTTTTCGAGCTATGTGAGGACCTTCAAGCAAAACACCAGGCCCGAGCAGATGCCTTCCGCCGATATCTGCTGGCGCTTGAAATCGAACTCTTCGGGTATGTCCGACAGGAAATGAAAAAGCGGAAGGCGGCCAGCAATATCCAGTCCTTTGACGACCTTCTGAACAACCTGCGGAACGCCCTTCGCGGAGAAGGCGGCGAAGCCCTGGCGGAAAGGATTCGCGAACGCTACCGGGCCGCATTGATCGATGAGTTTCAAGACACCGATCCGGTTCAGTACGACATCTTCAAAACGGTCTTTCATACACCCGGCCATGTGCTCTTTCTCATCGGAGACCCCAAACAGGCCATATACGGGTTCCGGGGCGCCGACGTCTTCGCCTACATGGGAGCCAAGCAGGACCCGGACGCGGCCTATACCCTGGGGTACAACTGGCGGTCCCAGGCCGACCTGATTCAGGCGGTGAACGCGGTATTTGAAGGCCATCCCCGAGCCTTCGTCTACGAGGAGATCCCTTTTTCACCGGTGCAGGCTCCGGAAGATCGGCCCGATCAGGAATCGCTTCGCATCGACAAGAAAACCGAACCGCCCCTTCAGGTCTGGATGGTCGAGGCGGAAAATTTCGGACAGACGGAGAGCGAAAGAAAAAAAGCCCTCGCCAAGGGAACGGCGGTGGATGTGATCCTCGACGCAGTGGCCGCCGAGATTTCAAACCTTCTCGATCTGGGCCGTCGGGACCGCGCAACACTCGGAGACCGACCGGTGATGCCCGGCGATATCGCCGTACTGGTCCGCACCAACCGCGAAGCGGGTCAACTGCGGGACACCCTTTTCCCGCTGGGAATTCCCAGCGGGATTCACAGCACCGGCGATATCTTCGATACCCGGGAAGCCGGAGAGATGGAACGGGTTTTGGCCGGGATCGCTCAGCCCCGCAGTGAGGCCGCGATCCGATCCGCCCTGGCCACCGATATACTGGGGGTATCCGGGGATGAACTGGATGCCTTGACTCAGGATGAAAATGCCTGGGAGGAATGGCCGGCCCGGTTCGGGGACTATCACCACCTCTGGAACATCCGGGGCTTCATCCGCATGTTTCGGCTTTTTCTCTCCCGGGAAGCGGTTCTGGAGCGGCTGATGGCGCTCGCGGACGGGGAGCGGCGCTGCACCAATCTGCTTCAGCTCGGAGAAATCCTTCACCGGATGGATGTCGAACGAAAAATCGGCATGGCCGGCCTGATCAAATGGCTGACCGAGCAAATGAATCAGTCCGATCGGCGGGAAGAAGAACACCCCCTGCGGCTGGAGAACGACGAAAATGCGGTCAAGCTGGTGACCGTCCACAAAAGCAAAGGGCTCGAATACCCCATTGTATTCTGCCCCCTGATGTGGACCACCAGGGACCCGGATAAGGGACAACCGGCGCTGTTCCATGACGAGGCCGCGGACCGCCGGGTTACTTTCGATCTCGGATCGGATCAATTCGACCGACATCTGGGTTTTTTAAAAAAGGAGATGCTTGCCGAAAACCTGCGGCTGCTCTATGTCGCCCTGACCCGGGCCCGAAACCGGTGCTATTTTGTCTGGGGTCGCATCAACAAGGCGGAGCATTCCGCGCCGGCCTATCTTTTTCACGGGTCGGATATCGATGCCGCCGCCGATATCGTATCGGAAACAGGGGATCGGTTCAGCAAGCTGACGGATGCCGATGTGAAAATCGCGTTGGAGAGGGTTCGGGATCACGCTCCCGGGTGTATGGCGGTGACCCCGCTGCCGAAAGCCAACGGGATTCCCTATTCCCCCTATGCCGAGAAAACACCCGAATTGCACCCCCGGCGGTTTTCCGCCCATATTCCCCGGGATTTTCGAATCTCCAGCTTTTCGTCTCTGGTTTCCGGCCGCCGCCTCAGCCCCGAACTGGCCGATTACGACGCCTTCCCCCTGAAACCGGAGACCGCAGCGGACAGCGGTTTGGAGCCGGTTTTCCCGATCGACCGCGATGCCGAAACCATCTTCACCTTTCCCCGCGGCGCCAAGGCGGGCAACTGCCTCCATAAGATCCTGGAAGAGGTCGATTTCAAATCCCCGGCGGATGCCGCCGCCCGGGACGTGATTCAACGCAACCTGCGCCGCTACGGGTTCAAGGAAAAATGGACCGAGGTGGTCCGGGAGATGGTTTCCAAGGTGGTGAATACGCCGCTGACCGATGAAAAGAAAGGACCGGTTCTCTCCCGAATCCCCATGGCCGACCGGATCAATGAAATGGCGTTTTACTTCCCCCTTCGCCGCATATCGGCCGACGGACTCCGCCGGGTGTTTGAAGCACACGGCGGGCCCGGTTTTCCGTCGACCTTTCCGAAACAGATCGGACGCCTCGATTTTTCACCGGTCAAAGGATTCATGAAGGGGTTCATCGATCTCATCTTTCGATATCGAGGCCGGTATTACCTGGTGGACTGGAAATCCAACTTCCTCGGAGACACCGTTGAACACTACCGGGCTGAACAACTATCCCGAACCATCGCCGAAGCGTTTTACCTCCTCCAGTACCACATCTACACCCTGGCCCTGCATCAATATCTGACCCTCAGAGACCCGAACTACCGCTACGAAGACCATTTCGGCGGGGTTTTCTATCTTTTTCTTCGCGGAATGGACCCGAAGCAGGGTCCGGATTACGGCGTTTTTCGAGACCGACCGGAAAAAGATCTGGTGGAGGCGTTGCGAACATTTCTGATCGCTGGAGCATAATGGAATTTACCGCCACGGCGGTATTTTTACCGCTTTGACATTTTCCTCCTGATGTGAGAATTAAAAAAACTTGATTTTTTGCCGTTTTGGCGGTAAATTTTACAAAATTTTCAAATCACAGGGTAAAAACTTCTTGTTCAACACGGAATTTACTGCCATGGCGGCAAGAATCCCGTCCGACAATCCATCCCGCATCGCTGAAGCCATCCTGTTTCACCGAAAACAGAGCGGGCTTTCCCGCATTGATCTGGCGGAAATCGCCGGTGTGGGTAAAACCGTGATCTATGATATCGAACACGGCAAGGATTCGGTCCGGCTGAATACACTCCTGAAGGTCATGAAAGCCCTCAATATCGCCTTCGTCATGGTGAGCCCGCTGATGGAGGCATTCGAAAGGAGGAATCATGAGGCGGGCTGAAATCTTTTTCCAAGATAAACGGGCCGGCACCCTGGAAGAGATCCACAGGGGTGTCGCCTATCGGTTTATCTACGATGAAGATTATGCGGGATTGCCCGTATCCCTCACCATGCCGACCAGCCGGCGGGTGTATGAATTCGATCGTTTCCCGCCTTTTTTCGAGGGGCTGCTGCCGGAAGGGTTCATGTTGGAAGCCATGCTCAGGCTGACCAAAATCGACCGAAACGACCTTTTCAGTCAACTGGTCACGGTCGGGGCGGACCTGGTGGGAGCCGCCACCGTGAAAGAAATGGAATGAAGATTTGCCCCATCGCCTATCAGCCTTGTGAGGGCAAATATTCAGAGCAGGGGTTGAAAAAACTTTCTCAGAAACTGACCCGGTTGAATGATTTCCCTTACACGGCGGAAGAACAGATTCGGGAGTCCACCATTCGATCCGGCAAAATGTCGATCCAGGGGGTGCAGCCGAAATTGAGCGCCTTGCTGGACCTGAAAGAGAAAACGTTTCGCGTGGTGAATACCTTCGGGCGCTATATTCTGAAACCACAGCATCCGATGTACCCCCGGCTTCCTGAGAATGAAGACCTGACCATGAGACTGGCGGAAGCGTCCGGCATCGAAGTACCGTTTCACGGCTTGATCTACTGCCGAGACGGCTCGATGACTTACTTCATCAAACGATTCGACCGGGGAAGCCGTAAAAAACGGCATCCCGTAGAAGATTTCGCGCAGCTTCTGGAACTGAATCGGGAAACCAAATACGAGGGCTCCATGGAAAAAGTGGCCGGGGTTTTGGATCGGTTCAGCACTTTCCCCGCCATCGACAAGCGCTCTCTGTTCAGGTTGACCCTCTTTAATTTCCTGGTCGGAAATGAAGACATGCACCTGAAAAACTTTTCCTTGCTGACGAAATCAGCTAAGGTGGAATTGTCCCCCTGCTATGATCTCATTAACACGACCCTCGTGATGGGGCAACCGCAGGAGGAGATCGCACTTCCCATTCAGGGGAAAAAAAACAAACTCACCCGCAAGGTGTTGGTGGACTATTTCGGAGGTGAGCGACTGGGGCTCTCTGAAAAAATAAGCGCGCGGGTTCTCGAGGAACTTCAGGCGTCCCTGCCGAAATGGGAACCGTTGATTCACACCAGCTTTCTGACGGAGGAGATGAAAGCCGAATATCAGCATATTATCCATGAAAGAGCCGATCGGCTGTTTTGAGTTCAACCGGGATTCCCGGTTGACACCGACAACGGAAAAATAGATTATGGTCATTCGAGAAGCCATTGACATTCATGCCCCGCTGCCGGTGGTCTGGCGGGTGTTTTCCGAAATGGAAGACTGGGAGAGCTGGAATACCGTCTGCGAAAACTGCTGTTTGATCGAAGGCGATGAAATGGCCCTGGGGACCTGCTTCCGCTTTACGTTGCGGCCCTATCGCATTCCGATTCAGATCGAGCCCAAGATCGTCAAGTGCGACCCGGGAAAAGAGGTGATCTGGGCCGGCAGCCGGTGGGGGGTGCATGCGGAGCACAGCTTCACCTTCGAGGAAAAAAACGACAAAGTCATTCTCACCAGCATCGAAGAATTCGGCGGCCCCATGTTCTGGGCGAGCTGGCTCGCCCTCATTCCGATCCGGCTTCACCGGCTGACCCGGCAGATGCTGAAGGCTATCAAAACCAAGGCGGAAAGCTGCCACGAGTAGATCAGACGGTTTCCGGACCGAATGAGAAGTCAACCGAATCGAAAAAAAGGAAATCAGAAGTTATCCTTCATGAAAATACTCACCACACCCCGAATGGAGCGGTGCATCGGGTGCAACTCGTGCTCCCTGGCCTGCGCCCGGCAGGTGTATAAAAAACTGTCGTGGCTGGCGGCCGGCATCCGCATTATTTCGTCGGGCGGAATGTCCACCGGCTTCGAGTCCAAGATCTGTCTGGCCTGCAACCCGGCCCCCTGCGCCGAGGCCTGCCCCACCGGGGCCTTTTCCCAGCGCAAGGGCGGCGGGGTCATCGTTAAAAAGAAGCTCTGCATTCGGTGCGGGGAATGCGCCGCCGCCTGCCCGGTGGACGCGGTCTACCTCGACCATGACACCGAGCCGTTCGTCTGCATCCACTGCGGGCGGTGTGTCCCATTTTGTCCGCATGATTGTCTGGAGATGCGCCCTTCGCCGCGGGAAACGCAAGCAGACCCGGAAAAGACATCCCCGGCTAAGGAGGCGACCCCATGATTCGAGACCATTTCAGAGTCATGAGGGTGGACCTGGCCTCCGGTCGGGGAACCATCGAAGAGGTGGACGGGCGAAATACCGTGGTCGGCGGCAGCGGCCTGGGAGCGCACCTGTTCAACCGGTACGGTCTTCCGGACCAGCCCTGGACCGACCCGGTTCAGCCCCTGATCTTCGCCGTCGGTCCGCTCACCGGGTATTTTCCACTGATGAGCAAGACGGTCTGCGCCTTCAAATCCCCCTACCACGACCAGTACTCCGAAAGCCATGCGGGGGGCCGGTCGGCCCTGGCCCTTCGATTCTGCGACCTGGACGCCCTGGTGATCACCGGGAAAGCCCCCCGGCCCAGCTGCCTGGCGGTGGGCGGGCGGCACCTGGAGATCAAAGACGCCCATTACCTGTGGGGACTCGATGTGCAACGGGTCGGCAAACGCCTTCGCCGAATGTTTCCCGGCTCCGGCCACCGGTCCATTCTGCGCATCGGCCCGGCCGGTGAAAACGGGTCGCCCATGGCCTGCATCAATGTCGACACCTACCGCCATTTCGGCCGCATGGGCGGGGGCGGGGCGATGGGGTCCAAAAACCTTAAGGCGATCATCATTCAAGGGACCGAAACCTTCGATCTGCCCGAGTCCAAAGCCTATCCCAGGCTTTTTCAATCGGTCTACGAAAAGATGACCGCCACCGACATGATGTCCAAATATCATAATCTCGGCACACCGGTGAACCTGGAAGCGTTGAACGAGCTCAAATGCCTGCCCTGGCGGAACCTCAAGCAGTCCACCGATCCGGCGGTTTCGGGAATTTCGGGCGAGGCATTTGCCGACGACACCCTGCTTCGCAACACCGCCTGCGCCGGGTGCCCGGTCGGGTGCATTCACATCGGATTCGTGCGGGAGCAGTTCGATGATGCCCACCATTTTCTCTATCGGCAGGTCAACTACGACTACGAACCGATTTTCGCCGTGGGCAGCATGCTCGGGATCACCGACAAGTTTCAGGTGCTCTCTCTTCTGGACGAGGTCGAAAAGGTGGGGCTGGATGTCATGTCCGCGGGGGTGGCTTTGGCCTGGGCCACCGAGGCCGCTGAAAAAGGCATTCTCTCCGAGAAAGAGACCCTCGCCCCCCTGGTGTTCGGAGACGTGAAGCCTTACGCCGAAGCGGTGCATCATCTGGGCGCCGGCGCCAATGATTTCTACAAGCTTCTTAGCCAGGGCGCCCTCAAAGCCGCCGACCACTACGGCGGAGCCGATTTCGCCTGCGTACTGGGCCAGGAAATGGCCGGCTACGCCACGGGAGAGGTCTTTTTCACGGCCCAATCCCACGGCCTGCGCCATTCCCATTTGGATTCCGGGGGCTATTCCTACGATCAGGTCCACGAAGAAAAAGACCCGGAAGCGGCCATTGGTTTTCTGGTGAAGGATGAGGCCGAGCGGGCCTTTCTGACCTCCATGGTTTCCTGTCTGTTTGCCCGCGGCGTCTACAAAAAAGACCTATTGGCCGAATGCCTCGGGACCCTCGGGTATACCGCACTGGCCGATTCCATCGACGAGACCGGCCGCCGGATTCAGCGCCTTCGCTGGCAAACCCGCCTGGCCACCGGCTACGACCCGGCAACGGTCCGCATCCCGAAACGCTTTCATGAGGTTGTGACCTGGAAGGGACCGATGGATTCCGAATACATGCAGACTTTGTCCAACCGCTATCGACAAGCCATCATCGACCTGGGTCGGCCTTCCAACCAGGCCGATCCCCAACCCAACGGAGAGACCCCATGAGCCCCAGATCAATCCCCGAACCGGAATCCGCATTGACCGGCCCGGTCCGGGACGCCGTCGAATACTGGACCGACTTCGTGCAGCGGTCCGTGCTGTTTCTGGATATCCTGCGCAAGCGGGGAAACCAGTACCTGGAGACCGTCCAAAAGGGTCAGCCCCCGGTGCTCACCTTCAACTACGAGATCATCATGGACGGCCGGTCCCTGGATCGGCCGGTCAACCATGA
>CAZNLT010000166.1:0-13000 GCA_964573705.1 uncultured Desulfobacterales bacterium
GGGGGCGATCCTGATCGGCCTGTATGCTTTTCAGCTGTCGTTTTAGACAAAAAAAGGCATCTCATGAACCAGAGATGCCTTTCATATTTTAACGGATACGTTATCGGGATCGTTAGATCTTGGTGACGTTGTCCGCCGCTGGTCCCTTCGGCCCCTGTTTTACCTCAAAGGACACCCGGTCCCCTTCGCTGAGGGACCTGAAACCGGTTGAATTGATCGCGGAATGGTGGACGAATATATCGCCGCTGCCGTCTTCACGTTCAATGAAGCCGAAGCCTTTTTTGTCGTCGAACCATTTGACTGTTCCTTCTGCCATTGTGCCAACCTCCTTTCATTTTTTAATTAGCTCCAAACTTCAGGTTGCCACGATGACATGGAACAAGCCTTTAGTTGAAACCGTCCGTAATATTAGCCGGACTAAATCGCATGGTAAAAGATAAGAATTTCCGATGGAAGTGTCAAGCAGGAAAATGCTTTTATTTCATGATTCAGCGGGTCCGATGTTCAGCTTCTTCAGCAGACGGGTGATGAAGGCCGCCTGGCCCTTGTGGAGTTTTTTTCGGGCTTCGGCGGCGGAATACCATGCAGCCCGGTCCACCTCCGGAAACGCTTCGGTTTTCCCCGATTTTGGGGGCCATTCCATTTCGAACGTATTGCTGACGACCTCCTCGGGGTCGATATCGCCTTCAACAGCCCAGGCATGAACCACCTTCCGGCTCGACTGCCGCAGTGATTCCAATTCGATAAATCGTCCTTTGAGTTGAAATCCGGTCTCCTCCTCAAATTCTCGTTTGGCGGCGTTCAGGGGATCCTCGGTGTCCGGGAATTCTCCCTTGGGAATGGACCATGCCCCCTCATCCTTGTTCTTCCAGAAGGGACCTCCGGGATGCACCAGGAACACCTTCAGTATCTTTTTCCGGAATCGGTACATCAGAATACCGGCGCTCTGTTTGGCCATACGCTTCTGTCCGTTATGGGGAGGGCTGATGTTTTGCTGATAATTCAGGAGAGGGGGTTGGTGGGGTCTCCTTCCGCCATCATGCACCCGACCACTTCTTTTTCGGAAGGACCCGGAAGGATCCCGGACAGGGAGGCTTCCAGAACCACCTCTCCCTGTTGATTTTTGAACACGGCCTCGGCTTCGGCCCGATTCCGGTCGTCCAATTGCGTCAGGGTGAATCGGCAGGCGACCGTGTCGCCAAAATAGACCGGTTTTCTGAATCGAAAGCGCATACCCGAGGCCAACCATCCGATTTGTCCTCCAATCTCGGTAAGGAGAGAGGCGACCAGAAGTCCGTGGCAGATTCGACCGCGAAAACGTTTGACCGCTGCAAACCGATCATCGAAATGGACCGGGTTGTAATCCCGGCTGATATCGGCGAATGCCCTCGTATCCGCTTCGGTGAAGGTTCGGGTGACGGTAAAGGCGTCGCCTATTTGGAGTCCTGCTGCGGCCTTTTTTCGAATGAATGACATTTGGAAATCACCTCTGCTCCGTCAAAGAAAAGCACGGTTCTTTAGTCGATATGCTTTTCCCGAAATAGATCTTCGATCAGGGGTCTGACATAGGTATCGTTGAAGGATTCCGGGTCATACCCGCAGAATTCGACGACCGGTTCCGTGGTCGGCGGCGCCAGGGTTTCGTCGAAGTCGAATGCCAGGACGATACGGTTGTGAAAGGTGGTGGTGACTTTTTATCGGTACGTCTCTTTTTTAATCGATTGACGAGTTTCGTGCGGTCTCCACGATGGCCTGAACGGCTCCGGGGGGCTTGACGAATTCCAGAAAGTGTTCATGAGAGATCAGCTCCCGTCCGGCGAAGATCGACATGAAAATCCCGGCGGTGCCGATCGAAAGGCTCCGCTTGCAATAAGCGATCAGGTTGTCGGTGATCACCTCCAGGGCGTCATGGGTGGCCTGGGGTTCGCCCGCTTTCCGTCCAGCACCCGGTCGACCCGTTCGGTTTTATTCATAAGTATCTCCTTTTTTGTTTCAGCGATTCCCCAGCCTTTCTGCATCAGCGGATTTCCCGGCGGGTTTTCAGCCGTATCGGCCGGCAGGATTTCACCGGTCTTCCAATATACAGTCAGACATCCCTTAGTCGTGGGGATGGACAACTTCATCCTGCCGAATCCAAATATCGGTATATTTTTTTCATGCCCTGAGGGTCAGGTCAAGTGGGATCTTGACGGAGCAAATGGAATAGGTTCTTTTTGAGAGTGAAAATTCGAGAGATCACTTCGGTCGTTGCAGGGGCTTTTATTTATGTGGTAAACTGGGAAAAAAGGGCGTCCTGGAAAAAGCGGAAGTTTCTTCCGTAAATATCTCATAATAAAAGGAGAAAAAAATGAGCCATCACCATCACCATGACCACGATCATTCCCATGAAGAAACACCGGGCGGCACTTTGAGCTTTGAAGAGAAAATGACCAAACTGATCGACCACTGGCTTTCGCACAATACCGACCACGCCAAATCCTACCGGGAATGGGCGGAGAAGGCACGGAATCACCAGCTCGAAGGGGTGAGTGAAATCCTTGAAGATATCGCTGCTGCGACCCTGGCTATGAACAGAAAATTCGAGGATATCGGAGAGAAAATCAAGAAGAAATAGGGTCGGAAAGCCCTTCCCAGGTAAAAATCTTGGGATCCATCAAGGCGTTGCAGGCCCGGGCGACCCGCATCGATTCGGTGTGAAACACATTCAGAATCCCGTAGGTCAGTCCGGAAGCGGCGAGCATGGGGAGATAGGCCGCTTCCATCAGCCGCTTCCGGTCTTTGGATCCCGGGCCGGTGATCAGATTGGAGATGCCGGCAATGGTCCGGACCGGGAATCCCAGCAGGTCGGGGAGGTTTCGCAGGACCGACAAAATGGCCATATCCTGCTGATGGCCGTTTCCCCACATCAGCGGCGCGATCACCGGGTCGATGATCAGCCGGTCTTCCGGCAATCCCGTCTGCTGAAAAGCACCGAAGAGCTCCACCGCAATGTTGAGCCGCTCTGCTTCATCGATCGGCACCTGGCTGTCGGGGTAGAGAAGATAGCCGATGATGTCCGCATCAAACCGGAGGGCCAGGGGCAGAATGGATTCCAGCTTGGCCGGCTCCAGGGAAAAGCCGTTGATGATGGTTTTACCCCGGGCGGCTTCAAGCCCTGCTTTCAAGGCCTCGGGATTGGTAGTGTCCAGCAGAATCGGCAGTTCGGTGTCCGACTGGACCGCCTCCACCAGAAACCGCATTCGCCGGTCGGGGTCCCGGGTCAACGGTCCGGAATTGATGTCGATCGCCTCCGCACCGGCCGCCGTACAGCGGGAAACCAGCCCCAGAATCGGCTCCGGGTTCATGTTTTGGATCGCCATCTCGACGATGGGATTGGTAATTGTGAGATTGTCCGCAACCAGGATCATGAATTTCCTCCGTATCGTGGCCAGTAATGTGCCAAATGGTCCAAAGAAAGCACAAGATTTCTATACGAAAAAACTTCCAGGGAGACAACCCCGGTGAACCGGCTCAGAATCTCGATGATCATCTTGGATTGACTTTCGTCCAGATGGGTCAAGGCGAGGTGGTCTTTTCCGTCTCGAACCCCATGGAGGTGAATGATCACGATTCGCTCGGCGTGGCGCTCAAAAAAAGCCGCCGGGTCGAATCCGTAAAGCAAAAGATGGCCGATGTCCATGCAGATGGCCAGATCGAATTCCTCCACGATCGGCATGGCCCACTCCAGAGGATAATTCAGGGTTTCCACCGCAATCTTATGGGAATCGGCACTCACCACGTGAATCTCGGCCATCCTTTCCCTCGTCCGGCATAACCAGGAATTCATCTCACCGTTGGTCAGCCCCTTCTCCATCGGCAGATGAAGCACCGTTGCGGTAGGATGAAGCCATCGGGTCAGTTCCAAAACCTTTTTGATATTATCGACCGCTGTGGCTCTGCCCCGCCGATTCTGAGCC
The DNA here is from genome assembly GCA_964573705.1 of uncultured Desulfobacterales bacterium. Taxonomy (GTDB): domain Bacteria; phylum Desulfobacterota; class Desulfobacteria; order Desulfobacterales; family Desulfococcaceae; genus JAABSQ01. Next base: position 3,957 of record CAZNLT010000166.1, read on the forward strand.
GTCAGAGAAACGTCGGTCGGAAGGTGAATATTGTAGGTTAAATCAAATTTTTCGGCCAACCAGGCCAGTTCCTCGATCTGGTCTTCCGAAGGCAGGCTCCCTGAATAGGTGCTGTCGAAAAAAAGAAGTTCGATTTCATCTACAAAAGGGCCGAGCATCCGTACGTTGGGAGCGTAAAGATCTGGATAGATGAAGGAGGTGGTGGCGAGGGTGAAGGGATAAGCGTCCTTGTAGGATTTCGGAAGCGGGGGAAAGCAGTTTGGATCGATCATTTCAGCAGAATGAGTTATGGATTCACAGATTCAGGGGGTTAACCAAATACCAGAGAAATGAACAAGGAAATCATCCATATCAAGACTACCCACAAAAGGGAGGCGAGGATCATCAGGTCACATGCTTTGGGAACATCTGAGATTTTCACCGCGCCCAACCGAATGCCGATATAGGGTTTGTGGACCCTTTTTCCATGATAGATGTTGGGGCCGCCGAGGCGAATGCGCAAAGTGCCGGCAAAAGCCGCTTCGGGAAAACCGGCGTTGGGGCTGGTGTGGCGTCGCCCTTCACGCCGGGCGGTGGTCCAGGCGGATCGGCCTTTTCGGGCCAGGATTTGGGCTCCCAGCGCGATGACCGGGACGGAGAGCCGGGCCGGAATAAAATTGGCGGCATCGTCGATGCGGGCGGCTGCGGCGCCGAATTCCCGGTATAGGTCGTTTTTGTAGCCCACCATGGAATCGAGGGTGTTGACCATTTTGTAGGCCATTGCCAGGGGCCCGCCCCCGAGGGCCGCAAAAAAGAGCGGGGCGATGACCCCGTCCACCAGGTTTTCGGCCACCGTTTCCACCGCGGCCCGGGCCACCCCTTCTTTGGATAAGTTCCGCACGTCCCGTCCCACGATCAGAGAAAGTTTTTCCTTGGCCCGTTTCAGATCGCCTTCCACCAGGATGCCGTGGATTTCCATGGCTGCCGATTCCAGCGCTTTGGCGGAGATGCAAAAATAGATCATCAGCACCTCCAGGCCGATGCCGACCCCGGAATGGATTCGCCGGGTCAGGTTCAGCACCCCTTCGGCCGTTCCCCAGGTCATCAGAATCAGGGTGACCGCAAACAGGCCGCCTGCGGTCGTCAGGCCGATCGGCAAACTTTTCGACAGGCGACGAAATCGGGGTTCGAATATCTCGATGGCCTTTCCCATGAACCGAATGGGGTGGTGGCGAAATTGCGGGTCGCCGAAAACCAGGTCGAGAAAAAATGCGAGGGGAAGGGTAAACCAGGTCATGCGTTCAGGGGGACCGTACCGGTTTCCGTCTCAGGGAGCCGTTCCACATCCACCGAGACGGTGAGTTGATGGGTGCCGCCGCTGAAGATGATTCCCTTCAGGGGGGAGACATCGGCGTAATCCCGGCCCCAGGCGGTCGTGATGTGCTGGTCCCGGGGAATGATGTTGTTGGTCGGATCGAAATCGACCCAGCCGACCTCGGGGATGAAAGCCGAAAACCAGGCGTGGGAGACATCCGCGCCCTTGAGGCGCTCTTTTCCGGGCGGGGGCAGGGTTTCGATGTATCCGCTCACGTACCGGGCCGCCAGGCCCAGGGAGCGCAGACAGCCGATGGCCACCTGGGCGAAATCCTGGCAGACGCCCCGTTTGTGTTCGAGCACATGGGAGAGCGGCGTGGCGATGGTGGTGAACCCGGGTACAAACTCGAAATCCCGATTAATGCGGACCATTAATTCATTGACCGCTTCCGGAAGCGGGCGTCCCGGGCAAAAGGAGGCTTCGGCGTAGTCTCTCAGGTCGTCGGTGACGGCGATGAGGGGAGAATCGAGGGTGAACTGGCCGGCTTCGATGATGTCGGGGGAGGACGGCCTGCGGAGTGCATCCCTCGCTTTTTCCCAGGGCTGACCGGCGCCGGGCAGAGGCGCCGCTTCCGGGGGCGTGATCCGCACATGGCTGGAGACCGTTACCGTGAGCTGCCGGTGAAGCTGCTGAATGGAAAAATAGCAGACCCGGTTGCCGAAAAAATCGATCCGCTCCCGAAAGGCCGACGGCGGCGGGTCCACCACTACCCGGCTGCCGGCGCACTGCTGGCGGTCCAGATCCCGAGGCAGGAGTTTGACCTCGTTCTGGCAGAGGCTCACCAGTTCGCTGTACAGATACCGGGTCTGGTGGATGACGCGGTAGTTCATTCCACCGGCTCCGACGGTTTTGAGACCAGGTGCTGAGCTTCCTGGGTATGACTGAAATAGGTCTTGGACAGGGCGTCCGAAATTCGAATCAGGAGGTTTCGAAGGCTGACCAGCAACCCGTCCAGCTTTTGGTACAGGCCGGTTTTTTCCATCACCCGGGCAAGGGAAGCGGTGTTGGACAGCCGCAGGCGGGTGTATGCCTTGAGGGCCAGCTGCTGCTCTTCGCTGAGCTGATGGCCCACCGACTCCCGGGGCAGGTCCTGAATATGCTCCCGAAGCCGGACCAGCTGGTACATCAGGGCCCGGGGATTGTTTTCATCCATCAGCACCAGATCCAGCACGGTGGCCGGTTCCAGATAAGAGCGGTACCGCCGGCGGTAGGTGATGATGTTCTCGGTGGTGATCAGGACCGCCTCCAGCATCAGATGGGCCAGCGGCGTATCATGGCGCCGGACCAGGGTCTGCCGGAAAAAATCGATGAACATGAGGGCCCGTTCGATCCGCCGGCCGATGTCCAGCAGCATCCATCCCGGCTCCCTGGACATGCTCTCCATGGACAGACCGGCCAGGGCCATCAGATCGGTGATGAGCCGGTCGAGGTTATCGATGATGTATCGCGGGTTGAATCCGGGCAGATTCTGTAAAGCGGTCCAGTGCTCCTCGATGTCGTTGACCACCCGCCAGGTGTCGGTGGACCACCGGTCCCGCACCGCATAGGCGGCGTTCAGGGTGAACTGAAGGGTTGAGGAGAGGCTGCCGGGATGTTTGGCGTCCTGAATCACAGCGGCCAGGTCCGCTTCCGGTTGAACGGGAATCGGTTTTCCGGCCGAATCCCGGTGCGGTTTGCGCGGAAAAACGATCAGGTTCAAGGCCCGGGTCAGCTGATTCAGGCAGGCGGCGTCGGCTTCGTCCCCGAATCGGTCGCTTTCGCTGTAATGGTGCAGGGTGGTCCGAAGCATTCGGGCGATGGCCTCGCTTCGCTCCGCATACCGGCCCACCCAGAACAGGTTTTCCGCGGCCCGGCTGGGCAGAATGGAGCTGCTTTTGAGGGTGCGGTCGAGGCGGCTGGTCTGAAGCCATAGGCTGACATGGTGTTGGGGCTTGGCCGCGATCACCCAGGTGTCTTTGAGGGCGCCGCCGGTTTCTCCGAAGACGGCCGCATTGGATCGGGTCGAGGCGCTTCGGGCGATACCGCCGGGCATCACGGCGTACCCTTCCTCCCGGGCGATCAGAAAGGTCCTCAGCACCGCATGCCGGGGCGTGAGGCGATTTTCCGACAGGATCGGGGCGGTGGAAAAATCGACCATTTCCTGGCCGATATACCGGTGGGGCCGGGACCGGATTTGCTCCCGCCAAGTGCGGCGTTCGGTTTTGCTGAGCAGGGGGCCGAACACGGTCCGGGGTCGTTCATCCCGGTGGATGGGCTTGATGATCAGAGAATTCAGGTGTTCCAGAACATAACTCATCCCCGGCTCCCGACCGCACCACCAGGTGGGCGGTGAGGGCAGGATCAGGTCCTGATCCAAAAAATGACGGGCGATTCGAGGAAGAAAGGCGCTCAGCCCGGCGTTTTCCAGAATGCCGGCGCCCGGCGGATTGGCCAGCACCACGTTCTCACGGCGGACCGCCTCCAGCAGCCCGGCTACCCCGAAGCGGGAGTCCTGACGCAGTTCCAGCGGATCGCAGAGATGGTCGTCCACCCGGCGCAGGACGACATCCACCAGCTGCAATCCTTCCAGGGATTTGAGCCAGACAAACCCGTCCCGCACCGTCAGGTCTTCTCCCTGCACCAGAGTATACCCGAGATAGGCGGCCAGATAGGCATGCTCGAAATAGGTGTCTTCGCCCGGCCCCGGGGAAAGGATCACGATGCGGGGGTTCTCTTTTCGGTGGGGCGCGACGGCGGCCAGTTCCGAGCGCAGATCGCGAAAGAAATTGGAAAGTCGGGTGACCTTGCACTCCCGAAACAGGCCCGGGAATACATGGGCCATGGCGGTCCGGTTTTCCAGGGCATACCCGATGCCGGTGGGGTTTCGGGTATGGTCGGCCAGGACCCAGAGGCGCTGGTCCGGCCCCCGGACGAGGTCCGCACCGTAGATGAGCAGCTGATGGGCGCCCTCCAGCCGAATCCCGTCGCATTGACGAATGAACCCGTCATGGCGGTAGATCAGATCCAGCGGCAGAATGCCCTCTTTGATCAGGGTCCGGTTCCCGTAGAGGTCCCCCAGAATGAGATCCAGCAGTCGGGCCCGCTGGTCCAGCCCGGATTCCACCGCGGCCCAGTCTTCTCTTCCCAGAACGAGGGGGATGGCATCCAGAGTCCATTTTCGATGCACCCCGTGGGGATCTCCGTGAATGTTGTAGGTGATTCCGTTTTCACGAAGCATGCGCAACACTTCCTGGTGGTTTCTCCCCAGTTCGTCGCATCCCATGGCTTCAATGGCGCGGATATAGGGCTCCCAGTGGCGGCGCACTCGGCCCTGTTCATCCCACATTTCATCGTAGGCCCCGGGCAGCCGGGAATAGGTGTTGCACATGCCGGGCCGGTCCGCAGCGCCGGGCGGATTCATTTCAGCGATCGGTGGGGCGGTCATGGCCGGTATCTCCTGTCTTGATCGCCGAAGATCATCGTCGAAGATCCAGGGTGTACGGGTACTCCGGGTTGGTGTCCTCGGGCGGCGGCGCCATGGGGCCGGGGGGATGCCCCTCCGGCAGGAACCGGCCCTGAGCCATGGCTTCGGGCGGCGGCTGCATCACCCCCGGGGTATGGCCGTGGCTCCGGAACCGCGTGACCCGTCGGGCCTCGGCTTCATAGGCGTTGACCGGAAAGGTGTCGTAGCTGCGGCCGCCGGGATGGCTCACGAAATAGGTGCATCCGCCCACCGACCGGCCGTTCCAGGTGTCGATGACATCGAAGACCAGCGGAGAATGGACCCCGATGGTGGGATGCAGGGCCGACGGCGGCTGCCAGGCCCGGTACCGGACCCCGCCTACGTATTCCCCGTGGGTGCCGGTGTTGTGAAGCCGCACCCGGCGGCCGTTGCAGGCCAGCACGTATCGGGAGTCGGTGAGCCCTTCGGCTTTGATCTGGAGCCGCTCCACCGAGGAATCGACAAACCGGCTGGTTCCGGAGCGGGTGACCTCTTCCCCCAGCACATGCCAGGGTTCGATGGCCATGCGAAGTTCAATGCGAATGTTTTGAATATGAACCGTTCCGTAACGGGGAAACCGGAATTCAAAGAAAGGGGCGAGCCATTCCATGCGGAAAGGGTATCCGGCCTCTTGAAGCTCCCGGGTCACCTCCCGCAGGTCGGCCCGGACATAGTGGGGCAGCAGAAACCGGTCATGAAGCTCGGTGCCCCAGCGGACCAGCCGGCGCCGGTAGGGCGCTTTCCAGAACCGGGCGATGAGGGTGCGAAGCAGAAGCATCTGAACCAAACTCATTCGGGCGTGGGGCGGCATATCGAACGCCCGGAACTCCACCAGCCCTTGCCGGCCGCTGAGGCTGTCCGGGGAATAGAGCTTGTCGATGCAGAACTCGGCCCGATGGGTGTTGCCGGTGATGTCCACCAGCAGATGCCGAAGCAGCCGGTCCACCAGCCAGAACGGGGGCGCCTGATGCCGGTCCAGCTCCCGAAAGGCGATTTCCAGTTCATACAGCTGTTCGTGGCGGCCTTCATCCACCCGGGGGGCCTGGCTGGTGGGCCCGATGAAGAGGCTGGAGAAGAGATAGGAGAGCCCGGGGTGGTGCTGCCAGTAGGTGATCAGGCTTCGAAGCAGGTCGGGCCGCCGCAGAATCGGGCTGTCCGCCGGTTTGAGCCCGCCGATGGTGACATGATTGCCGCCGCCGGTGCCGGTATGCCGGCCGTCCACCATGAATTTTTCGGTGGCCAGCCGGGAGAGCCGGGCCTCCTCATACAGGGTGAGGGTGTTGTCCACCAGCTCCTTCCAGGACCTGGCCGGGTGGATGTTGACCTCGATGACCCCGGGGTCCGGGGTGACCAGGATTTTTTCCAGGCGCGGGTCCTGGGGCGGTTCATATCCCTCTAAAATGACCGGCATGTTCAGGGCCTCGGCCGTCGATTCCACCGAGGCCACGATGTCCAGATACTGTTCCAGCAGACCGGTGGGCGGCATAAAGATATGGATGCGGCCTTCCCGGGCTTCCACGCACAGGGCGGTGTGGGTGATCTCTTTATTTTCCGCCCCTTCTTCTCGGCTTTCGGGGAGATGATCCTGCCGTTTCGGTTCGGGTTTTTCCGTCCCGGTTGCGGCGCCTCGTTCGGCGACCGTTTGATGCAGGTCGGGCAGGGGCGGAAACGGACTTAATTGAGACCGCTCGGGCATCGGGGCCCGCTTTTCTTCAGCCGTCCAAGGCAGGGCGTCCAGCGGCAGCCGCAGCCCCATGGGGGAATCGCCGGGGGTGAGAAACATATACCCCCGCCGGAACTCCCAGGGGCTGCTCTGCCATCCTTCCCGTTTAAAGTCCCACCGAAGGGGCAGAGCAAACCCGGCCGGCGCGGCGGGGTCTCCGGACAGAATTCGCGCCAGCCGCCGCCGTTCGAGGGGATCCTTGAGATTCGCCTTCAAAGGATCGATGTCGGCGGGCAGGTTGCCTTCGGCCCAGAGAAGATAGAAGGGGTCATCATACCCCGGCACAAGGTAATCCGGGGAGAGGGACAGCTGCCGGGCAAGGTGTTCGGCGAATTCTTTCGCCTCCGGGACCTCGTACCCGTAATCCCGGGTTTCATCCGCCAGCAGTTCGGTGTTTTTCCAGAGCGGGGCGCCGTCTTTTCGCCAGAAACAGCCCAGTTTCCAGCGGGGCAGGGGTTCGCCCGGATACCATTTCCCCTGGCCGTAATAGCGCATGCCGTCGGGGCCGAAGGTCCGGTGAATTCGTCGGACCAGATCGCCGGCCAGCTTTCGCTTGAGTTTTCCGTCGGCGGCGAAGTTCCATTCCGGAGATTCCATGTCGTCGATGGAGACGAAGGTGGGCTCTCCGCCCATGGAGAGCCGCACGTCTCCGTTCACCAGGTCCTGCTCCACCTGTTCGCCCAGGGCGTTGACCGCATCCCATTGGGCGTCGGTATAGGGTTTGGTGACCCGGGGGTCCTCATGGATGCGGCGGACCGAGTTGTCGAAGCTGAATGCCACCTCGCACCGGTCGGTGGCCCCGGTCACCGGTGCGGCGCTGACCGGATCGGGGGTGCAGGCCAGGGGGATGTGGCCTTCCCCGGCAAAGAGGCCCGAGGTGGGGTCGAGCCCGATCCAGCCGGCCCCGGGCACGTAGACCTCGGCCCATGCATGAAGATCGGTGAAATCGGACTCCGGCCCGGAGGGGCCGTCCAGGGATTTGAGGTCGGCGGTGAGCTGCACCAGATACCCGGATACGAACCGGGCCGCCAGTCCCAGGTGGCGCAGAATCTGTACCAGAAGCCACCCGGTGTCCCGGCAGGAGCCCAACCCCTTTTCGAGGGTCTGCTCGCAGGTCTGAATGCCGACCTCCAGGCGAACCGTGTAGGCGGTGTCTTTCCAGAGCTGCTGATTGAGTTCGACCAGAAAGTCGACCATCCGCTTTTCCGACCGGTCCATCTTGGACAGCCATTTTTGAAGAAGCGGGCCGTTCTCCTTGATTTCCAGATAGGGGATCAGCTCTTTTTTCAGTTGCGGCGTATAGGAAAAGGGGAAATTCTCGGCATACTCCTCCATAAAAAAGTCAAAGGGGTTGATCACCGTCATGTCGGCCACCAGATCCACCTCGACATACAGCTCCCTGGCCGGCTCCAGGAACACCACCCGGGCCAGATAGTTGCCGAAGGGGTCCTGCTGCCAGTTGATGAAATGGTTTTCCGGGCGGATGGTCAGGGAGTAGGCTTCAATCGGGGTTCGGCAATGAACCGCCGGTCTAAGTCGGAATATATGGGGAGACAGCGACACCAGCCGGTCGTAGGTGTAATGGGTTTTGTGATTGACGGCCACGCGAATGGACATGAACTCTCCTTATGAATATGCCCGCCGATTCGGCCGGGATGCCGATGAGAACGGATGTTGCGGGTTTAAGTGAATCCGCTATTTTTAATATGATTCCGGGTTAAAAAGCAAGTTCTATTCCGTTGAATACCCCGGCGTGAAATCGGCGGATTGTGAATGACTTCGAAGTTGCGGCCGTGTCGAGGAAAGGCGAAGTGTTACAAAATTGTATATAATCGAGGTCTAATTTTGCTTTTTTGCAGGTGTCTGGTATCCTGGATAATATTTCGTCACCGTTTTATCCGCCGTTACCGAAGTCGGTCCGGGGGAATCGGATCGGTAATCGGGGTATGATTTTTGCTGCTTTTATATGTCTGACGTTTCCCAGTGAGCTGATTGAGCTGATTGAGCTGATTGAGCTGATTGATCTGATTTTCCTGATGATACGGCAAATAATTTATGGACGGCTGAAAAAGAGTGTTACACAACCGCCGTGCAGGTTCCATTCGAGACAGGAGGGGCATGAATGAGTTTCAGCGGATATGATATCGGACCTTTTTATGATGAGATGTTTGTATCGCCGGCGGAACCGCGGGACGGCACCCGGCTGATGGTGGAAAAGATCGAATCGCTTCCTTCCGGGGAGTTGAAGCGACGTCAGCGGACGGCCGAGCAGGCGCTTTTCGATTCCGGGATCACCTTCAATGTGTACGGCAGCGGCGAAGGCACCGAAAAGATCTGGCCTTTCGACATCATTCCCCGCATTGTGGAGGCCCGGGAGTGGTACTGGATCGAAAAGGGCCTGAAGCAGCGGATTCGCGCCCTGAATCTCTTCATCGACGATGTCTACCACGATCGGAAAATCGTCAAAGACGGTGTGATTCCCGGCG
>CAZNLT010000167.1:0-12931 GCA_964573705.1 uncultured Desulfobacterales bacterium
CGCGACAGGAGGACACAATGGCGAAACGCATCCTTGAACGGCTGATGATTCTCTTCTTCGGAACCGGCGGGGCCGGATCGTCGACGTCGATCCTGGGGGGGCGAATTCCGCCAGATGCGCCTCGATTTCCGCGTCGCAATTCAGGATCATCTGGCGGTAGTTGCGGTAAAACTGCAACGCCTGTCCAAGCGTGACAAGGTGCTCCCGACGATAGTCGCCCACCAAGGGCTTGGCGACGACCTCCTTTCCGGCCTTGATTCCTTCGTCCCTGAGGCCGGCCGATTGATGCGGGTCTCGTCCGCCAGTTTAAATGTCGTCGATGATGGCCAGACCGCTCACTCCGGCAATGTCGCTTAAGACGTTGTTGAGTTGTCCGTACATTTGGGTGAGCGATTTCTGCATGTGCTGAATGCGGAACGAGGCGGCCCTCACCAGATTGTCCCTTTGCCGGAGCAGGGAGCGGACGGCGCAAAAGTATTGCGCCGGACGAAAGGAGCCAAACGTCAACTATGGAATCAAAAAGATCGAAGGGGCCGGAACGACATAGGGAAAGAGCCGCCATGAAATTGGAGAACAAGGTGGGGAAAGCTCTGGGGAATATGAAAAAAAGCCTTTTTTTACATTTCAAAAATAAGGGTTGACATCGGATCGATTTGTATGTATTAAGACCACCGAAAATAGATTGGGACTAATAATAATGTTAGATAGGCCTTATTCCTCTATTTTAAAAGATGCTTCATTAAGTAAAAACGCAGCCGGGGGGAAGACCGGCGACAGGTATACCTTGTCGCTTTCTTGTTCCTGCGGCGCCAATCAGCCCGACACATAGGTTCCCCGTTCTGTCCAAAGAGCAGAGGGGTATACCGGCTTTTGCTTGATCCACCCGACTTTCGTTCGGCACACTTCCCTTTCAACTGTGAGTAGGAGAACTGCGCTTTTTAACCGGTTTTCAAATCGATACAATCGATTTTCGGTCATTGAAGGCGACGGGAAAAAAGCGACCTTTCTTGCAGACAAATCCTTATTATACACGAACATATCCGATGAAGGAAGCATTGTGGAAGTAGATTTCGAAAACTGGTATGTGCTTTCGACACAATCCGGTAAAGAATTAAAAATAAAAAAAGATATCGAGAACCTGACAAATAGCCGATACAACCTTTACGTCCCCTGCAGGGAACTGTTTTACAGGTTCAAAGGCGTCTACCAGAAGGTTGTAAGGCCCCTGTTTCCCGGCTACATTTTCATCCACAGGGAAATTGAATCGATCCAGACGATTATTCAAAATTCTCACTTGAAAGATCAACTGAACCCGCTATTGTTCGATCGTCGATTTGCCATGGTCAAAAAGCCTGAGATGGCTTTATTGCTGAAAATCGCCGGGCCCGCGGGTTTGATAAAAACATCCATCGCGACATTGTGCAAGGATCAGACGGTTGTCATTGAGAGCGGCCCCCTGAAGGATCTGGCCGGCAGAATATTATATATCGACAAACGAAAACGAAAGGCCATGATCCAGGTTGAATTGCTGGACAGGAGCATGCGCGTGGCGGTGGGGCTGGAAGTGGTCAATTCCATGCCGAGCGCATAAATAGTGTCCATCCGGAAATGGGCAATTTTCCCGGTTTCTTCATCAGGTTCATATTTTAATCCTCGAAATACCCAATGTATTCAAAGTGGTTAAAATTTTCGCTTTCTCTGAAATCGAACCAATTGTCCTATTTCCAGATGGACACTAACTATTCAAACATCCTTTAGGGGAGCAAGACAATGCTAGTCGTCATGAAAAAAGGCGCGGCGGAGGCCAGTGTTCAAAACGTACTCAATATCGTAAAACAACAAGGGGGCGAACCCCAACCCATTACCGATGGAGAGCATCTATCCATCAGCATACTGCGCCGGGAGAAATCGTTCGACACCGCTCATTTAAAAAAGTTGGCCGACGTAGCCGATGTTATCGACGTAACAAAACCGTATAAATTGGCCAGCCGGGAAGTGAAAAAGGAAAACAGCCGGATAAAGGTGGGAGGCGTTACTTTCGGAGGATCCGGGATGCCGGTAATCGCAGGACCATGTGCGATCGAAAGCGAGCTTCAGGCCCTCACGATCGCCCGGTCCGTCAAAAAGGCGGGGGCTGAGATCTTTCGCGGCGGCGCTTTCAAACCAAGAACATCTCCCTATTCGTTCCAGGGACTCGGCGAGGAAGGGTTGAAAATCCTGGCCCGGGTAAGGGAAGAAACCGGGCTTCCCGTGGTTACTGAAGTAATGGACGCCGAAACCTTCGATATGGTGGAAGCCTATGCCGATATGGTGCAGATCGGGACCCGCAATATGCGCAATTTCAGTTTGCTGAAGCGCGCAGGCAGATCCGGCAAACCCATCTTGTTGAAACGGGCCATGTCGGCAACCCTCAAGGAATGGCTCATGGCCGCTGAATACATTATGATTGGCGGAAATGCGCAAGTGGTTCTCTGCGAAAGGGGGGTGCGCACCTTCGTTACCCACTCCCGGAACACCATGGATCTTGCCGTTATACCGGCTGCAAAAAAAGAAAGCCACCTGCCGATTATCGCTGATCCCAGCCATGCCGCCGGTGTACGGGAATTCGTAGCCCACCTTGCCTTAGCCGCTACCGCGGGCGGTGCAGACGGGTTGATGATCGAAGTTCATCATGATCCGGACCTCGCTTGGAGCGACGGTCCCCAGTCCCTGTATCCGGATCAGTTTGCCCACTGCATGGAGACCATCCGAAAAGTGCATGGCTGCATCCGGAAATCGTCGGAAACTTGCGACACGATACAGGAGGAAATATGGGAGAGCGCATAACAAACCAACTAAAACCAAGCCAACTAAAACCGGAACAACCGGAAGTCGACTACGAGCAAAAAGGGTATTGGCAGCCCAACACCCTCGGCGAGTACTTAAAAAGCCGCGCACAGCTTTTCGGCAACCGGATCGTACTCGTAGGGGACGGCCGTCGCGTCTCCTACACGGATCTCGACATAACGGCGGATGAACTCGCCGCGGGTTTTATCCATTTGGGGATCAAAAAGGGGGACCGCGTTCTGGTGCAACTGCCGAACAACATCGAATATGTAGCGTCCTGCTTTGCCTTGTTCCGCGTGGGCGCGATTCCCATTCTCACCATGCCCGCCAGCCGGGAAGCCGACATCGATGGGTTGTGCGCGTTGGCCGAACCTTCCGCCTATATCACGACGGGCCGTTTTTTGGGATTCGATTTTCAAGCCCTTGCCCGCAAAATTGCATCCCGCCATTCCTGTATCGAACATATCATCATCGATGACGAATCCCAAACCGACGCCGTCACCCTGGACAGTTTAAGACGCCCCCCGGAAACGATCGACGGCCCCCATTACCTGGATACGGCCCTGCTTTTGCTGTCCGGGGGAACCACCGGGACCCCCAAGCTGATTCCGCGCACCCATACCGATTACGCCTACAATGTCTTGGCATCCGCCCAACGATGCAAGCTCGACGAAAACAGCGTATATTTAGCCGTCCTTCCGGCCGCCCACAATTTTCCCTTCGCATGCCCCGGCATCCTGGGCACGCTTTTTGCCGGCGGGCGCGTCGTCTTGTCCCGGACCACCAGTTACGATGAAGCGTTTCCGTTGATCGAACAGGAACGTGTAACGGTTACCGCCCTTGTTCCGGCCCTTGTCAATTTCTGGGTTGAGGCAAGCGAGTGGGATCCAAGCGACCTGTCCAGCCTTCAACTCCTCCAGGTGGGCGGGGCGCCCCTGGACGCGGACCTGGCGGCCGCCATCGAACCGGCATTAGGCTGCCGCCTGCAGCAGGTATTCGGCATGGCCGAGGGACTGCTCTGCTATACGCGGCCGGATGATCCGGATGACGTCGTCCTCCATACCCAGGGCCGCCCCCTTTGCAAGGATGATGAAATCCGCATCGTCGACAGGCAGGGCAATGACGTCCCGCCGGGAGAAACGGGAGAGTTGCTGGTGCGCGGGCCCTATACCATAAGGGGATATTACCGGGCACCGGAGGTAAACCGCCGTGCATTCACCCCGGACGGTTTTTACCGGTCGGGCGATCTCGCCATGATACGGCCCGACGGCAATATCCGGGTAAAAGGTCGCATAAAAGACCAGATCAACCGGGCCGGGGAAAAAATCGCGGCCGAAGAGATCGAGTTCTACCTGCGCGCTTATCCCGGGATCCAGGATGCCGCGGTGGTCGGCCTGCCGGATGACGCTCTCGGGGAGCGAACCTGCGCCTTTTTGATCAACGACGAATCGGATCCGGACCTGGCGGAGATCCACGGTTTCCTGAAAGAACGGGGCCTGCCGCGATACAAATTCCCGGATCAACTCGAACATATTGATGCCTGGCCCCTTACCAACGTCGGGAAAATCAACAAGCGAGCGCTTGTTTCCATGGTGTCCGCAAACAAGTAACACTCGATCTTCAAGTTTTTTTTGAACATCGAGTAATAACTTGGCTTTCGCTCATTTTTTTTCACTGATTTTTTTAGGCGTGTTTAAAGGACAGCTCATAGATTTTATCCGGTAATTGCAGTATCGAAAGGATTTTCTTTTGTAAATCTGTAAGTGATTCAACCATTATTCCGGATGTTCTTCTTCCTTTCTTCTCGACAAGGAGATAAAGGTTATCGAATTGAGAAAGCAGCCGCTCGGCGGAGGGACGCTTGGTTTTCATTTTCGGGTTACCGGGCACAAGCCCTGAAATGGATTCATCCTTCTTGGCGAGTTCCCCCCGGGAGACGAACTCCATCAATGTCAATACCTGAAGCGCAATGGTCAACAGCAGCATCAGACCTTTGATTCTCTCTGGCAGCCTTAAGAACAGAGGCAGAGCAGGGATATGACCTTTTTTAAAACGATGAAATCCCCTTTCCACCAGCCACTCGTCTCGGTAGTATTGGGTGCTCTGATTGAGTGTCATTTTGTTTTCAGCAATGTTGGTTACAAAAATTCTCCAGCCGGCAAGCAATCGGAATCGTTTGATCGCTTCTTCATTCCGTTGAACCGTCAATGTAAGGTTTCGAATATCCACCATCTTAAAAGGGGTTTTAGGGCCAAGCCGGCCTCTGCCGATATACTTTTTCTTTGTGGTTATGGCCTCATTGATCTCAAGGGTCAGATATGCATCAACATTGCCATCCTTCAATATTTTTTCAGCTTTGATCCGAAACGAATCGGTGGTGTCCTCGGATTTGGCCTTGAGCTTGGAGAGTTTGTCCTCGGCCTTTTCTAACCGACTTTCAAACGATTTTTCCCGACGTTTTGCATGGGCGTCGCTACGGCTGACCATCCATCGCTCGCTCCATTTATGGATGGTTCCGTCCTCAAGCTGCGCCTCTATCTCTTTATCTACGACAAATCCTTTGCCCACTACCCGAATCTCATCATCTTGATCTTGTTTGGGCGCCAACACAATCTCCTGGAGTTCTTGTTCAGAATTCAAAACCAGCTCTTCGATATGAAGGGGCGTCTCGCCGGTCATCGGCAATGGGAAAAGGTAGTAGCCTTTGCCTTGGTCGATCACAGCGCGTGTCCCAAAGGCGGCTGCCTTGCAATCGGCGATGAACAAAAAGTCGGGGTTTCCGATAATGTCGACCATACGGCGCCACGCCGGCAAATAACAGGGATCATCCGCTCGATTGCCAGCCAAAGTCTCACTCAAAATCGGTACCCCCGAAGGATCCAAGGTTGCCAGGCCTTGCTTGAATTGCAGAAGATCCGGCCGATGATTTTTGCTGTGGCCGAATTCCAAAATACCATTTTACCGTTTTCGGGGGGATGGTGCACATTGAAACTCGTGGTATCATATCGGGCGATTTCCGTCGGCAATTGATAGGCATTGATAATGGTTTGCCCCAAACGAAGCTGACAATTCGATATGGCTTCATCATCTTTACCAAGAATTTCCGCCAGTCGACCCAAACGGTCGTCTGTGGCATCCTTCTCCCCCACCTGCCAACCTGTCGCGCGCTCGATAACCGTTTTGTGCTGATTGACCCAGGATTCCATACCGGAAAAGCGATGGGTCAGCGAATGCAGCACATAGGTTATAAACAGGATCGCCAATTGGCCGTAACTGAGACCGGACCAATTTCCATGCGGAATGAAGATGCTGTCAATGATCTGAGCAACTCTCATTTTCTTCAAAATCGCGATGATGAGCGGAATAGTATCAATTCTTTCTATTTTTTGGGTCATTATAAACCTCCAAGTTATGGGATTTATGATGATCATGACATCACTGATTCAATTTGTCCGGAAAAATAATTCCCCCCTAATTCAATTTGGAGAAAAAAATGAGGGAAAGCCAAGTAATAAGGTGACGCAATGAATAATACCGCAGCAACTAAGCAATCCTATTTCAAGCGATCGATTCCGATCACGGCTGATCCCCTGATCCTAGCCGGCCTGCTCGCGGACTCCGGTTTGTCGCAAACCTATTTGATTTACGAGCAGGGCGGGAAATGGTTCATCGGAATCGGCGCGGCGGCGCTTTTAACGGTAGATGCCGAAAAAACCAACCTGAAGATCAACGGACAGGGCAAATACTGGCAGCGGTCGCGGGTAAGCGATTCGATTTCGGCCGCTCTTGATACACTGCCCATCGAAGGCTGGCGCGCCTATGGGATCGCCAACTTTGAAATGGCCCGGTATAACTATGAGCTGCCGTTCAACACGCCGGATGGGCCTTTTTTTCAATTGTTCGTCCCCCGATATGAAGTTCGCCTGGAAAAAGGGCTTGCAAAACTGCGCGCCCTGGACAAATGGAAACTGGAAACCCTTGCCCGATGCGTCGAAACAATGGATAAAACTGCGGGAAACGGCCATGGTTTCGACCAGCGAATCGCAGCGCAAAAACTCGAAGCCCCGGAAATTGAAACCAGCGGTGTCGATATCTATCAAGAGCAGGTTACTTCGGCTGTAGATGAAATTCGCGCGCGGCAGTACACGAAGGTGATCCTGTCCCGGGCCATCCCCCTGTCCAGGGAACTGGATGTCACGGCCAGCTATATCGCGGGCAGGCGGGCCAACACCCCCGCACGTTCCTTTCTTCTCAACATCGATCATTTGAAAGCCGCGGGTTTCAGCCCGGAAACGGTGGTGGAGGTGACGAAAGGCAGATCCGTGTCCACACAGCCTTTAGCGGGAACACGGGCCTTGGGCGCGGATCAGGAAGAAGAGATCCGGCTGCGCAATGATCTTTTGAACGACAGCAAGGAAATTTACGAGCATGCCGTGTCGGTGCAGCTTGCGTTTGAGGAATTACGAAGCGTATGTTCGAAAGATTCCGTCCGGATTACCGATTTCATGTCCGTTTCCCGGCGGAATACGGTGCAGCACCTTGCGTCCCGGGTCATCGGCCAATTGAAACTGGAATGTAATGCTTGGCATGCCTTCGAAGCCCTGTTCCCGGCGGTTACCGCAACGGGCATTCCGAAACGGGAATCGATCGAGGCCATCGGACGCCTCGAATCCCGGCCGCGGGACCTGTACAGCGGGTGCGTCATGATCGCCGATTCCGAAGGGGCCCTGGACGCCGCCCTGGTTTTGAGGACCGTTTTCCAGAAAAACAAAAAAGCGTGGCTCCATGTGGGGGCGGGGATCGTCGAGATGTCTACGCCCGAGCGAGAAGCCGAGGAAACCCGTGAGAAAATCCGCAGCGTGTCCCATCATTTGGTTCATGCCTGATTAGTGCCCATCCAGAAATGTCCAATTTTCCCGATTTCTTCGTCAGGCTCATATTTTAAATTCTCGAAACACCCAATATATTCATGCGGTTAAAATTTCTGCCTTCCTTGAAATCGAACAAATTGTCCTATCTCTGTATGGACACTGATTAATCCATATTATTAAAAAACGTCGAGGAAACATAACGTGATGCTTGATCCAGCCCTGAAAACGAAGACAACGGCCGGTAATTCCCCCCTCACCTATGATGAGGCAAGGTCGACGATTCTTTCCATGCTGCCCGCCCCAGAACCGTTTGAAGACGAAGACAACCTGATCGAACTGGGTCTCGATTCCCTTAAAATCATGAGGATTGTCAACAAATGGGGAAAAGCCGGCGCCCGGGTCACCTTTGCGGCAATGATCGAATCCCCCTGTTTAAAAGATTGGTGGGCTTTGCTCAATAAAAACGGCCGGTCGGACCCGGAGCTAGCAAAAACCGAAGTTATCGATATCAAAAAGGAAAAAGGCGATCACGAGCCGTTTCCCCTTACCGACGTTCAATACGCCTACTGGATCGGGCGTCGAGATGACCAGCCGCTGGGCGGTGTCGGATGCCATGCCTACCTGGAATTGGAAGCCGAAATCGTTGATCCCGTGCGGCTGCAGACCGCCTGGCGCAACGTCGTGGCACATCATCCCATGCTGGGGGCGCGTTTTCTGCCTGACGGTCGTCAACAGCTTCCGGGAAAACCGGGGGAAGCAAGGCTTGTCATCCATGACCTGCGAACCGATTCCGAAGACAACGTGTTGTTTTCCCTGAACCGAACCCGCGACAGGCTGTCCCATCGCCGCTTGGCCGTCGAGTCGGGGGAGGTCGCGGGCCTGGAAATCAGTCTTTTGCCCGGCGATAGAACCCGCTTGCACCTTGATATCGATCTTCTGGTCGCAGATGTACAGAGCCTGTATATCATCCTGCGGGACCTGGCCGCCGCATATGCCCGGGGCGTTCTCCCCCCCGCACCTGCAAACTGGAATTTCGCCGCATACCTGGATAACGAGGCGAGAAAACGGCTGGAAGAGCGGGATCGGGCGGAACAATATTGGCGGCGGCGGCTGGCCGGCCTTCCCGGTGCTCCCGGGTTGCCCCTGAAAAAGAAGCCGGAAGCAATCGTCAGGCCGGTTTTTAAAAGAAGGACCCATCTTGTCGCGTCCGACGACTGGACCCGTCTGCAGCAGCAGGCCGCAGCCCACCAGGTAACGCCGGCCATGGTGCTATTGGCGGTGTATGCCGAAATTCTGGATCGCTGGAGTTCCACCTCCCGGTTTCTCATCAATATCCCCTTGTTCGACCGCCAGACCGGGGGTGCCGGTATAGAGGATGTCGTGGCCGACTTCACCAATTTGTTGCTGCTGACAGTGGATTTCCGCTGTCCGCAATCCTTTCCGGAACGGGTGCGCGGCCTCCAGTCCCGGTTTCATGCGGATGTGGCCAATGCCGCATACTCCGGCGTTCAGGTTCAGCGGGACTTGGCCCAGGTTCGCCGGGGCGAGCGGATGATCGCGCCGGTGGTGTTCGCCAGCAACCTGGGTACGCCGCTGATCAATGAAGAGTGCCGGGACACTTTAGGGCGTCTTTCCTACATGATTTCACAAACCCCCCAGGTATGGCTCGATTTCCAGATCTACGAGATGGACGGCGCCCTGTTGCTGGCCTGGGACGCGGTTGACGAGCTGTTTCCCGACGGCCTGATCGACGACATGTTCGGAGCCTATGCACGCCTTATCGAATGGCTGGCGAAGGAAGGAAACGACTGGCAATCGATGCCGGACATGCTGCCCCCCGACCAGCGCCAAAGAAGGGCCCGGGAAATCGCGTCCGAAGGGCCTGCGGAAGCGACATGCCTGCACCTGCCGTTTTTCGACCATGCCGCAGCACATCCCGACCGGATCGCGCTGATCGACGGTGACACGGAAAAGGGCCTGGCCTACGGCGACCTGGCTGTCTTTGCCCTGCGAATCGCCGCGTTTTTACGGCAGCAGGGGGTCGGAAAAGGCGATCCGGTTGCGATCACCCTGCCCCGGGGAATCGACCAGGTCGCGGGGGTACTCGGCATTTTGGCATGCGGCGCCTGCTACGTGCCGGTCAGCCCCCGGCAGCCAGCAATGCGCCGGGAACGAATTCACCAAACCGCCGGGATCCGTTATGTCCTTACCGGCGGAAAAACGGCCCGGGAAACGGACTGGCCCGACAATGCCGTGGTGCTGGACATCGCCCGAAACGCGGATACGGCACCCCTCGCCCAGCCCGTACCTCTTTCCCCCGACCAAACGGCCTATATCATCTTCACCTCCGGTTCCACCGGGGAACCCAAGGGGGTGGAAATCGCGCATGGCGCGGCATGGAATACGATTGCCGCGGTCAACCGGCGAAACGAAGTCACGGCAACCGATCGCGTGCTGGCGGTTTCTGCCCTCGATTTCGACCTGTCCGTGTATGACATTTTCGGGCTGCTGGCTGAAGGCGGCGCCCTTGTTTTGATTCCGGAATCCGTGCGCCGGGAAGCGGCTTTCTGGCTCGAATTGGTCGAACGGCACCGGATCACCATCTGGAATTCCGTGCCGGTATTGCTCGACATGCTTTTGGTGATGGCCGAAAGCGCACCCGAAAAACGGCTGCCGTTGCGCCGGGTCATGCTTTCCGGCGACTGGATCGGCCTCGACCTGCCGCAGCGCCTTGCACAGGTAACGGAGAATTGCGGCCTTACGGCCATGGGCGGTGCGACCGAGGCGTCCATCTGGTCAAACGAATTTGATGTACGCTTGCCGATACCGGATCACTGGACCTCCATTCCCTACGGCCGGCCCCTCTCCGGCCAAGCGTATCGCGTTGTCGATTCGAAAGGAAGGGACTGCCCGGACTGGGTTGCCGGCGAACTCTGGATCGGCGGCGGCGGTGTCGCGAAAGGATACCGGGGGCAACCCGAACTTACGGCCGAACGTTTCGTGGAATGGAACGGGTCTTATTGGTACCGGACCGGTGATTTGGGGCGCTATTGGCCGGATGATGTCATCGAGTTTCTCGGCCGCGAAGATTCCCAGGTGAAAATCAGGGGGCACCGGATCGAACTGGGCGAAATCGAAGGCGTAATAAAAAGGCATGGGGGTGTGCGCGACGCCGTGGTGACAGCCGCAAATGAACCGTCGGGGGGAAGGCGGCTGATCGGTTATGTCGTTTCCGAAAAGGATACGGATTCGCCTTTGTTCGACGTTGAAAAAGCGGATGAAAAGGCCCAAAACGCCCTTTGGGATGCACTGATGAAAATACGGGCGGAAAAGGCCGAAGAAGAACCCGATGAAAAAGCGGCATCGGCTTTCTGGAAAACCGTGGAAAAATTGAGCGTCGTTGCCGTCTGCCGGGCACTGACGAATGCCGGGATATTTACCGAACCCGGCCAAAAAATCGATGTAACGACACTGGCCGAAACCTTCGGCATCCACACCCGGCATATGGCGCTGGTCGAAAACTGGCTGACCGTGCTGGAAGCCGAAAAACGGGTGGAAAAAACCGGTTCGGATACGTTTGTCAATCCCCGCCGGCTGCCGGTCGATTTTCGGGAGGTACCTTTTCCCGAAGCATTGAGGAACCATCCGGAATGGCGGAAATACGCGGAAACCCTGACAAAGTACCTGGAGCTTGCCGGTACCCATTTTGCCCGCCTTTTGAAAGGCGATGTCGATCCAACGGCCTTTTTCTTTTCCGATGAACCGGAGCTTGCGCCGGAATATCTCATACGGAAGCTTCCCGGAACCGACTACACCGAGGAAGTGCTTGAAAACATCCTGGCCCTTGTCCGGGAGCAAGGCCCTTTTGAAAGACCGCTTCGCTTTCTGGAAGTCGGTGCGCGGGCGGGCACCGTCACGGAAAAGCTGCTGGCGCTGCTGTCTTCCGAAAGGATCGAATATACGTATACGGACGTTTCCGCATTTTTTACGGACAAGGGGAAGGAAAAGTTCAAAGACCGTGATTTCGTCCGGTATCAAGTGTTCGATATGGATCAGGATCCCCTGGAGCAGGGGATTGATCTCCATGGATATGATATCGTGATCGCACCCAACGCCCTCCACCGTGCCTGTTCTATCGAAACCGGCCTCGCTCACCTGCGTTCCCTGCTGGCTCCCGGCGGCCTTTTGATCGCCCTGGAAATGACCCGAAACAGCCTCCTGCAGCAAATCAGTGTCGGATTCCTGGATGCCGGCAACGCATCTCCCCTTTTGTCTGCAAAAGAATGGGACGTACTCCTGCGACAAGCCGGATTCGAACAGGTGGCCGAATTTCCGGAAGCGTCATCTTCCGAAGCCGCCTGTTATTTCCGCCATGTCATCGCAGCCCGGGCGGCAAACCGCATCCGGCGTTTCAACCCGAAACACCTGGATGACTGGCTGCGCCGGAACCTGCCGGACTACATGCTTCCTTCGGCCTATCTGCCTTTGGACACATTGCCTCTGACGGCCAACGGGAAAGTGGATCGAAACCGGCTTCCCGAACCCGGAAGGCAAAAAGAAGCAGGGGAGACGGAATTTGTCGCCCCCCGGACGCCGACGGAAACATTCCTGGTGGAAATCTGGCGGCAGGTCCTGAATCGTGAGCGAATCGGCGTAGAGGACCAGTTTTTTCAATTGGGGGGAGATTCCCTGCTGGCGGTCCAATTGACGACCCGGATGAGTGCGGAATTCAATGTGACGCTCTCTTTGGAACGACTGTTTGAATTGCAGACGATCGCCGAACTGGCCGGATATATCGACGGCGTTTTGTCCGAACGGCCGGACACAACCGGCCAAGAAGTGTCCCTGCCGCAAATCACGCCCGACGAGAACAATCTTTTCGAGCCGTTTCCCCTTACCGACGTCCAGCAGGCTTACTGGATCGGCAGAAGCGGGGTATACGAACTGGGCAATGTCTCGACCCATTGTTATTTCGAGATCGAAGGCGTCGACCTGGACCCCGAAAGAATCAACCGGGCCTGGCAGCGCCTGATCGACCACCACCCGATGATGCGGGCCGTCATCCTGCCGGACGGCCGGCGGCAGCGGATCCTGGAAACGGTGCCCCCCTTCCGGATCCGCATCCTCGACCTGCGCAAAGAAGACGCCGAGACGGTTGACGCCGAATTGGCGAGCCTTCGGGAACACATGTCCCACCAGGTCGTCTCGACCGATCGATGGCCCCTTTTCGATGT
>CAZNLT010000168.1:0-12928 GCA_964573705.1 uncultured Desulfobacterales bacterium
ATCAGCATATCCCGGCCTTTTCAGGAACTCAAGCAGGCTTGCCGGAAGGACACTTCCGTTCCGGAGTTTCGATGAACCCGGTTTCAGAGTGTTTTGCCGGGCCCTTGCCCCGACTGAACCGCTTCAAGGTACTGCTTTACCACAGGAAACAGCCGCCGTTGCAATGCCTGAGTCGGCTTTTGGAATTCGGCCCAGACCACCTCCCGCCGGTCTACGGCGATCCCGGGCGGTTCAGGCATGTTCACTTCAAACAGGGCCACCGTGTCTCGGGTGAACTCGTAATTCGTGCGAAACAGCCCCACCCGATGGAAGCGGTTCGGTTTGATCCTGATCCCGACCTCCTCAAACAGTTCCCGGGCAGCCCCGGCGGCGGGGGGCTCCTTCCCCATCAAACCGCCTCCGGGGAGGGTGAAAAAGGAGCGGTAGGAATTTTTGATCAGCAGAACCGCGCCCTGATGCCAGACCGCTATGTAGACCCCGCGGCAAGCAGGGCGGAAAATAAAACAGAATCCGAGGTATACCCGATAGCCGATCCGATAAAGGGCGCGAAAAAGGTAATCCGTATCGACTTTTCTCACGCCATCCGCCGGATTTCTTCATATCTTTTGTTGAGCCGTTTCTGAGAGACCGGCACCGGCGTTTTCAATTCCTGGGCGTAAAGCGACACCTTATATTCCTCGATCAGCCAGTAAAAATCTTCCACCGCCCGCCGCTTTTCTTCGGAGACCCGAGGAGACAGCCCGTTCAACAGATCCTTTAATTGATTGCTCTGAATCTGAACCTCTCGCGCTTTAAGTTGATCCTTCTCAAAATTGACCGCGCCCCGCTCCGCTCTCAGCGCAATGGCCTGAATATACCGCTCCAGTTGGGCCAATCGGTCATCCGCATACAGAGAGATAAAATGCTCCGGCGCCAGGTTGGACAGGTCATCCCGAAGTTGAGCCAGAAAACGAACCATTCCCGGATGGGATCGGTTATCGTTCTCCAGATCATAGAAGATGGTTCGGCATTCGTGATAGGCTTTGAGCACCCGCCCTACCCGGTCCATTTTTTTTTCGCCCGCTTTGTGCAGCAGGGGAGAAATTTCCTTGGCGCGTGCAAGGAAATCCCCCCGGTTTCGAAGATTGATATAGAACCTTTCCTTGAGAACGGCATCATACATCTGTTCTTCCAGCGCCTTATTTCCGCCGAAATACAGGGCCGGTTCAATGAGGTTGCGGGGAAGGGTCAGCTGCTTTTTCAAAAACTTGACCTCCCGGGAAAGATGCCCGGCCAGCAGGGCAGCGACGCCCTTGAGATGGGAATCGATGGCCTGGTTGCGGTCTTCAAACAGGTGCAACGCAATCGATCCGTTTTCAGCCGTCAGCCCCGGATAGGCCGTCCATTTCCGTTTCCCGTTCGGATTCAGCGGCACCGCATCGGGCAACTCGCCGAAATCCCAGTCGGTGATGTTGTCTCGTTCCCATTCCGCTTTGGCCGCCCGGAACCGGTCTTCTTCCAGGGTATGGGCCACCGGGCCGCCCAGAAGGGTCGCATCTCTTCCGGCCCGAATCTCCTCTCCCTTGGGTCCCCGCACCGAAACCCGCATCTTCAGGTAATCCGGCAGTTCATCAAAGGACCAGGCCGAAGCCGGAATATCCACCCCGAATCGGGTGTGGATAAATTCCCCGAGACGGGTGATCAGGGGCGTATTCCGGGTCTGGTCCATCTCGGCCATGATGATATCCACCGTATCCGACACCGGCACCAGCTGCTTTCGGTGGGCTTTGGACAGGGCTTTGATCAGGGCCGTGATTTTCTCCCGAAACAGACCGGGCACCAGCCAATCGAGGGATTCGGATGGAACCGTGGAGGCTTGATCCGACGGAATCCGGACGGTTACCCCATCCGACGCCTCTCCGGGCACGAAGTGGTAATCGCACGGAAAAACCGTATTTCCCAGAGTGACCTGTTCCGGATACAAGGCAAGCTCCTCCGGATCGGGGGACTTCCGAAGAAGGTCCTCCCGCTGTAGTCGAAGAAATCGGTCTCCCCGGCGTTTCTTGATCAACTGCTTCAGGGTGCGGATATCATACACCCCTTCATCGATCCGCTCGGCATAGAAGGCATGCAGATCCGCTTCGCTCACCATCAGGTCCCGACGCCGGACCCGATCCTCCATGGTGCGGACCTCTTCCATCAATTTGCGGTTATGGATCATAAAGGGCAGCGGCTGTCGAAGGTCCCCCTCCACCAGGGCGCTGCGGATAAAGATGTTCTGTGCTTCCTTCGGATCGATTCGGCCGTAAGAGACGGTCCGGCGGGGAACGATGATGAGTCCATACAGGCTCACCTGTTCATGGGCGACCACCTCTCCCCGACTGCGCTCCCAGTGGGGTTCGAAATAGGTATACCGGCACTGATTTTTTCCCACCGATTCGAGCCATTCCATCTCTACATTGGCGGCCATTCGGGCGAAAAGCCGGGAAGTCTCGACCATTTCGGCGGAAACGATCCAGGGCCCGGCCGCGTTGAAGAGCCCGGACCCCGGGAACACCATCACCTCCCGGTCCTTGGCGGCCCGGTAGAGGTTCTTCTCCTTCTTGTTTGCGATATTGGAGAGAAAACCGCTCAGGACCGACCGGTGCAACCCTTCATAGAACGGACTTTTGCCCTTCTTGGCTTCGGTGCTCGGGCGTTCCACCCGGTTTTTCAGGTTGTGCTCCTCCAGAATGGTTCGAATCTGATAGTGAATATCCCGCCACTCCCGCATCCGCCGGAAGGAAATAAATCTTTCCTTGCAGTATCTGCGCATCCGTCCGGTGGATTTCACCTCCTGCCGGGTCTCATGATACCCGTTCCAGATATTGAGAAGAACCAGAAAATCCGAACTTGGATCCTTGAATTCGGCGTGGGCCTGGTCGGCCTGTGCCTCCTTTTCCGCAGGCCGCTCCCGGGGGTCCTGAATGGACAGGGCCGAGGCGATCACCGTCATCTCGTCCAA
This sequence comes from uncultured Desulfobacterales bacterium, assembly GCA_964573705.1. GTDB lineage: Bacteria > Desulfobacterota > Desulfobacteria > Desulfobacterales > Desulfococcaceae > JAABSQ01. Next base: position 2,984 of record CAZNLT010000168.1, read on the forward strand.
ACACCCCTGCTCTGCCGCCTCCAGAAGCATTCGGGAGAGGCGCGGGTCCAGCGGAAGTTTGGCCATAATCCGCCCCTGAGCGGTCAGACCGAAAAGGGTCTTTCCATTGCGGGAGGGTTTGCGGTGGATCGCCCCCAGTTCCTCCAGCAGATTGAAGCCGTCCTGAATGTTCTTTTCCGCCGGACGGTCGATGAACGGAAAGGCCGCGATATCCCCCAGCCGCAGGTCGATCATCCGCAGGATCACCTCGGCCAGATTGGACCTCAGAATTTCCGGCGGGGTGAACCTCGGACGGGTTTCATAGTCGATCTCTTCATAGAGGCGGATGCAGATCCCGTTGGATACCCGGCCGCACCGGCCCATGCGCTGGTCCGCACTGCTTCGGGCCACCGGCGCCACCGGAAGCGACGTCGTCCGGGAGCGCGGAGAATACTGGGAAATACGGGCCAGGCCGGTGTCGATTACATAGGTGATGCCGGGAATCGTGAGGGAAGTCTCGGCCACATTGGTGGAGACGATAATTTTCCGCCCCCGCACCCGGGAAAAAACCCGGGACTGGTCCCCCGCCGACAACCGCGCAAACAGGGGCAGAACGGTCACCCCTGTGTAGTTTCTTCCCTCCAGAAGTTCGCAGGTCTCCCGAATGTCCTGCTCGGTGGGCATGAACATCAGGACGTCCCCGCCGTAGGGGCTTTCCTGCTGAAGCTTGTCCATGGCGGACACCGCCAGGTCCACATGGGTCTGATCCTCCTTCGAGGCGTCCGGGGCCGTATAGCGGACCTCCACCGGGTACATTCGGCCCGATACTTCGATAATGGGGGCGTCGTCGAAGACCTTGGAAAATTTTTCGGTGTCGATGGTGGCCGAGGTAATGATCATCTTCAGGTCCTTGCGTCGATGGACCAGGTCCTTCAGAATGCCCAAGACGAAATCGATGTTGAGGCTTCTCTCATGGGCCTCGTCCACGATGATGGTATCGTACTCGTTGAGCCATCGGTCATTCTGGGCCTCGGCCAGGAGAATCCCGTCGGTCATGATCTTTATGAAGGCGTCATCGCCGGTCTGATCCTGGAATCGAATCTTGTAGCCCACCGACCGGCCCACCTCCTCTCCCATTTCTTCGGCGATACGGGAGGCCACGGTCATGGCGGCGATCCGGCGGGGCTGGGTACACCCGATCATGCCGTCGATTCCCCGGCCCGCTTCGAGGCAGAATTTGGGGATCTGGGTGGTTTTTCCGGAACCGGTTTCACCGGAGATCACCACCACCCGGTTTTTGGAGACAGCCTCGATAATTTCCTGGCGCTTGGCGACAATCGGCAGGTCATCACTGTAGGTCGGCCGGGGGCGGTTTTCCGCACGTCTTTTTCGGCGCTTCAGCGATCCTTGAACCCGATTTTCCAGCTCCCCGAGTTTTCTGCGCCCTTTTTCCGAATGAAGGAATTCGGGTCTGGACCGTTTGAATCTATGGATTTCCTTTTTAAGCTCCCGGCGCTCCGCACCCCAGGCGTTTCCGCATTGGGATTCCAGTCTTCTCATCTGTTTTCGAATATCCGGTACGGACGTAATGGTTCTTTTCCTCCTCACAAAGGTTCAAAAATGGTCCCGGCATTCGCTCTCGTTCTTTCGGAATGCTTGGGGAAAAGAGTCTACAAAGATAACAAATATTCCAATAAATTCAAGAGTACCGGGAAGAAGATCTTGACCTCGCACATATCAATGGTAATATAATGGGCTTATGATTTGAATACGCGGAGGCATCCATGAAGAGTTACCGAAAAGAGCTCTGGTTCAACGTTCCCACCCGCCGGGCTTTTATCAATATCACCCCGAAGGTGGAATCCTGCCTGAAGGAAAGCGGCATTCGGGAAGGGCTGGCGCTGGTCAATGCCATGCACATTACCGCCTCGGTCTTCATCAACGACGATGAATCCGGGCTTCATCAGGATTATGATGAATGGCTGGAAAGGCTCGCTCCCCATGAACCGGTTTCTCAATACCGCCACAATGTGGGCGAAGACAATGCAGACGCCCATATGAAGCGCCAGGTAATGGGACGGGAGGCGATCGTGGCGGTCACCGGGGGAAAACTCGATTTCGGCGCCTGGGAGCGGATCTTTTACGGAGAATTCGACGGCCGCCGAAAAAAACGGGTGCTGGTTAAAATCATCGGTGAATAGCCCCGTCCGATCCTCAAAGGGCCGACATTGAAACCAACGGAATCCCAATCCAAACCGGCGCCTCGTTCAAGAAAGATCCTGGGATGGATTATCCGATTCTCCGTGGTCGGCTTGCTGGTCTCCTTCATCCTTTTGGGGATCTATGTTTTCTTTCTCGGGAACCTGGCCAAAGAGAAATTCGCCTCCCAAAAATGGGAGCTTCCGGCCCGCATTTACGGCCGCCCTCTCGAACTCTATCCGGGGCTGGGTTTAAATGCCGCCGGGTTGATGAAAGAATTGGACCTGATGCAGTATCGGCAGGTCGATCGCATCGATTTCTCCGGAAGCTTCTCCCGGTCCGGGAACACATTCACCCTTTTCAGCCGCTCCTTTTCATTTGGAGAGGACCAAACCCCGGCCCAGAAGATCCGGTTGACGCTTCAAAACGGCAGGATCAACTCTCTGAGAGACATGGAGACCCATGAGCCGCTCAGCCTGGTCCGACTCGATCCGGCCCACATCGGCAGTTTTTATCCCACCCACAATCAGGACCGCCTCTGGGTCAAGATCACCGAAGTCTCTCCCCTGCTGCCGCAGACCATTCTGGCGGTGGAGGATCAGCATTTTTATGATCATCTCGGGGTACGGCCCCTGGCCATCCTTCGGGCCTTGATCGTCAACATCAAGCAAGGGCGCACGGTCCAGGGCGGCAGCACCTTGACTCAGCAGCTGGTCAAGAACCTGTTTCTGACCCGGAGCCGAACCCTGAAACGCAAGTTCGATGAAGCGATCATGGCCTTGAGCCTGGAATGGAGTTATGAAAAAGAACAGATCCTCGAAGCCTACCTCAACGAGGTCTACATGGGCCAGGACGGCAAACGGGCCATCCACGGGTTCGGAATGGCCGCCCGCTTCTATTTCGGCCGTTCTCTGAACGATCTGCGCCCTCAGGAAATCGCCCTGCTGGCAGGGCTGCTCAAAGGCCCTTCCTATTATGATCCGCGGCGCCAGCCCGAGCGGGCCCTTCACCGGCGCAACACCATCCTGACGGTCATGGAACAGGAGAAGCTGATTCTTCCCGGAGAAGCCGAGGCGGCCAGAAAATCTCCCCTGAATGTGATTCCGGACCCTCCGTCGGGAACCACCCGCTTTCCGGCGTTTCTGGATCTGGTCAAGCGGCGACTGCTGGAGGAGTATCCGGAAGAAGAGCTTCGTTCCGAAGGGTTGAGGATCTTTACCACCTTCGATCCCCAGATCCAGTTTGCCGCCGAAAGCGCCGTGGCCGACCAGCTCGACGCCATCGAAAGGGGTCATGGATTCCCTTCCGGCGAATTGGAAGCCTCGGTGATCATCACCGCCACCGGATCCAACGAAGTGCTCGGCCTGGTGGGTGGACGCAAATTTGAGGAAAAAGGCTTCAACCGGGCCCTGGACGCCCGGCGCTCCATCGGTTCCTTGATCAAACCGGCCGTCTACCTGACCGCCCTTCGGTCTCCGACAGCCTACACCCTGATTTCGCCCCTGAATGACGGCCCCATTCGGGTCAGAAACCGCCGGGATGATTATTGGGCGCCCCAAAACTACGACCTTCAGCACCACGGCATGGTGCCGCTGTACCGGGCTTTGGCCCATTCCTACAATGTCGCCACCGTGCGGCTCGGGCTCGAATTGGGGCTGGAAAATGTGTTCGACACGGTGCAAGACCTGGGCGTGCAAAAGGAGTTTGAACCGTTTCCCTCGGCTCTGCTGGGCACCATGTCGATGTCGGTGCTGGAAGTGGTTCAGATGTACCAGACCATCGCCTCCAGCGGATTTTATTCTCCGGCCCGGGCCATTCACGGCGTGTACAGGCCGGACGGCAGTGCGCTGCAGCGGTATCCGCTGACCGTAAATCAGAACATCGACCCGGACGCCGTATACCTTCTGACCAAGGCCCTTCAGGCTGTGGTGGTGGAGGGGACGGCCCTTTCACTGAAGAAAACCCTCCCTCTGAAATTGGGGGTCGCCGGAAAAACCGGCACCACGGACGATTTGAGAGACAGCTGGTTCGCCGGGTTTACCGGAAATCACCTGGCGGTGGTCTGGGTGGGGAGGGACGACAACCGGCCCACCGGCCTGACCGGCGCATCCGGAGCGCTTCAGGTATGGGGAAACCTGTTCTCCAAAATTTCCACGGCCCCCCTGAACCCGACCGAACCGGAAAACATCAACTGGGTGGTGGTCGATCCGGCCACCGGATATCAAGCGGATAAAAGCTGTTCCGACAGAGTGGCGATTCCCTTTATAGAAGGGTCCGAACCCGAGAAGATGATCGTCTGCGACCGCTACGGCAGACCCGACGGCGCCCCCATCCCTTCCCGAAACCAAAAGGGCTCCAAACCCACCTTTATGGACTGGGTGAAAGGAATTTTTCAATGAATCTGCTGAGATTCTGTTTGATCGGCCTTTGTGCAGCATCCCTGGTGTTCCTGTCGGCATGCGCCACCGCCCCGCCCCCGACCCAATCCAGGAGCCCTGAACCGATCTATGACGAAGAAGGGCGTCCCCTATGGATACCGCCGCCGGTCGGCAGGACCCCAACGGGAAGCGACATGCCGCCACGGGAATTTCCGCAGGAAGCACCCGAGGGAGAAGCGGAAAGAATACCGGATCGGACCGGACCGCCTCCGCGAATCGGTTCGAATAACCCCGAGGATACCGAACCTGCGACCGATGACCACCGGATTGCTGCGGTATCCTCCCTGGAAGAACGGGCGGAGCACGAACTGAGCATAGGGCAGGTGGATCAGGCCTTCTCTACTGCAGAACGGGCCATTCGAATCGACCCAACTAATCCGGATCTTTGGAATCTTCTCGCTCGAATTCAGTTGGACCGTTCCAATTTCGTCCAGGCCGAACAGCTGGCGCGAAAATCAAATCTGCTGGCCCGGGGCGATCGGGCACTTCAAGCCCGCAACTGGCGGATTATATCCAACTCCCTAAATGAAAGAGGCCAGACCGAAAAGGCCAAGAAGGCGTTGCAAAAAGCCTGGGAACTGGAATAATTCAATGACGCTTTCCTATCACCATTCACCGAGTCAGGAATCTGAATGACGCATTCTCCCAAAGGATCAATACTGTGCCCCAACTGCCGAAACCTCGTTAGTCGGAGTGAATCCCGCTGCCCCCATTGTGGGATATCAAGCCCCGGCGCATGGTGGAAAAACAACTTGCTCATGCAAGGATTCCGGAATCAGGATACCCTTATTCAAACTCTGATCGGAATCAATGTGCTGTTCTATATTCTGTCGCTGTTTATTTACCCCATTCGCCTTAATTTAGCCAATCCGCTCATGGCCCTCTCGCCGAACAGCAACAGCTTGTTCCTGCTGGGCGCCACTGGAAGTATTCCCCTGGACCAATATCATCGATGGTGGTCCCTGATTTCAGCCAACTACCTGCACGGCAGTCTGCTTCATATCATATTTAACATGATCGCATTAAAGCAGCTCACGCCTCTGATTATCCAGACCTTCGGCGCCTATCGAATGATCACCATCTATACCGTGACCGGAATGACTGGTTTTTTCGTCTCCTATCTGGCCGGCGTGGATTTTACCATCGGCGCCTCGGCGGCGATCTGCGGCCTCATCGGTTCTGCCCTGTATTACGGCAAAAGCCGAGGCGGGACCTATGGGGAGGCAATCTTCAAGCATGTCAGCGGATGGCTGATCGGCCTCTTCTTCATCGGATTGATGCCCGGTATCAACAACTGGGGCCACGGCGGCGGAATTTTAGCCGGAATTCTGATCGGATTTCTATTGGGGTATCAGGAGAAAAAATCTGAAGGATTGCTGGAAAAGGGGTTGGCCGCCCTGTGTGTTCTTGCGACATGCCTCGCCCTCACCTGGTCATTGGCTTCCGCTCTTTTGTATCGGTTTCTGGGTGGATAGGATACCCGCCTCCAATTTTTATTGCAAGAATCTTCCACTCTGGCTCGGTCTCGAAAGCGCCTTTCATTTTGTGTAGGCTAACCATCAAATTTTGAAGGACAGATTCCCGACAGAAAAACTTCCTTACACACAGCACGGTTCACTCTTTCATCTCAACCTCTCTACCCACCTGTTTTCAAAGGAATAAATTCGAAAAACAAACGGCCGACTTCGCCCCCATTCACCTCTGGCATACAGAATGCAATGCAAATAGCCAATACAGGTCAGAGTACAAGGATAGATAAAGCCAAACTCATCGTGAGGTGAGGACGGAAAGCCTACGGATCTCCCGAAAAGAGATGGCCGGGTCGCCTAATCTAAGTAATTAGGTCGTCCGGCTTTTTTTATGGGGCGACCCAACGATCTCTCCTTGAAACTCGGTTGTTGGAGGTAGCAAGATGAAAAGAAGAACGGTTCTTTATGCGATTTTGTTGACGATCTTTCTCTCCGGCGTGGCGGTAGCCAGTGCCATATCCCAAATCCCCGGCATCACTTCGGTTCCTGAACCGGCTTCCATGCTGCTCCTGGGCATCGGACTCATCGGAATGGCCAGCATCCGCAGACGCATGTTGAAAAAATAGATGACAATCGCATTCTCCGAACAGTTAAACGAAATTGAGCGAACAGTTAAACGGCCTTGACCACTAAAAGAGGAGATGGGTTTCTGAACGGTGGACAAACCGGCTCCCCAAAAGATAGCGGCACCGCCCCCCTCTTTGGAGAGTTCCTACAAAAGGAGATTTATCAGCCACAAGTTTTGAGGGAAATTTTATAAGACGCCTGAATGATTATCAAAAAGATTCAGAAAACCGGTTATCACCATTTCGGGTGGAATTTGTTTCAAGCAATCGCGGCAATACCTCTTCTCCGTCTCGAAACAAGGTGAATAGGTACAGGCTTCTGAAGCGACCACCTGTACAGACGACCCCATCGGATGCCAGCGAAGCGGATCCGAAGGCCCGAAAACGGCCACAGTCGGTATCTGGAGATAGGCAGAAAGGTGGGTCACTCCCGAATCACTGCCGATATAGCCGTCCGCCTGCCGAAACAGGTCATAAAGTGCGGTCAAATCCCGCGGCAGTCGACATTCAAAATTTTTCAGTTCATCCGCTGTGTGGTGCTCGGCCGGACCCAGCAGAAATGCTGGATGCATCCCCATGTCCGACAAACGCCGGTAGACTGATTGAAAAGAAGCCAACGGCCAGTTCTTCCGAGGACTGCCCGAGCCGATATGGAGCAGCGCCCGAAGAGGGCCGGAGCGCTTTTTTCGAATGACCGGCTTTCCAATATACTGTCCGTTTTCATCAAACTCCTGCAAGAGTTCCCCATCGGATAACCCTGCCTCCATAAGCGATCTTTCGATGTGGCAGGCAACATGGATTCGCTCAAAAGGATCAGGCCGCGGCGCAATAAGGACTGCCCGTCCCGGTGCTGTCTTCCGTACAACGGTTTCCAGGTCTTTTGAATAAGAAAACCAGATGGAAACTGTATAAGCTTCCAGGAAGCTTTGAATGACAGCATCCGGCTGATCAGAGAAAAGAGTCGAAAAAAGCGCAGATTCGATCGAAAAAAACCGGTCAAAGATACCAAGGCGGCAAGCCAGAGCCCCTATACTGGACTGGCAGATACCGTGAATGACGGAAAACCGTTTACGAAGATTACGAATGGCGCGGAAAGCAACCACCAAATCCCCCAGCGCCCCCTGATGGAATACCAGCAATCTGGCATTTGCCGGAGGGTATTCAGGGCATTGGCCGGACCCTCGAAGATCAGCGGAATGTTTTTTCAAAGTTTGCAAACCCCGCTGTTCGGTTATGTTCTTCGGGGTTAAGCGATAAATTGGGTCTGGACCCGAAGCTCCTGGCGATACCGATCCAGCAGGGTGGCTTTGGAGATCATTCCTCGGAACCTGCCGTTCGACACCACCGGCATACTGAAGAGCCGCTGTTCGTCCATCCGGTGCAGAATGTCGGACAGATCGTCTTCGGGATTGGCCGTTTCGATAGCGGTATCCATAATATCCTCAAGAATCACGGCATCGTACATCCCAGGATCGAACAGATAGGGCCGAATGTCATCGAGATGAATAATTCCCAGAAACCGTCCGGTATCCTCGTCTTCCACCGGAAAAAAATTCCGGCGGGATTTCTGCACCGCATCGACGAAATCTCTCAGAAGCATGTTCCGGGTCACGCAGATGCAGTCGCGCTCCAGAAGCTCATGCACACTCAGATCCGACAGAACCCGTGCATCGGTGCCCGGCCTCAGAAGCTGCCCTTTGTCGACCAGTTCCTTCAGGTAAAAAGAAGACGGTTCAAAATACTGACTCAAGGTAGAGGAGATCGCAGAAACGATGATCAGGGGCAGCATTACCTCGTACCCGCCGGTTATCTCGACGATCAGAAAAATACCGGTCAGGGGTGCTTGCATCATTCCGCTGATCAGGCCGGCCATCCCCACCAGAGCAAAACACCCTTCCTCGACCCAGGGAACCGCGGGCCAGATAAAGCTGAGACACCGATGGTAGGTCAGACCGACCAGGCTCCCGACCACCAGACTCGGGGCGAAAATCCCCCCGGAGCCGCCCCACCCCAGAGTGAAGGCGGTGGCCACCATTTTGGCCAAGGCGGCAGCCGCCGTCAGCAGAATGCCGTGGGCGAAAACCCCGTCGATCATCTCTTGAATGGAATGGTATCCCTCTCCCAGAACCACCGGAAATGCAAGCCCGATCAGCCCCACGGCAATCCCCCCGACTGCTGCCCGCCCCCAGGGCGGAAGAGGGTTTTTCCCGGCAATCCGATGCATATTCCTGAGAAGACGGGTCAGCAGAATCGATGCCAGCGCAGCCGCTGCGGCCAGCCCCACACTGGCAAGGATATCCATGGATTGGAGGTGGAACCCCTCATGATCGAAGACGATGTTGTTCCCTTGAAGGAAGCGTGAAATTTTGGTGCCCGCCGCCGCAGCGATGGCAATCGGCACGATATTAAGGGCAGTCCATTCCCCGAGCAGGACTTCGATGGTAAAAACCATGCCGGCGACGGGGGCATTGAATATGGCAGAAATGGCTCCCGCTGCGCCGCAGCCCACCATCGTCACCCGCTGCCGCTCGTTCAGGGAAAAGATCTTGGCGATGTTGGAGCCGATCGCCGAACCGCTCATTACCACCGGGGCCTCGGGGCCGGCTGAACCGCCGCTGCCGATGGTCAGCCAGCTCGATACCAGACGGGAATAGGTCGACCGGAGCCGCATAAGGCCACCGAAGCGGGAGACGCTGTAGATGACTTCCGGAATCCCGTGGCCGGCGCCTTCCTTGATTATCTTGTTCAGAAACAGAGAGGAGAGGGCCGCTCCGATCCCCGGCAGCAGAAAGGCCCACCAATGAATATCAATAGAATAGAGCCAATGGTGCGCAGCAGCCAGGGAGCGGCTCAGGGCGACGGCCGCCAGCCCGCTGCAGATGCCTACCAGTGTACCGATCAGAATCAGCAGCAGCCGGTCGTCGGGCCTGAACATGGACCAATTTTCAGGATGCCGCCAGGCGCCTATCCATCGTCGCATGGGTAATCCTAGTTCGGCTGGAGGGTTTTTACGGTATCCATGGCCGCTTCGATCTCCGATATCCGGGCGAACAGTGTCTGAGGGTCGGGGCGGGTTTTCAGGCAGTCCAGAAACCGGTCGTCCCGAAGAGAGAAGGAGAGCCGAGAAAGAAGATGGAGATGCTGCTTGACGGAGGGGCTCAGCATGATGAACAGCACAAAGACGGGCTGCCCGTCTATAGAATTGAAATCTATGGGATGCTTCAGAAAGCAGGT
>CAZNLT010000169.1:0-12824 GCA_964573705.1 uncultured Desulfobacterales bacterium
GTGATCGATCACCTCTTGTGAATGGCTGCTCAACCATACCTCGCACCATTCCGGCTGGACGCCCGGTTTAAGGGTCGGCAGGTCCCGCCAGAAGGAGTCTACTCGCAAGGCTTTTCGAATGTCGCCGATACTGTTGACCAAAGAAGCGTTTTTTGGCTTTCCTGTCTTCGAGGATGTTTCATTTGAATATGCTTCAATTATTTTGAGGAAGTGATCTTTCTTCTCATGTGGGATGTAGACGGTTGCGTAGGTGGTCTCCACCGATTCCAGTTCTCCGGTATCCTGATTTATCACTTGATCGGTTTCCGTGCGGATATTCAACAGACGAATTTGTTTTTCTTTTGAGCGTGGTCGCATGTTCTCGAGGCTTTTGGTTACCAGGTCAAAACCGGGATCACTCTTGAACTCGAGATAAACGCCTTTACGAGTCACATGGGCCACCGCCTGGTCATTTTCAGCCGCTGCCCAGGCATTCCGAAAATTGTGAGAAAGAAAATCACTGTGGGTTTTTGGATTTCGAATCGGAATGCGTGGGTTTTGTCCCCCTGAGCCGACACTTTTAAAATCTTCTCGGGCAGGCGAATCAAGTGCAATGTGACGATACCGCTCCGGTGTCATAGCGTATTATCATTCCTTTCGTTGATAGGCTGCATGTCTTTCTTCCAAGAGTTCATTAAAAGATGTGTAGGTCACATGTTTTTTGTCCTTTAAAATGGAAATTTTAATGGCGTCCCGGCAAGCCCGATCGATTTCGGAATGGCTGAGTCCGCAGCCGGCTTGAGCTGCTTTTTCCAAGGGGAATCGAGCGCTCAGAAATGAGCTGAGTAAATTGGCGATCAATTCTTTGCGACTCTCTTTATTGGGTAGTGTATAATGCAGCACATCGTCAAAGCGCCGAAACAGGGCTCGGTCCAGCAGTTCTGGGTTATTGGTGGCGGCGATGATCAGGTTTTTCGAGGCGTCGTTTTCTATGAATTGTAAAAAGGCATTGAGAACCCGGCGCATCTCTCCCACATCGTTGCCTAAAGCGCGTTCACCGCCGATCGCGTCAAATTCGTCGAATAAATAAATACCAGGTGCGGTGCGGATTCGATCAAAAATTTGACGCAGTTTGGCGCCCGTTTCTCCCATGAATTTGGTAACAAGCCGATCCATTTGAATAATGTGCAGGGCCTGTTTAAGTTCGGTGGCCAAAACCTGTGCTGTCATGGTTTTGCCCGTACCGGGTTCTCCGGATAGAAGCAATTTGCGACGGTGGTCCAATCCGTGCTTTTTGAGCTTTTGCTGCTGCCGGAATTCGAGGATCACCCGTTCAATTCGGGATTTCAAGGTGTTTTGGACCACTAATGAAGAAAGAGGTCTGGCGGGTTGTTCGGTAAGGATAAGCCCTGAGAGTTCTTGGGGAAAAGCGATGACATTACCTGCACTCGCCTTTTCTTTCGCCCGGTCGACCATTTCACGAATATCATGGGCTAAACCGCTGTGTCCCCGCCGCGCCTCATGGGCTGCAATTTGCAGTGCGGAGGTATAAAACTGTTCCGCATTCATGTTTACATGCGACCGGATCAGGGCTTTGATCTGTTCAGCCGTAGCCATGGATCACCTCATTGGGAATTTTGCGGATAATTTCATTTCAAGCCTTTATGGGCAAAGATTGTTCAATTTTGTTTAACATAATCGACCTGATTTTAGGAGGGTTAAGAGGTAAACTTTTTAGAAAAGTAGGTAGCCTACTCGAAAACTGGTACCATGTTTTCATATTTCAGAGAAAAATGAGGTTTCGCAGGAGAGGAATCGGGTCGGGGGGAGGGAAAGATTTTCTCGGTCACCTGCTATACAATATTTTGTCGCCCAGACCGCCGGCCCCGATCATGGCGGCTACGACGACCATGGGCAGGGCCCATCATGACCGTCTGGTTGACCCTGGCCATGATGCTGGGGACCGCCAGCGGCAGTTGAATTTTGAACAACAGTTGCCGCGGAGTGCAACCGAAGGCGGCATGACCCGCTTCCACCACTTCGTGCTCGACTTGCGGAATTCTCAGGCTGGTCAGACGGACAATTACAGCACCAACATCCGTGCCGCAGCCGCAGCTATATCCAGAAACCAAGTCGGATAAATCCCCACCACCACCATCACCGTCACCAGCGTCCCCGTGAGGAGTTTCATGGGCGGGGTAATCTCGAGGTCGGGCTGTTCCCCGACCGGGGCGGTCAGGTAGGCGGCCTTGATCACCAGGAGGTAGTAGTAAAGCGAGATCACCACGTTGATCATGGCGATGAGGACCAGGGTGAAGTAGCCCTGTTTCATGGCCGCGGTGAAGAGCAGGAGTTTTCCGGTGAAGCCGATGGTGGGCGGAATCCCGGCCAGGCCGAAAAGCGAAAGCATCAGGGCCATGGCCAGAAGGGGAGAGCGCCGGTGAAGGCCGGCCAGCTGGTCCACGGAAATGTTTTTACCGTCGTAGGCCACCTTGACCACCACCAGAAAGGCGGTGAATTTCATGAGCAGCAGGGCCAGGGCGTAGAAGATGGCGCCGGTGTACCCGGCGGCGTTCATGCTCAGGATGCCGATCAGGATGTATCCGGCCTGGGCCACCGAGGAGTAGGCCAGCAGCCGTTTGAGGTCTTTCTGAACGATGGCCGCTAGGTTGCCCACGGTCATGGTGATGATGGCCAGGGCCACCAGGGCGTGGACCAGGAATTCGCTGTTGCCGCCGGTGAGCGAAACCATTCGGATGAGAATGGCGATGGCCCCCACCTTGGAGGCGGATGCGATATAGGCGGTGACCTGGTTGGAGGCGCCTTCGTAGACGTCCGGGGCCCAGAAGTGAAAGGGAAAGACCGCCAGCTTGAAGAAAAACCCGCTCAAGGTCAGGAACAATCCGATGACCACCAGGGGCCGGTTCATCAGACCGGGAAGCACCTGAAGCATTTCTCCCACATAGGCCGCCTGGGTGGCGCCGTACAGAAGCGCGAAGCCGAAGAGCATCACCGCCGAGGCGGCGGCCCCGATCAGGAAGTATTTGATGCCGGCGTCGATGCCGTAATCCTCCCGCTTTCTCAGGAAGACCAGAATGTAAAGGGAGTAGCTCGACAGCTCCAGGGCGATGTAGATGGTCAGCAGATGAACGCTGGAGACCAGCATCATCATGGCCAGGGTGCAGACCGTGAGCAGAAGATAGAACTCGGAGTGGAGCCGTTCGGCAATGCCCTTGAGTTCCGAACAGATGCAGATCACCAGAAAAAGCCCCATAAAGAGGAGGGTTTTGAATACCTGAGAGAAAAGGTCCACCCGGTATGTTCCGTGAAAAAGGCCGCCCTCCAGCCTCAGGCCGGCCAGGCAGACCAGTATCCCCACTGCGGATAAGGCCAGTGCGGTGAAAAAATCCCGCTTCGGGTTGGGGCGGACCAGAGAGAGGCTTAAAAAGACGCCGCTCATGAACAAGCCGTAGAGTTCGGGTTGAAACAGAATCGGATTCATTAGGGCAACCTACTCAGAAAAGGGATGGTGGCGGTCTGAATCATATCGAACATCAAAGACGGAAACAGGCCGAAGAGCACGATCACCGACACCAGGATCATTCGGGGAATGCCGAGACCCAGGGAGACGTCGGGCAGGCCGGCCCAGCGATCGTCCTCCGGGCCGTAGCAGACCTTCTGGACCACCCGCAGCATGAAAAGAGCGGTGACCGCCAGGGCGAGAATGGCGAAGGCGCCGTAGAGCGGATAGACCTTGAAGGCGGAGATGAAGACCATCAGTTCCGCCCAGAAGCTGGCCAGGCAGGGCACCCCGATGCCGGTCAGGGCCGCGATGATGAAATAGCTGGTGGCCACCGGCATCGATTTGAGAAGCCCCCCCAGTTCGGCGATCGCCTTGGTGTGGGTTTTATCATAGATGTAGCCGACCGAAGAGAAGAAGAGGGCGGTCATGACGCCGTGGGCGAACATTTGAAAGACCGCGCCGTTGAGCCCGTCCACCGACAGGGTGGCCAGCCCCAGCCCGACGATCCCCATGTGGGAGACGCTGGAGTACCCGATGACGTACTTCACATCGGTCTGACTCAGCCCCACGAAGGCGCCGTAGACGATCCCAATCGTGGCCAGAAGCGCCATCAGCGGGGCCCAGAACTGCCACCCCTCGGGGCAGATGAACATCCCCAGGCGCAGGATCCCGAAGGCCCCGATCTTCATGAGCACCCCGGCATGGATCATGGAGACCGCGGTGGGGGCCGCCACATGGCCCACCGGGGACCAGGTGTGAAAGGGCCAGACCCCGGCCAGGATGCCGAAGCCGATATAAAACAGAAAAAAGACGAATTTCTGCTGGGCCGCTGTGAACAGCCCCGGTTCCATCAGGGCCAGGATGTTGAAGGTGTTGAGCCCGGAGCCGGCCACCAGATAGATGATCCCCGGCAGAATCAGGGCGCTGCCCGCCAGCAGATACAGGGTCAGCTTCATGGCCCCGTATTCCTTTCGGGTGGAGCCCCAGACCGCGATCAGCAGGTACATGGGAAAAAGCGATACGTCGAACCAGATGAAGACGAAAAACAGATCCAGGGTGATGAACATCCCGAAGACCCCGGAGACCAGCAAAAAGATCAGGGCGAAGAATTCCTTGACCCGGTAGTCGTGCTCCCACATGGTGAGCACCCCGGTGAAAAAGACGATGCCGGTCAAGAGCAGCATGGGCACGCTGAACCCGTCCACCCCGTTGAAATAGCTGATCCCCAGCATCGGGACCCATTCCAGCTTTTCCACGAACTGAAACCCGCCCAGGGATTTGTCATAGGCCAGAAAAATATAGATCGACACCACCATGGTGATTCCGGAAAAGACGGCACTGATCCATTTGATCTCCCGAATGCGGTGTGGGGGCGTGAACAGGATGGCCAGAAGCCCTCCGACGCAGGTGAGAAGGAGGGTCGACAGGTATGGAAAATCGGCATAAGTCAGCTGCATGGCGTCATCACCCTAAGAAGAAGAAATAGATTCCCAGGAGAATCATGGTCACGAAACAGACCATCAGTTTGTACTGAATCATCCCGAGGTGCAGGTTGGAGAGAAGGCGGCCGGTTTCCACCGTTCCCCGACTGAGTTGGTCGAGGGAGCCGTCGATGACCACCCGGTCGTTCCGGGTGAAGAGCCGGGAAAATCCGCGGTAGATGACCGTATCCAGAAACCAGCGGTAGAAATGGTCGATGTACCACCGTTCGGCGAAAAGATCCCGCAGGGGCGGAATTCGTTCCACGAATCCGACCTGGGCGGCGCCGGGTTTTCCGAACTCCACCCATGCGAGGATAACCCCGGCCAGCGCGATCCCCACCGCCACGAATAGAAGCCATTCATGATGACCGCCCTCCAGATGGATGACCGGGCCTTCGTGGAATCCGGTGAGAAACCGTTCCAGGCCATGTTGGCCGAATCCCAGAACCACCGTCACCGTGGCCAGAATAACCAGGGGCCAGGCCATGGCGCGGTATCCTTCGTGGTGGTCTTCATGGTCGGTGTCGTGGGCGGAATGGGCCCGGGATTTCGGGAAGAGCAGCACAAAGATGAGCCGGAAGGTATAATAGGCGGTCAGAAACGCCCCGGCCAGTCCGGCGGTCAGCCAGAAGGGGTTGTCCAGCTCCGCCAGTGCCCCCATGATCGCCTCCTTGCTGAAGAAACCCGAAAAGGGCGGCAGTCCGGCCAGGGCCGCGGCGGCGATGGTGATGCAGATCATGGGGATCTTGAGTCCTCGGCCCCCGCTTCGGCCGATGTCGAACATGTCGTTGGTGCCGTAGGCATGAATGAACACTCCGGAGCAGAGAAAGAGCAGGGCCTTGAACCCGGCGTGGGTGGTCAGGTGGAATATTCCGGCGAAATATCCGCCGGCGGCCAGCCCCATGATCATGAAACCGAGCTGGCTGATGGTGGAGTAGGCCCAGACCTGCTTGATGTCCCGGCTCACCATCGCCATGGTGGAGGCCAGCAGCATGGAGATGGTGCCGATCGCCAGAAACAGGGACATGGCGGTTTCCGAGTGGCTGAAAAAGGGAAACAACCGGGCAAAGAGATAGACCCCCGCCGCCACCATGGTGGCGGAATGAAGCAGGGCGCTGACCGGGGTGGGGCCCTCCATGGCGTCGGGCAGCCAGGTGAGCAGCGGAAACTGGGCGCTCTTGCCCACCACCCCGCCGAAGATCAGAATCGCCGACAGGGTCAGCATGGCCGGGGGCATCTTGGCGGTCACCCCCGGTGCGTTGAGTTCCAGAATATTGAGATTGCCCAGGTGGAGAAGCGCAATCAGCAGCCCCAGCAGAAAGGCCACATCCCCCAACCGGGTCATGACAAAGGCTTTTTTGCCGGCCTGGTTGGCGCTGTATTTTTCATACCAGAATCCGATGAGAAGATACGAAGCCAGTCCCACCAGCTCCCAGAAGATGTACAGCTGAAGCATGGTCGGGGAAATGGTCAGGGAGATCATGGCCCAGGCAAACAGCGACATATAGCCGTAGTACCGAGAAAACCCGGGGTCCCCGGCCATGTAGCCGAGGGAATAGATCTGCACCAGAAAACTGATCCCGGCCACTACCGTCAGCATCAGCAGGCTGGCCGGGTCCAGAAGCACCCCCACCGGAATGGTCCACTCCCCGGAGGTGACCCACCGCCCGGTATAGAGGATCGGTTCCGTCAGCCCCCAGTGGCGCACCAGCAGAAACAGGGCGCAAGCCAGGGAGCCGGAGATCGCCCCGATGGAGATCATGGCGGAGAGCTGCTCCCGGCTGCGGGTGAAGATCATGATGACCCCGAAGGCCAGCAGGGGGACGACCGACGTCAGAACGGCGGCCAGAACGGTGGCGTCGAAAGCAGGGGGTGTGGTCATGGAATCTCCGCTGGTTTCCTTTTCAAAATGAGGGTTGACGTCATCGGCTTCATTTGAACATCCCCGGATCGACGGAGCCGGTCCGCCGGTAGGTGCTGACGATCAGGGCCAGCCCGATGGAGACCTCCGTCGCCGCCACCGCAAAAATAAAAAGGACGATGGCCTGTCCTTCCATGTGCTGCCAGCGAAGCGCGGCGCCGATAAAGGCCACCGAAGCGGCATTGAGCATGATCTCCAGACCCACCACGATCATGATCAGGTTGCGGCGGGCCGTGGCGCAGAACATCCCCATCAGAAACAGAATACCGGCCAGAATCAGAACATGGTTGTAGGGTACGATCATGATGCGTCCTCGGCCTTTCGGGATTCGGATTCATTGAACCGCCCCAGGCGCAGCGCCCCCACCAGGGCGATCAGCAGCAGAAGCGAGGCGATCTCGATGGCCAGCCAGTGGGTGCGAAACAGGTATTCCCCGAACATCGCCGGCGAGGCGGTGGCGATCTGAAGCGGCTCCCCGGTCTCCGGATCTGCGGAGACCACCAGCAGGGACCCCAGCACCAGATACGCGAAGCCGAGAAGGGTCGCCGGCAGCCACTGGCGAAAGGGAAAAAGACGGCTTTCCGGGGCCTCCTCCTTGAGCATCATGATGATGAACAAAAAGAGGATCATGATGGCGCCGGCATAGATGATCACCTCCAGGGCCGCTATAAGCGGCGCCCCCAGCAGGTAGAAGAGCATGGCGCTGCCGAAAAACGAGAAGACCAGATAGACGATGGTGTGGACCATGTTCCGCCGGGTGATGGCCAGACCGGTGGTGACGATGATCAGCGCCGCCAGGATGTAGAATAGGATCGTGTAAAAGGTCATAAGAGTGTCCTGTCTATTCGAATCCGCACCGGATTACGGCAGATTGCTTTTCACCCGGACCGGCTTGAATTCATTGATGTGCTCGCCCTTGTCCCGTTTGGCGGTGGAGATTCCGGCATGCCGGTAAAAATTATAATCGGGGTCCTTGCCGCAGTGGTCCACCAGCAGGTCTTCCTTTTCATAGACCATGCTGAGGATTTCCCGCTTGCAGTGGTCGAAATTCGGGGTCAGCTGAATCGCCGATGTGGGGCAGGCCTCTTCGCAGAGCCCGCAGTAGATGCACCGGCCGAAGTTGATCCGGAACCAGGCGGCGTACCGGCGGCCGTTGGACCGCTCCGCCGACTGCATGGAGATGCAGCTCACCGGACAGACCGCCGAACAGAGGTAACAGGCCACGCACCGTTCATCCCCGTTCGGGTCCCGGGTCAGGATAATCCGGGCCCGGGACCGCACCGGCAGGGGCCGTTTGTATTCCGGATACTCCTCGGTGATCGGTTTTCGAAACAGGTGTTTGAAGGTGGTGGCGAAGCCGTCCGCCAGCGCTTTTACGGATTCAAGTACGTCGGTCATATTTGGACTCGTGTATGTTTCATATTCAGCCCGTTTTCAGGGGGCTTTCCGTTGTCGGTCGGGGGATTTATTCCCCGGCGTCATGGGGGGGTCGCTCGAGAAAAACGACCTCGATCATCCTTTCGGCCAATCCCGAATGGCAGGTAGGCCACCCCGGGATCTTTTCCCGGGCCGGGAAGCTGTTTGAGCGACAGCGAGTTCTTGCCGGTCCGGGAAAAGATCCCGGGGTGGCCGAACCGGTGATCATGGCCAGAAAAATCATATTAAAATAAACGCCCCCGTCACCACAATGTTCACCAGGGCCGCCGGAATCAAAACCTTCCATCCGAAGGTCATGAGCTGATCATACCGCAGCCGGGGCAGGGTGCCGCGCATCCAGATCATGAACAGAGAGATCACGATGATCTTGATCAGCAGCCAGACCACCGGGGGCAGCAGGGGACCGTGCCATCCGCCCAGAAAGAAGACCGCCAGGAGGGCCCCGAAGACCTGCATGTGGACATATTCGCCGATGAAAAAGAGGCCGAAGCGCATGCCGCTGTATTCCATATGAAACCCGGCCCCCAGTTCATTTTCAGCTTCGGGCAGGTCGAAGGGGATGCGCTTGCTTTCGGCCACGGCGCTGATAAAAAAGATAATGAAGGCCACCGGCTGAAAAATGATGAAGGGATAATCGGCCTGGGCCGCGACGATATCCACCAGGCTGAAGGACCGGGCCATCATCACTATCGGCACCAGGGACAATCCCAAAGAAAGCTCGTAGGAGATCATCTGGGCCGCGCCCCGAATCCCGCCCAGCAGGGCGAATTTGGAGTTGGAGGCCCATCCTCCCAGGGCCACCCCGTAGACCCCCAGGGAGGAGAGGGCGAAAACGTACAGCAACCCCACATTGATGTCGGTGATGACCATGGGAATTTCCCGGCCCCACAGCACCACCGTGGGCCCGAAGGGTACCACCGCGAACATCAGCAGGGCGGTCACCGCCACCACCGCCGGGGCCAGCATAAAGAGCACCGGATCGGCCGCCGTGGGTACGATGTCTTCTTTGGTGATCATCTTGATGGAGTCGGCGATCGGCTGGAGCAGCCCGAACCTGCCGGCCCGGTTGGGGCCGTACCGGACCTGAAGCCGGCCCAGGAATTTTCGTTCCGCCCATACCAGGTAGGCCGCCAGAAAGAGCAGCACGCCCAATACCAGGCTGAGCTTCACCGTCAACATCAATACGCCGGCGATCCAGGTCAGCATCAGGTCTCCTTGCTCGGTTTGCGAAGTTGGTCTTTGGAAACGGTCGTCCGCCTTCCGTCTATATGCTGCCAGTCGAGGTCCCGGTGGCGGGGCAGCACCAGGGTTCCCCGGGCCATGGATTCGGCCGTATGAACCGGGGCGGATATGCCGCCGGATTCGGTGGTGATGCGCAGGGTGTCTCCCTCGGACAGGCCCAGAGATGCCGCATCCTCGGGATGCATGGCCACACAGGGTCTTTTTTCGACTTTTTTCAGAAACGGAGAATATCCGGCGGACAGCTCCTCGGTGCCGAAGGTCCAGTCCACCGCCAGGATCTCGAACTCATCTGCTGCCCGTTCCGTGGCTTCGAATCGGTCGAATTGGAATCGCAGGTCTGAATGCTCCGGCCGGAGCCGGACCCCTTCGGATGGAAACGCATTCAGCTCCGGAAGGTGTTGGAATACCGGATGAATATCGGCCAGCCACCGCATCGGGTTCACGGATTCGGGGCTGATCAATTGCCGACCCAGATGGGCGAGCTGCATCCAGGCGGGGGCCATGTCCCGGCCCGGAATATCCTTGCGAAAGGTCCGGGGCGGATGGTCCCGATGGGAAATCTGGGTGATCGGCTCCCCGCCTGCAAAAGAGATCGGGGTTCGCTGGGCCCGTCCCTCCTGGTTGATGAAGACCTCCTGCGTTTCATACAGGGTCAGGGTCGGCGCCAGAATATCCGCGGCCTGGCCGGTGGGGGAAGGAAGGTAGTCGAACACCACCAGCAGGTCGAGCTTATCCAAGGCGTTTTGAAGCCGTTCCCGGTCCGGCGCCTCCTGAAAGAGATCGGCTTCCACGACTATTAGTGCATGAATACCGCCGGATTCGATGCCGGAAAGAATGTCATCGAGACTGGTGTCGAGATCGGAGATCAGACCCGCACCAAAGGCATTGGGCCCCGGCAGAAGATAAAACAGCCCGGCTTGAGGTCCGGCCGCTCGAAGCAGAAGCGCCAGGTCCGCGGCCAGGCCCGGAATCCCTGCCGAAACCACATCGGTGCCGCAGACGATGACCGGCCGTTTGCTCTTCCGCAGCCCGTCGGAAAGCGTCGATATCTGGTCCGCATTCGGCAGGTCGTTCTTTTCGGGCTTTTCGGGGTTTTCGGGGACGGCATCGTAGAATTTGCCCGCCGCATTCCCCAAACCGGAGATGCCGTCCCGATCCACGCTTTTTCGAAGGACCTGGCCAAGAGTGAAACCCATTTGGTCGAAAGGGATCGGCAGATGCTCGAATTCGAAAGGCAGATCGATCGGCCGGGGATCCATCACCACCACGCGGCCGCCTCCGCGAACCGCCTGCCGAAGAGCCAGCACCAGCATGGGGGCTTCGTTCAGCGGGTCCGCACCGGTTACCAGGATAAAATCGGAGGTTTCCACCTCCCGCAGGGAGACCGCCAAATCCGGCTCCGACCGGGTGACCGCCTCTCGAACATTTCGGGCGGTGCCGGAATCGCCGGCGAACACCGGGGCCTGCCAGCTCTTGACCTCGCAGACCCGTTGGAGCATCCCCTGGGTTTCCAGGCTGTTCCGGAATGATCCCATTGCCGCCACCGCGGACGGGCCGTGTTTTTGAGCGATCTCGTCCAGGCGCTTTTCCGCCGTTTCCAAGGCGGTTCCCCACGGAACGGGCTCTTCCTGAACACGGCCGGTCCGGGGGCGTTCTGGATGGCTTGCATAGGGAAAGCCGTATCGGCCCCGATCGCAAATGAAGTGGCCGTTGACGTTCTCGCTGAAGCGGGCCTCGTGCCGAATCACCTCCCGGTACCGGCTGTCGGCTACGATATGGCACCCGAGAGAGCAGTGAATACAGACCGTGTGGCCCCGTTCAAAATCCCAGCGCCGCCCCCGGTATCGGGAGGGCTTGTCGGTATAGACCCCGGTGGGGCAGACATCGATCAGGTTGCCGGAAAAGGGGCTTTCCAGGGTGCCTTCCCGGTATCGGCCGTAGTAGACCCGGGAGCCGATCTGCATCACCCCCAGATCCTGATATCCGGTGAATTCCTGATAGTACCGGACGCATCGGTAGCATTGAATGCACCGGTTCATTTCGTGCTGGACCAGGGGGCCCAGGTACTGGTCGGTGTGGGTCCGTTTGGGCCCCCGGTAACGGCGCAGCCCGTGGCCGCCGGAGACGGTCATGTCTTGAAGCAGGCAGTGGCCCCCTTCGTCGCAGACCGGGCAGTCATGGGGGTGGTGGAGCATCAGCCATTCGATCACATGCCGCCGGAAGTCGACCACCTCCTCATCGGTGGTGGAGACCACCATGGCGTCTTTGGCCTCGACCATGCAGCTCATCTGAATGCCGTTGACGGGGCCTTCAATAAATTTGACGGCGCAGACCCGGCAGGCCCCCACCGAGCCCAGGGCCGGGTGGTAGCAGAACCGGGGAATCAGGATGCCCACCCGTTCGGCCGCCTCGATCACCTTGGTGCCGGCGGGAACATCTACCGCTCGATTGTCGATCATCAGTTTCGGCATGGTTATTCGCCGCCCTTGAACGGGCATCTTTTCTGGCGGATGTGGGCCATTACCTCATCCTCGAAGTCGTTGAGCAGCCCCTCCACCGGAGACATGGCCCCGGGGGCGAAGGCGCAGTAAGAGATCCAGAGATACTTGGACTGCTTTCTCAGCATGGAGAGGAATTTTTCCTCCCCCTGCCCGTGTTCGATCCGCCACATCAGGTCTTTGAGATACGGCACCCCTTCCCGGCAGGGGGTGCACCATCCGCAGGACTCCCGGGCGAAGAATTCCAGCAGGTTGAGGGTGGCGGCCACCATGCAGGTGTCTTCATCAAAGACCATGATGGCGGCGGTGCCCAGGCGGTGGCCCACCTCTCGAAGGCTGTTGAAATCCATGGGGATGTCATAGTGCTCCCGGCTCAGAAACCGGGTGGAGGCCCCGCCCGGCAGGCAGGCCTTGAACTCGGCCCCGTTTTTCATGCCCCCGGCATGTTCCTCGATGATTTCGCTGAGCTTGACCCCCATGGGCAGCTCATAGCATCCGGGCCGGTTGACCTTTCCGCTGACGCAGAAGATCTTGGTGCCCGCGCCGGCTTCGGTGAGGGACAAATCCTTGAACCACTGGGCCCCGTTTCGCAGGATATGGGGCATGCAGCAGAGGGTTTCCACGTTCTGGGTCACCGTGGGTTTTCCCCAGAGCCCCTTTTCGGTGGGGTAGGGCGGCGGCTGTTTGGGATTGGGCCGTTTGCCCTCCAGGGCGTTGAGCTGTGCCGTGACTTCGCCGCAGAT
>CAZNLT010000170.1:0-12778 GCA_964573705.1 uncultured Desulfobacterales bacterium
AACCGGGTCCGGGTGGTCCTCCATCCGTCGAAGGGCATCCCCGCCGTCGGCGGCGGTCAGGACCGTATATCCCCCGCGCTTCAGGATGCGGCAGGCCAGACTGCGGACCATGTCGTTGTCTTCCACCACCAGTATGGTTTCGACGCCGCCCGTCCGGGTGAGCACATTGGGATCTTCGACTGCGGTGGGTAGCTCCTCCACCCGGGGCAGATACACCTTGAACACCGTCCCCTCGCCCGGTTCACTGTAGACCCAGATATTCCCCCCGTGCTGCTTGACGATGCCGTAGACGGAAGCCAGTCCCAGCCCGGTGCCCAGCTCTTCCTTGGTGGTGAAAAAGGGTTCGAAGATATGTTCCCGGACTTCGGCCTCCATACCGCAGCCGGTGTCGGATACCGCCAGCATGACATAATCCCCGGGTTCGGCGCCGATATGGTCCCGGCAGTAGGCCTGATCCAGATGCACCGGAAAGACCTCCATCGACAGGGCGCCGCCGTCGGGCATCGCATCCTGGGCGTTTACCGACAGGTTGATCACGATTTGACCGATCTGGCCGGCATCGACCCGCACCCGGCAGGGACCCTCGGCAAAAAAGGTTTCGATGGCGATATTTTCGCGAATGGTGCGGCGAAGCAGAGAATGGAGACCCCCGATCACCTCCCGCAGGTCGATGACTCGAATATCCAGAAGCTGTTTGCGACCGAAGGCCAGCAGCTGCCGGACCAGGTCCCGGGACCCCAGAGCCGCCTGATGGATTTCCCGGGCGTGCTCGTGGGAAAGGGATTCCGGAGCCAGGTCCTCCAGCAGAAGATCGGCATAGCCGAGCACCGGCGAAAGAAGGTTGTTGAGGTCATGGGCCACCCCGGCCGCCAGCCGGCCCACCGATTCGAGCCGCTGGAATTGGCGGTTCTGCTCCGTCAGCCGGTGCATTTCCGCCTCGGCCCGACGCTGTTCGGTCATATCCCGGGAGACCCCCAAGACCGATTTCACCTCGCCCTCGGCATCCAGTTCGGGAGTCAGCCGCCAATCGAGGTAGACGGTGCCGTCGACGCTCTCCCATTCGAACCGGGTATGAACCGGCCGGCCGGTTTCAAACACCGAACGGATCTTTTCCTCCCAGAATTCACAGAGGTCTTCGGGGAACCCGCTCTCCCGGTGGGTTTTTCCCAGAATATCCGCCTCGGAAAGCCCGGAAACCCGCAGACCGGCCGGGTTCATGTAGGTATGGCGGCATTCCGGGTCGTAGCGCATGATGTAATCGCCGCTGCTTTCGGCCAGAGACCGAAACTGTTCTTCGCTCTCCCGCAGGGCCTCCCGGGTCCGGTATTCCTCGGTAACGTCTCGAAAGACCATCACCACGCCGAGAAGCGATCCGTCTTTGCGGGAAATGGGGGCGGCGCTGTCGGCGATCTGCCGCCGGGCGCCGTCTCGGGCCGTGAGGACCGTATGGTTGGCCAGTCCGACCACCCGGCCTTCCTTCAGCACCCGCTCCACCGGGTTTTCCACCTTGGCGCCGGTTCGAACGTTTCGTATCCGGAACACCTGTTCCAGGGGCCGGCCCCGCACCTCGGTTTCCACCCATCCGGTCAATGCCTCGGCCACCGGGTTCATGGCGACGATCGCCCCCTGAGGATCGGTGGTGATCACCCCGTCTCCGATGGACCTCAGGGTGGTGGCGATATTCTCCCGGCTTTCTCTGAGGGATTGTTCGGTCCGTTTCCGCTCGGTGATATCCACCCCGATGGACCAGATGAGCCCTTCGGAAAAGGAGAGTTCAGCCGGCAGATCGGTCCACAGAAGGGTGCGCGGGGAGCCGTCCTTGGCTTGAAGAACGATTTCCTCTCCCACCAGACGGGTCCGCCGGGACCTGCCCTCCGGTTCCAGACACCGCCGTTGGATCGGATCGGGGCAGAGCCGCCGAATGGGTTGAGGATGATTCAGCATTTCGGCCCGGGTGTACCCGGTCACCGCTTCACAGGCGTGATTCCAGAAAGCGAACCGATGGTCCCGGGTGAGGGCGGTCACCATCACCGGCATGTTTTCGGCCAGAAGGCGGAACCGGTCCACATCCCGGCGCAGCCGATCCTCCCGACGTTTCCGGTCGGTAATGTCCCTGGCGATGCTGAGGACCCTCTGTTTTCTATCCATCTCCAGGACCCGGCTGCTCAGTTCCACCGGAATCCGGAGTCCGGAACGGGTCACATGGACCGTTTCAAATAAGCAGTGGCCGTATTTGTTCAGTTCCCGCAACCGATCCGGCACCCGCTTGGCGTATTCCGGCGCATCGATGTCCGCGGGCGACATGGACAGCAGCGCTTCCCGGCTGTACCCGAGGCGCTGCACCGCCACCTCGTTGACATCCAGAAACCGGCCCTCGATATCATGAAGGAACACCGCATCCGAAGACTGATTGAACAAGAGCCGGTAGCGGGCTTCACTCTCCCGAAGCCTCTGTTCGACCTCCTTTTGCTCTGAAATGTCGCTGACGACCAGCATCAGGCGATGGGCCATCGACCCGGCCCCGGATTCCGACACCGGCTCGGGACGGGCCTCCATGCGTGCATGAAACCAACCGCTTCGGCCGTTTTTGATCCGCAGCTCCATCACCTTGCCTTGAGGATGCCTGAACAGGGCCTTGAAGCGGGACAGAAAGAGGTCCCGGTCCGGCCCCTTGATTCGGGAGGCCAGCGGGGTATTGCGCAGATCGGCGCTTTCGGCCCCCACCATGGCGGCGAAGGCCTGATTGGCCTGGTGAATCATGCCCGAGGAATCGACCAGAAGATACCCGACCGGTGCGTGTTCGAAAAGATCTGAGAACCGGTTTCTGGCTTGTTCCAGCTGCTGATGGGTTTTGCGAAGATCTTCGTTCTGCAGCTGAAGCTCGATCTGATGAGTGCGAAGCTCCTGAATGAGATTCCGAACTTCCGCCGGCGGCAGGGAATCGATCTCCTGCAACGACAGGCCGAGCAATTGTTCGAATCGTTTATTCTCGGGGTTTTCTTTGTTCCGTGTATCCATACCGAGCCTCTGTTCACCCTTCAGAAGAGACATAGTCAATGAATCAGGTATCCGTGTTTGCAGGTCCCGACGGAAAAAGCACCCGGACGGTGGTGCCGCGGCCCGGACGGCTTTGAACGAACACCGCACCGCCATAGGCCCGCACGATTCCCACTGTGACGGGAAGCCCCAGTCCGCGGCCGGTGAATTTGGTGGTAAAGAAGGGATCAAACATACGGCTTCGGGTTTCCCGGTCCATGCCGACGCCGGTATCCGTCACCTCAAACCGCACCCAGGTTCCGGCGGCCAGGGAGGTCTCGGCATAATTCCGGCCGATTCGGGCACCACCGGTATCGGTGGCGCCCACGGATATCCGCACCACGCCCGCTTGATTCTCCATGGCTTCCCAGGCATTGGTCACCAGGTTGGAAATCACCTGTCGTACCTCCAGCGGATCCATATCCACGGGGGGAAGCTTCTCGGGCAAGTCGACCTCCAGGCGCGCATGGGCCGGAAGATCTTCTCGAATTTCGGGGAGCAGCTCCTGAATGAATCCGACCAGGTTCAACCGCTGTTTCCGGCGAAAGCCCTGTCCGATATAGGTCAGCATCACCCGGCTCAGGTCCGAGGCGCGCTGGGCCGCTTTTTCGGCCTCCTCCAGGTGCCTGGAGAAAAACCCGGCCGGCAGTTCCGTTTTCGAAAGATCCAGGTTCCCCAGCACCGCAAACAACAGGTTATTGAAGTGATGGGCGATCCCGCCGGCCATGGTGCCGAGGCTCTCCCGTTTTTTCGCCTCCTGCACCCGCCGATCCAGTTTCAGCCGCTCCTTTTCCTGTTCCACCAGCTTCGAAATGTCGCTGACGATCAACAACAGCCGCTCCCCGGAAGCCGCTTCATTCCCGGAATTCGGCAGAGGGTCTGAACGACCTTCGAGCCGGGCATGAAAATCTTTTCCTGAGCGGGTTCGAAGGCGCAGCTCGATGTACTTTCCCTCCGGGTGTTTGAAAAAGGCCTTAAACCGAGACAAAAAGATATTCTGATCTTTGGGGTGCAGCCACTTGGAAAAAGGATGATCCGGCAGCTGAGTCACCCTTTCTTCGACCATTTCGGCAAAGGTATGGTTGGCCATGCGGATGCTTCCCACCGGATCGATCAGAAGGTAGCCCACCGGCGCATGATCAAACAAGACCGAGAGGCGGTGTCTGGCTTTTTCCAGCTCCCGTTGGGCATCCCGAAGCTCTTCGTTCTGCAGCTCCATTTCGATCTGATGGACGCTGAGTTCGTGAAGCAGATGACGCATCTCCCGGGTCGAAACGTTTTCCTTCTGCTTGGAGGACCGCTTCACAATCTCTTCCGCCCGTTCCCGCAGTTGACGGGCCCTGGACCGGTCATTCTTCATGAAGATCCTCGAATCCAATTTCGGCCGCGGCGACATCCACTCGGTTTACGCCGGGGGAATCCGCCCGGGGTCGTTCGGTGATATCCTCAAAGCTGACGGCGAGCCGCTTCCCGGTGAGGCGAAAGGCAACGATTCGATAGACTCCGGAGACCTTTTGATCCCGGTATTGAAGGTTTTCGGCATAAAAGGTGTCGCCGGTCTGAATAACATTCAGCAGCCGGCCGCTCAACCCGTTTTCTGCCGCTTCGGGCCAGATTTCATCGAAGGTCTTTCCCCGCCAGTCTTCAATGCTCAGCCCGGTAATTCTTTCCGCTTCCTGGTTGCCGTGGATCAGAACCAGTCGATCGTCTGAATCGAGTTCATACAGAAACATCCCCGAGGGCATGAATCGAATGATGTCTTCGCAGGCCTGTCGACTTTCTTCGAGTCTGATTTCCGTCTGCTTCAGTTCGGTGATATCCTGAAACACGCCCTTGATCCGTTCCACCCGGCCGTTGTTCATTTCGGGCCGGCCGAGGGTCCGCACCCAGCGGCGCCGGCCCGCGGCGGTCACGATCTGGAGGATCAGATCATAGGCGATTCCATCCTCCACCGCTTTTGTAAAGGCATCGGTAATCGCCTCACGGTACTCCGGGGCGTAATACCGAATTCCCTCTTCCGGCCGGGGGACTTCGCCCGGCTCCAAATCATGGATGCGGAAGGTTTCGTCGGACCACCGGTGCTTGCGGCTGACCGGATTGTAAGACCAGCTTCCCACCCGGGCCAGTCGGGCGGTCTCCCGCAATTCACTTTCGTTTTCCGTCAATGCCCGCTTGTTTTCATGGGTATGGGTGATGTCCACAAAGGTCATCACCGCCCCGGAATAGGTATTCGCACCGATCTGGTAGGGAATCACCCGCATCAGGTACCAGCAGCCGTCATCGGTGGACACCTCTTGTTCCGCCGCTTCGGTCTGGTCCAGGACCTTCCGGATCAGTTCCACCGGGTCGACGTCTACCAATCGGTGGGATAAATGGGTGATCGGTTGGCCGATGTCGGTTTCCCAGATTTTAAAAATTTTGGATATTTTCGGAGAGTATTTGCGGATTTCGAGGTTTTCGTCCAAAAGCAGCTGGCCGATCCGAGGGCTGGTCAATAGATTTTCAACATCGTTGTTGAGTTCGGTCAGTTCGATGATCTTGCTCTGGTACTCGGAATTGATCGTATGCAGCTCTTCATTGGTGGACTGCAGCTCCTCATTGGTGGATTGGAGTTCCTCATTGCTGGCCAGCAGTTCTTCATTGGTGGCCTGAAGCTCTTCATTGGCGGTCTCCAGCTCCTCGATGGTGGCCTGAAGGTTTTCCCGGGTGAATTGAAGGTCTTGTTCCAGATCTCGAATCCGCTGTTCGGCCTCTTGGCTGAAATCATAGGTCACTGTTTTTTTCTCAACCCCGCCGGCGGGTTCGGCATCGACTTCCTCGAGAAAAACCGAGACCAGCGGCTCTTCCCCTGTGCGCTCGGGCAGAGGCTTGATCCGCATGCGAAGGAGCTTGGTCTGGTCCCGATACTGGAGCCGGATATTGGTATAGGTGAGCTCGTCCCGGCTGCGAAAAACCCGCTGAATCCCGGTGGCCAGCGGAATGGCCAGGTCTTTGGCGGCCATCTTCGAAATATCGTTTTGCACCTTGCCGGAAGGGAGCTTGAAAAATCCCTCGGTATCCCCGAGAATGTGCAGCACCTCCATCCGCTCGTTGACCACGATGGCCAGGGGCACGAATTCCTGGGCCAGGACCGCCATCAACCGCTCCAGCAGCCGATCCGATTCGGCCGCGGAAAAGGACCGCCGCTCCGCCCCGTACCGCCGCAGCTCCAGAGGGTGCCGAATCGCCCGTCGGTTTGCGGAGGGTGCGATATTGCTCATCGGCGGCCGCCGATTGCCGCGGGCCCGGTATATTTTATGTTTCTGGTGAAGGACATCGAACCGGTCCATGCAATCCCCGGTGGTTTCGCTGGTGCCCAGGACCAGAATACCGTTGGCGTTCAGCGAAAACCCGAACATCTCCAAAACCCGTTTCTGAAGAATCGGCTGCAGATAGATCAACAGATTCCGGCAGCTCACCAGATCGATATTGGTAAAGGGCGGGTCCTTGATGATGTTGTGCTGGGCAAACACCACCATCTCCCGAATATTGCGGGCGATCTGAAAATTTTCTCCCTTTCGGTAGAAGTATTTGGACAGAAGCTCGGCGGACAGGTCCGCCGCAATGCTCTCCGGGTAGATCCCGCCGCCCGCCCGCAGAATGGCGTCCCGGTCGATGTCGGTGGCAAATATCTTGATGTCTCTGGAGATCCCCAGATCGGCCATGCATTCCCGGGCCAGAATGGCCAGGGTATAGGCCTCTTCTCCGGTGGAGCAGCCCGCCAGCCAGAACCGAACCTCCCGCCCGGAGGCCCGCTTCAACAGGTCCGGCATCCATTGCCGGTTCAGCTCTTTCCAGACCTCGGGATCACGAAAAAAATTGGTGACCCCGATCAGCAGCTCCCGGTACAGGGTCATCACCTCCCCCGGGTAGCTTTGAAGGTAGCCGACGTAGTCCCGAATATCCTGAATCTGGTTGACGGTCATTCGACGTTCGATCCGGCGGTGGACGGTGCTCGGCTTGTAGTAGGTGAAATCGATCTTGCAGCGCTCTCTCAGGATCGCAAAAATTCGGGTCAGGCCGTTTTCGTCGTCCGAGAGGGCTTCGGACCTGCCGGTTTTCGCCACATAAGGGTGTTTGACAAAGGCCCGAATCTGTTCCGGCATCTCCTCGGGGGCCAGAATGAAATCGGCCAGTCCGGTGGAGATGGCGGACCGGGGCATGCCGTCGAACTTGGCGGTGGACTCGTTCTGGACCATCACCATACCGCCCGATTCCTTGATAGACCGGACCCCCCGCATGCCGTCGCTGCCGGTCCCGGAAAGAATGATTCCGATCGCCTTTTCGCCCTGATCCTCGGCCAGGGAGCGCAGAAAGACGTCGATGGGCAGATTGATGCCCCGGGAATGGTCCTGCTCGCTGAGCATCAGTTTGCCGTGAAAAATGCTCAGATTCTTTTTGGGCGGAATCAGATAGAGGCTGTTCGGGGCCACCTGCATGCCGTCTTCGGCCCGGTGCACCGCCATTCGGGTTTTTTTGGACAACAGCTCCTTCATCATGCTCTTGTAATCCGGAGACAGGTGCTGAATCACGATAAAGGCGAAGCCGCTGTCGGGGTCCATATGGGAGAAAAAGGTCTCGATGGCCTCCAACCCGCCGGCCGACGCACCGATGCCGATATAATAGGTAGGTTCCCGCTCGGGGCCTTCGGAATTGTGGGTGCCTGGGGTCATCAGCCGCCTCCGGGTTTGGGCGTTTCCGCATCCCTGCGGTGTATCGATTGAGATGGATACAGGATTAACATAAACTCGATAGCGGATCAATTGGTACTCTGCGCTTGGTGATCCCCACACTTAATTCAGGCTCACTTCATTCAGTGTCGCTTGCCCGAGCTGCCGCATCTGTTGCCGAATCCATGCACTGCGGCGAACCACATATCCGGAGGGGGGCTGAATGCGATATCGATGCGGGTTGGGCAGGGCCGCAGCCAGCCGAGAGGCCTGAGTTCGGGAAAGATCCAGGGCGGATCGGCCGAAAAATACGTGGGCGGCGGCTTCCACCCCGTAGAGGTTGGGACCGAACTCGACGATGTTGAGATAGACCTCGAGAATACGGGTTTTGGGCCAGAGCAGTTCCAGCAGGAAAGTGAAATAGGCTTCGATGCCTTTGCGGATGTAGGAACGGGCGGGATAGAGAAAGAGATTTTTGGCGGTCTGCTGGGTGATGGTGCTGCCGCCCCGGGTCCGATCGCCCTCCTGATTATAATCGATAGCGGCGAAAATAGCCTCCCAGTCGAACCCGTGATGTGCGGCAAACAACTGGTCTTCGGCGGCGATCACCGCCAGCTGCATTTGCGGAGAAATCCGTTCCAGGCCGACCCATTCATGCCGGACCTTCGGATTCGATTCGGCGGGCGGAGCCACAACCCGGTGCATCCGCCAGGCCCAGACCGGCGGGTTGACGAAGCGCAGCATCAGCACCAGTCCACCGGTCGATAGCACCCACAGGGCGATCAGGAAAACCGTCCAGCGAATCACCCGCTTCCAGAGAACATCCGTTCGGAACAGGAAAGCACCGAAATCCTTGAGCCTCGGAAATTTAGATCTTTTAGGCTCTCCCTGTCGGTAAGAGGTCCAGAATGTCACAAACTTCCTTTCTTTGCATGGTCCCTCATGATAAACAAGGTAAGCGGTTCAGCCCCGTTTTCAAGTCGATTTTCCGAGAGTGATTCTGGCATTCAAATTGCTGCAATAAAAACCATGATTCAATTCATTGATGGATCCTTTTCCATAACCTATACGAATACCCAAAGACGCGACGGCAGTCAGTTCCGGCTCCATGAATCGTCGCATTGCGAAACCATTACATTTTTGTTGTTTTCCATCGCCGATATCTACAAAATTGAAGACATCTGTTCAGACACCAATTGAGGAATCCAATGAGAGGACTACAATCACTGATCCGGTCCATAGAGGAAATGGGCAGGGAAGCGGAAGCCACAACGCCCGCGGAAGATCTCGATCTGCTGCTCTATTCCCCCTGTCCGGTGAAGCTGGCGGTCAAGGCCCATATCGATGCCATCGCCGCCGCCTATGCGGATCAGGGTCGGCCGGTCTCCATCCATATCCCCATGGGCTGCACCTCCATCGACCCGTATGATCCCCTGTGCCTGGAAACCGATTCGGAAAAACTGCCCGCCGTAATCGCCTCCATCGGATTCGGGGATTTCTGGAAAACCGATTTCGTTCGCCGGTTCGTGGATACCGAACTATTCGAGGCCGTGCTGCCGAACCGCATCCATCCGCTGCATCAAAAAAGCGGGTTGATCGACCCCGAAGGGCGGTATACCATCTATGGCGTCAATCCCTATATTTTTCTGGTGGATACCGGTCGCCTCGGCGCCCGACCGGTTCCCCGCACCTGGGAGGATCTGTTCCACCCGCAGTATCGAGGAGACATCGTCATGTGCGGCGACGGAGATGATATGGCCGATGCCGTGGTGTTGAACATCTTCAAGGAGCACGGCCACGCGGGTCTGGAAAAACTGGCCGGAAACGTCTCGTCCATTATGCACTCCTCGCAGATGGCCAAAACCGCCGGTTCATCCGATCCCTCCGCTCGGGCGGTCTTCATCATTCCCTATTTTTTCGCCGGCTCCACCCGGCAGCCGGACCCTGTCCGCATGGTCTGGCCCGAGGACGGGGCGGCCGCCAGCCCGCTCTATCTGCTGGCCAAGAAATCGGAGCAGGACCGATTGGCCGACCTGTTGGCCTTTTTCACCGACGGATTCGCCACCATCCCCAGCGCCGCCGGTTTCATTCCCGTCGGCGGGGAGATGCCTTCGGAACTCCCGTCCTATGCCGATCTCAAGTGGGTGGGCTGGCGGTTTGTTCGCGAGAACGACATCAACGCCCTGCGGGAAGAACTCAACACCCGGTTTCGCACCCTGCACCGGGCCGCCTCATGAAGCTGATCACCGTGGCCGGCCCGCCCTCGTGCGGAAAAACCGCCCTGGTCCTCAAAACCGCGGTTCATCTGGAAGAAAACGGCGCCACCTGCTCGGTGATCAAGTTCGACTGCCTTCGAAGCCGGGACGGAGAACTGTATGAAGCGGCCGGAATTCCGGTCACCGTGGCCATTTCCGGCGGACTCTGCCCGGATCACTTTTTCATCACCAACCTGGAAGAGGCCTTTGCCTGGGCCGAAGACTGCCGGGCCGAATGCTGCATCATCGAAACCGCCGGGCTCTGCAACCGCTGCTCTCCGCATATTCGAGGGCTGCTGGCCCTGTGCGTCATCGATAACCTGATGGGCATCGACGCCCCGGAAAAGATCGGCCCCATGCTCCGGAACGCCGACGTGGTGGCCATCACCAAAGGCGATCTGGTCAGCCAGGCCGAGCGGGAAGTCTACCGTCACCGAATCCATCTCATGAACAAGCGGGCCGTCATCCGCCATGTCAACGGCCTTACGGGACAAGGATGTCGGGACCTGGCCCGGATTATGGCGGCGGCGCCCGCGGTTTCCGGAGTCACCGACATGAAACTGCGGTTTTCCATGCCCGCCGCGGTCTGCTCCTACTGCCTCAGCGAAACCCGGATCGGGGCCCGCTACCAGAAAGGCAACGTCAAAAAAGCCTCCTTTAAAGGCCGCCATGCATCCTGATATGAATCGAATGCGGTTACAAAGCATCACCGTCACCGCCGGCCGCGACAAATCCGGAAACCCGGAAACCCGGGACATCACCTTCCGCTCCGGCGAAATCACCGCACTTCTGGGACCCACCGGGTCCGGCAAAAGCCGCTTTCTGTCGGACGTCGAATCTCTGGCCGACGGCGACACCCCTACCGGCCGCCGCCTGCTTATAGACGGCGCCGCCCCCGACCCCGACGACCGGTTCGAACTTCAGGGACGGCTGGTGGCCCAGTTGACTCAAAACATGAACTTCGTTTTAGATATGGGCGCGGCCGATTTCATTCATGCCCACGCAGAAAGCCGGAATATTGAA
The DNA here is from genome assembly GCA_964573705.1 of uncultured Desulfobacterales bacterium. GTDB lineage: Bacteria > Desulfobacterota > Desulfobacteria > Desulfobacterales > Desulfococcaceae > JAABSQ01. The sequence continues at coordinate 11,024 of CAZNLT010000170.1, forward strand.
GATCCGAAGGCGGTCGCAGATCGGGTCATCGCCGCCGCCAACCATCTCGCGGGCGAACCTTTCGACTCGGCCACCCAATTGACCGCCCTCTCCGGGGGCCAGTCCCGAGCCCTGATGATCGCCGATACCGCCCTGCTGAGCGAATCCCCGGTGCTGCTTATCGATGAAATCGAAAACGCCGGGGTCGACAAACGCGGCGCCCTCGAACTTCTCCTAAAAAGCGACAAAATCATCGTCATCGCCACCCATGATCCGGTGCTCGCCTTGTCCGCGGACCGCCGACTGGTGCTGGAAAACGGGGCGGTGAAACACCTCCTCTTCAGGACCGACGCCGAAGCGCGGCTGCTGGCCGAGCTTTCCAAAACCGAAGCCCGCCTCACTCGAATTCGAACAGCGCTGCGAGCTGGACAACCGTTCGCACCGGAAGATGCCCGTCCCGAATCAACCGCTTCGTAGTTTCACCCCGATTCCGGCTATCTGTTTTGACGGAAACTTTTCTTTGCCCGCCCAAATCCGGATTCCCGTCGGCTTGTGAACCGGGAGGCATCACCGGAGGGCCGCTTCGTTACCTTCACCGATCGTGAAAAGGTCCTGTTTGTCTGGGACAACCGAACCGAAACCCTTCTCAACCCTCCGCTGAAAAAGGACCATGCTTTCATCGGCGGCATCCGCTTTTCCCCCGACAGCCGAGTCGCCGCCGAATATCGACACCGGGAAGTCCCCTCCGCCTCCTGGTGGGACCGATGGCGCACCACCGAAGTCAAAGACCGAAAAACCTTCTTCCACGCCGTTTCCCCGGACGGCTCCACCCTGGTGACCTACCCGGAGGGGCTCTACAACCTTCAGCGGTTCAAACTGGTGGATGGGTTTGAACCCGAGGCGCTCTGCGAACCGGGATGTTACGGAGACCGGCCGATCATTCTGGACCTCAAGCTTTCGCCATCCGGCAGGCGGCTTTTCGTCTCTTCCGAGTTCGGCGTCGACCTTTGGGACCTCACTGCCGGCCGGAAAATCCCTTATAAACATAACCCTCCCGAGACCATTCCCCCCTCCTTTGAAGTCACCCGGGTGGACCCCCAATGGCTTTCCCAAGACCGGTGCATTCATGCCGCCGATTGCCTGAAGCAGGGAAAGCAGTTTGAGAAATCAGGGGAATACGACCGGGCCGCCGCAGCTTTCACCCTCGGCTGCGAAACGGGTGATCGGGAGAATTGTCTTCAATTGGCGGGGATCTACCTGAAAACCCGACGCCATCAGGACGCCTACACTTTTTATGAACGCCTCTGCGGGGAGGCGGAATCCGAAGAATACCTCGCTGGAATGAAGCAGGCGAGTGAAAATTTGCCGATGTGGAAACCCGATCGGATGTTCACCGTCGATACCGATCTCTGGTGTCGGATACACCTATTCGGAGATGGTCGGGGCCGAGTTTCTCGATTTTGTCCATCCGGAAGACCGGACGGAGATCCTCCAGAAAAAGCGTCTTCAGGAACCGGATACGTCGCAGACGGATCAGTATGAATTCCGGTGCCGGACCAAAACGGGGGAAACCCGCTGGCTGGAGGTGCTGACGGTCCCGATGGCCTATCAAGGCGTCCATGCATTTCTGGGGCACGGTCTGGATATCACCGATCGGAAAGCGGCCCAGGAAGAGCAGACGGATCCGAATCTCCGGAACGTCTGCGGATCTTCCCTGCACATTTCCAAGACGATCATGAACCTGACCGCCAACGCCTCTGAAGCCATGCCGGAAGG
>CAZNLT010000171.1:0-12741 GCA_964573705.1 uncultured Desulfobacterales bacterium
CCCCCCTCCGGGGGGCTTCCTGAGGCCACCCGCTCTGCGGGTGGAGATTCACTTTGAAGTTTCATTCTTTCAGGCTTTTTAAATCTGCAACAGAAACGAAAGGAAATCTGAAGAAATGGCCCTTCCGAATCTGTTTGATATTTGCATACCCCGGGAGGATGTCCGCCAGGGGCGGCTGACCGAATCGGATTTTGCGGCGGACCTGGCCCAGGTGGTTCGGGGGGATGCGCCCGAGGAATACAGGGACCCGGTCCGGTTTTTTGCCAATACCCATCCCACACGGGGTCTCAAGAACCTGCTCTGGAACGTCTGTCGACGACTCAGCGGCGCCGGGGGCGAGGCGGCCTCCATTTTTCGGCTCGACACCAACTACGGCGGCGGAAAAACCCATGCACTGATCGCATTGAACCACGCCGCCGGAGGGATGCCCGGGGTTTCCAATGCGGAGGAGTTCATCGAGGCCGGGCTGCTGCCGAAAGCGCCGGTGCGAGTGGCCGCCTTTGACGGGGAAAATGCCGACCCTGCCAACGGCCGGTCTCTGGGGAATGGGCTTCGGGCCTTTACGCCCTGGGGTGAAATCGCCTATGCATTGGCCGGCGGGGAAGGGTATGCGCTGGTTCGAAAAAGTGATGAGAACGGGGTAGCGCCCGGGGCGGAGACGATCCGGGAGCTCTTCGGGAATCAGCCGAACCTGATTCTCATCGATGAGCTTTCCGTCTACCTGCGGAAACTCAACGCCCGGGATCGGTTGCGGGCGGGCGGGCAGTTGACCGCATTCCTGACCGGCCTGTTTAAAGCGGTGGAATCCACCCGGCAGGCGGCCCTGGTCTACACACTTGCCATCGGCAAAGACCGGTTGGCGACCGATGCCTATGTCGAGGAAAACCAATATATCGCCGAGTGCATGGAAGAGGCCGAAAGTGTTTCGGCCCGCAAGGCGACGCTGCTCGACCCAACTGAGGAAGATGAAACGGTCCGAATTCTTCGGCGGCGGCTGTTTACCGATATCGATGACGAACGGGCCGGGGCGATCGTTACCGCCTATCGCCAGCTGTGGGAAACGCATAAGGATCATTTGCCGGCTTTCGGGGCCGAGGATCTGCGTGAAGCGGCATTCAAGGCCGGTTATCCGCTGCACCCGGAACTGATCGAAACCCTCAAAGAAAAAACTTCCACCTTGGGAAATTTTCAGCGGGTCCGCGGCATGCTCCGTCTGCTGGCCAGAACGGTGGAAAGAATGTGGAACGACAAACCGGGAGATGCCTATTCGGTCCACCTCCATCACATCGATCCGGCCTCCCAGCATATTCGCCAGGAGATCGTGACCAAGCTGGGACAGAAAGCGTTTGTGCCGGCGCTGAAGGCCGACATTTCCGCGGTCTCGGGGGACACCCCCTCTCTGGCCCAGGAGCTGGACGCCGCCCATTATGTGGGACTGCCGCCGTACGGGTCGTATGCGGCCCGGACCATTCTGTTTCACACCCTGGCCTTCAACGACAGCCTCAAAGGGTTGACCCAAAAGGAGCTTCGGTATTCCCTTTTGTCTCCGGGCACCGACATCAGCTTTATCGACGATGCGGTCCGCCGGTTTGTTCAGGCGTCGGCCTATCTGGATGACCGGGCCAATGCCCCGCTGCGATTTTCCACGGAGGCCAACCTGACCCAGATGGTCCGCCGCCAGGAGAAGCAGGTGGATGCCGAAGAGGTCCGAACGGAACTGAACGATCGAATCAAAGCGATTTTCGGCGGAAAAACTTTCCAGACGGTGCCGTTTCCGGATATTCCCAACGACATTCCCGATGACGCCGAAGACGGGAAACCATTTTTGGCCCTGATGAGCTATGATGCGGTGGATGTGTCCGGAGATTCGGTCGTCGTGCCTGATCTGGTCCGGAAACTCTATCGTGAGAAAGGCTCCGGCGGGGATTTGCGGCGGAATCGCAACCAGGTGGTGTTTGTGGCGGTGGACATCCATAAAAAAGACGAGATGCGCAAGAAAATGATCCGCCGTCTTGCGCTCGAAGCGCTTCGTGATCCCGAACGACAGAAGGATTTGGCCGATCACCAGCGGGAGCGGCTGAACGAATGGTATCGAAAATCGGAGCAGGAACTGGCGGTGGCCGTTCAGCAGGCGTACCGGCACACTTTCTATCCCTCCAAGAACCGGGTGGAGGGCGCCGATGTGGAGCTGGGGCATGCGGTGGTGGATGTCCAGAATGCTTCGGCGGACCCGGGGCAGGGGCAAAAAGCGATTGTCCGGGTGCTCCGGGATATCAATGAACTCCGGCTGCCCGAGGATGATCCGGACTCCCCGGTGTTCATTCGGGAAAGAACGCCTCTGAAGAAAGGGCAGATCACCACGGCCGAGCTTCGCAAAGAATTTCGGCGGGACCCGGCTCTGCCCATGCTGGTGGGAGACGATGTGTTCATTCTGGGGATCCGGAACGGCATTGAGCAAGGGGAATTCGTCTACCAGAGCGGGGACCTGGTGTACGGAAAGGGCGATCCCTGGGCGGAGATCAAAATCGACGAACAGTCGATTGTGATGACGACACAATTTGCGAAAGAGAAGAACATCTGGCCGCCGACTGAAACAGAACCCGGCTCGGAGCCCCAACCGGGGTTTACTATTCCCTCTGGCGGGGAGACCGGCGGGGGAATCGGTGAAGGAGAGAAGACAGACTCCGGCCCGGAAACACCGACGACGACGCCCTTTCCGGAAATTCAGACGGTGACCGCCGAGGGCGTCCTGAAAGAAGCCCTGACCCGGATCTGGGAAGCGGCTCGAAGCCGCCAATTCGGTAAGATCGCCTCTCTTCAGCTCAAGATGTTCGATCCCGGCGATGCATTTAAACTTCTGGGGTTGATCAACGCGATTCCGAGGAGTGAAAAATCCGTCGAGATCACCGGAGAGTATGAAACCAAGGGCGGCAGCGAATTGACCATCGAATTTAAAGGCTCGGTCCAGGATGCCCAACCGGTGAAAGACTTTCTGGACCCCCAGATCCGGGCGGCGGCGGATAAGGATGTGACGGTTCTCTTTGAGATCCGCTTTTCCGAAGGGCTCGATCTTTCCGGCGAGGAACCCGAAAAGCTGACCGAGCGGCTTTCCCGGTTCGGTACCGGTGCGGTGTATGTGACCGCCGTGGCGGAGGGCGGCGAATGAAGGCTTCTCTTCCCGGGATCGGTTTGGACGACAGGCGGTCGGGGATGCCCCGGTATGAGCTTGGCGCCCGTCATTTCGGGCCGGATGATCTGGCCCTGGAGATTCGGCAGCTTCCCTCGTCGGGTACACCCCAGATCAAGGGGCCGGTGCGGATCGCGGGGCTTCGGGGGCGGAATCTGGCTCTGGTGGAGCACCGGGTGCTGCGTCGCCTGGCCAAGGCGGGCATTCGGGTTGCGGGGCTGAACGGCGGCCCCAAGCGGTATCCGCTGGATGAGGATCTGGCCTTGAATCTAGGGCTGCTGTTTCGGGCGCTGGCCCCCATGCGGAATCGAAAAAACATGCGCCAGGTGACCGACGGCATCGAAGCCATGGGAAGGGAAGAGGCGGCCTACTGGCTCGGGATGGCAATGCACCGGAAGTATCCGCGCCGGGTTTTGATGGCCTTGCGGTTCCTGTTGATCGATCCCAAGGCGTGAGGTCAGCCTTTATTCGGGCTGATTTTTTTTATATTTCTTTCTATATTCCTGCAACAGGAGAACCCCATGCGGTTTTTCAATACAGCCGGCCCCGTCAACTGCGCCGATCATTACTGCCTGCCGCCGTTGAAACGGTTCAGTCTTCCGGAAATCCGGTCTCTCATTGCGCAGAAAAAGTATTTTGTCCTTCATGCCCCCAGGCAGACCGGCAAAACCTCCTGCCTGCTGGCTTTGATGGATTATCTGAACCGGGAAGGACGGTATGCCGGTTTGTATGTCAACGTGGAAATGGCGCAGGCGGCCCGGGAAAATATCGAACAGGGGATGAACAGCATCCTGCGGGAACTGGCGTCCAGGGCCAAAATTCATCTGAAGGATTCCTTCCCTGAGTCTCTGCTGCCGTCGGTGTTGGCTGGTGAAGGATACGGAACCGCCCTGAACCAATGCCTCACTCAGTGGGCCTTCCAGTCGGAGAAACCTTTGGTTATCCTGATCGATGAAATCGATTCGCTGATCGGCGATCTTCTGATTTCCGTGCTGCGCCAGATCCGTTCCGGGTATGACCAGCGGCCCGCCCATTTTCCCCAGTCCGTGGTTTTGTGCGGGGTTCGGGATGTTCGGGATTACCGGATCCATTCGGACCGGGAAAAAAGCCTGGTCACCGGCGGGAGCGCCTTCAACATCAAAGCGGCTTCTTTGAGAATCGGTAATCTGAACCGGGAGGAAATCCGTCGTCTGTACGCGGTTCATACCGAAGACACCGGGCAGACTTTCGAGGCGGATACTATGGATCAGGTTTGGGACTACACGAGAGGACAGCCCTGGCTGGTGAACGCGCTCGGCTATGAAATCTGCTTCCAATTGGCGGAAGGAATCGATCGAGAAAATTCCATCACCCGGGAGATGATGGTCCAGGCCAAGGAAAATTTGATTCGACGGCGGGAGACCCATCTGGATCAGTTGGCGGATAAACTGAAAGAAGATCGGGTTCGACGGGTGATCGGGCCGGTGCTGGAGGGGTCCAACCTGGAAAATATCAATCCGGACGACATCGACTACCTGCTTGATCTGGGGTTGATCGATCGCACCGAAACCGGGCTTGAGATCGCCAATGCCATCTACCGGGAGATCATTCCCCGGGAATTGACCACCGTCACCCAATACAATTTCGAACCCTTATACCAGCCTTCCTGGTATGTCCTTCCGGACGGCAGGCTGGATACAGAGGCCCTTTTACAGGCGTTTCAGGCGTTTTTCAGAGAAAACGCGGAGGTATGGGTAGAGCGGTTCGACTATCGGGAAGCCGGCCCGCAGCTTCTGCTGCAGGCGTTTCTGCAGCGAATCATCAACTCCGGCGGGCGCATCGAGCGGGAATACGGTTTGGGGCGGAAACGGACCAACCTGATGGTGATCTGGCCGTGTGAAGGCGGGGTGCAGAAGATTGTTATGGAGCTGAAAATCCTTCATAAGAGCCTGAAACAGACGATCTCCGAGGGGTTGACCCAGTTGAGCGGATATATAGACCGGTGCGGGTCCGATACCGGGCACCTGATCATTTTCGACCGCCGACCGAATCGCAGATGGTCGGATAAAATCTTTTGCAGAACCGAAAGTGTGGATGGGAAATCGGTGACGATTTGGGGGATGTGATCGGCCTGAAAAGCGTTCTCGAAGTGGCGGAAGATTTCCTGCTTGCCAGCCGCTTCGTGATGTATTTACCCGATTATGGAAAGGTTTGAATAATCAAAGGAATTCAAGAAATCGTTTCGTAGAAGGAATCAGGAAAACCAAAATGTCCAGACGTCTGATTGAATCATGGCTGCCGATTGCTGAAATCGGCGTCGAAAGTACACGCGAACGCACTCCTATGACGCCCTTTCCTGCACCAAATAGACTTCATGTTTGGTGGGCTCGACGTCCTTTGGTCGCTTCTAGGGCTGCTATTCTGGCGTCTATTTTGCCTGAGGATGCTGATCGAAAGAAATTTTTAGAAACGATTGGAGTTCATGGAGATCCGGTAGCCAGCAAGCAAAGAATCAATTTTGCAAGACAAAAAGGGGAGCGGTTTGAAGGCCAAGCTTATGACTATCCAAGGGCTTTTTCCTATTCCCCCTCTTTCAAAGAAAAAGAATGGCTTTCATATGAAACAAAGAGGATTGGCGTTGAAAAGCCAGTTCTTTTAGATCCTACTGCGGGAGGTGGAAGTATTCCCTTTGAGGGCGCACGATTGGGCCTTTCATGTCACGCGAATGATTTGAATCCTGTCGCCACCCAAATTCTTAAAAGCACCATTGAATTTCCGTTAATTTTTAATGTTGAAGTTTTAGATGAATTCGAGCGCATCAGCTCCGAATTTCTTAAACGAAGGGAAAAACTTCTTCAACCCTATTTTCCGGAAGAACCAATAGAAAACGCAATTCCAACGAATTGGATATGGGCGCGAACCATTAGCTGTCCGTATTGTGACGGACTGATCCCCCTTTCCCCCAATTGGCGGCTTGCCCCGAACGGAACCGGCGTCAAGCTCCATCCCCAAATCGCCGATGGTCCGAATTCAGAAAATCGCGCCTGCAAATTCGAAATCGTCAAAAAAGCCAAAGAACAATCCGAAGGCACGGTGGCCCGAGGCAGCGCGACATGCCCGTTTCCGGACTGCGGCCGCGTCATTGATGGCGACCAAGTCAAAGAGCAGGCCCAATCCGGTGGAATGGGTGAACAGCTTTACGCGATTGTCTTCAAGAAGCGAACCATCGTCAAAACAAAAACCGGAAAAAAGCGTGAAAAATGGGTGCGTGGCTATCGGGCACCGCGTCCGGAAGATGATGTTTTGGATTCGATTAAGATCGCATTGGAAGAAAAACTTCCTGAGTGGGAAGCACTGGATATCATTCCAATCGATTCGATTCCTGAAGGCCTGAAAACTGCGGAACCTCTGCGATATGGAATGTCTAAATGGCGCGACCTTTTCTCCCCCCGCCAACTCCTCTGTCACGGCCTGGGTGCTGAAATTTTCCGCGGCTTATATGAAGAAGAAAAAGCAAAATCAGGTTTCAGCGAGGCGACACGAGCCGCCTTTGGGTATCTTACCCTCTCACTTGACAAACTGCTGAATTATAATTCAAGATCATGTCGATGGGATATAACTACTTGCAGGGTTCGTTCTGTTTTTGACACCCATAATTTCGGTTTCGTCTGGTCTTACGCAGAAATGGCTCCGCTAATTTCTGGTTTAGGCTACGACTGGGCAATAGAACAGACCGCCAAATGCATCACCGAACTGGTAGACCTCGTTCGCCCCGACATCGACGCCAAAGCCCATCGGAAAAAACAGAATTCGGGACAACTCGCCCTGCCCGACGGCAAAACACAATTCACCCCGCCCCCGATCACCATCACCTGCAAATCCGGCGACATCCTCGACCACATCGAAGACGAATCCGTGGACGTGATCGTCATGGACCCCCCTTACTACGACAACGTCATGTACGCCGAACTCTCGGATTTTTTCTATGTCTGGCTCAAACGCACCGCCGGATACGTCTACCCCGAATTCTTCACCCGGCCCCTCACCGACAAAGAAAACGAAGCCGTGGCCAACCCCGCCAAATTCAAAGGCCAGAAAGGCGCCAAGAACCTCGCCTACCTCGATTACCGGGAGCGCATGGCCGCCATTTTCGCGGAGTGCCGCCGCACCCTCAAACCCGACGGCATCATGACCCTGATGTTCACCCACAAGGCCACCGGCGCCTGGGATGCCCTGACCACCGGGCTCATGGAGGCCGGGTTCGTCATCACCGCCAGCTGGCCCATCAACACCGAGGCCGAAGGCTCTCTGCACATCAAGGACAAATCCGCGGCCAATTCCACCATCTTCCTGGTCTGCCGCCCCCGGCCCCCGAAAACCGACGACGAGGACACCCTGTTCTGGGAAGATCTGGAACCTAAGGTCCGCCAGGCGGTGCGAAGCCGAATTCAGGAATTTCAGAACGCCGGCATCCGCGGCGTGGACCTCTATCTCTCCAGCTTCGGCCCGGCCCTGGAGGAGTTTTCCAAAAACTGGCCGGTCACCCGGGGTCAGCCCCGGCCCAAACCCGAGACCCAGCGACGGGGCCGGCTTTCCCTGACGGACGAAGACGCCTTCGACCCCTACGCCGCCACCCCCGAGGACGCCCTGGATGCGGCCCGGCGGGAGGTGAAGAACTGGCGGATGGAGCAGTTGACGACGCTTCAGCGCAAAGCCGAACTCGATCCGCTCACCGAATGGTTCGTGCTGGCCTGGGACGCCTTCAAAGCCCCGCAGTTTCCCTACGATGAAGCCCTGCGCCTGGCCCGGGTGGTCGGCCTGGACATGGACGCGGACATTATCGGCCATGTGGCCGTCAAAAAAACCAGCAACGTCATTTTGTTGGACAGCGCCGCCCGCGCCGCAAAAGGTGCTTTAGGCCCGGCCGACGGCGCCCGGTCCATGATCGATGCGGTCCACCATGCCGCCAACGCGGCCCGCAGCCGAACCCTGGATGCGGCCCGGGAGCTTCTCGGGAAAACCGGCACCGACAAAGATCCGGCCTTTCTGAAAGCCTTGGAGGCGGTGCTGGAAGTGCTGCCCCCGTCCCGAACCTTCACCGGCCTGGACCCTGCCAAAGCGGTGGAACCCGCGGCCAATGACTTCGAGGTGCTTGAAAACCTCCGCCGCCTGGCCTTCACCGATCAGGTGGATGAACCGGATCAGCTCAAGCAGATTCGGCTCTGGGCGGATTAGGGGTGCCAATTCGAGTGAAAAGGCTTACAATGGAAAAGAACTTCCACTGGAGGAACGTCTTATGAAAACCATCACCCTTGAGCTTCCGGACGTCATACTCGAATCGTACGAGAGAGACACGGAGGCTCTGAAGAAAGAAATGCATCGCGGATTCATTATCTGGGAATACTTGAACGGCCATCTTTCGTTAGAGGAATGCGGCGAAATTCTGGGCATCGGCTATCGGGGCTTTCTTGAGCTGCTCTGGAACAACGGAATCCCGGTTGACGCCCTGAATGACCCCGAGTTGGAGGAGCAGGTCTCTTTGCTTCGCACGGTGGTTGAGGAATAATCGGTGGAGCGCTCGGTGGTATCGAATACAAGTCCTTTGATTGCGCTGGCAAAAATCGACAAGATTTTTATTTTTAAGGATTTATTTGGGAATGTCTGGATTCCGGAATCCGTTTCGGCTGAGTTTTTATCCAATTGCACCGGCGAAGAGAAGTCGCGCTTTGATTCAAGCATTGGAAACTGCATATCTGTGGCTGAAATCAGCGAAACGCGTTCTTTCACCCGTAATCTCGGGGCCGGAGAAAAGGATGCCCTGTCTTTGGCGATAGAAATGGATGGAATTCTCGTCATTGATGACAAAAAAGGACGGAATGAGGCAAAAGAACAGGGAGTGGATACGGTTTCGACCCGGGCGGTCCTGAAAATCGCCGAAGAAAAAAGGATCATTCAAAATTTTCAAGAGGTTGAAAAAGAACTGAAGAGAAAATGCTTTTTCGTTCCATCCTATGACTAATCACAGTGAGATTAAATTATTATGAGCCTTCTTTCCGATATCCCCTGGCAGCTCAAATACTCCCCGGAAGACGGGGAACTTCTGCATCGATTCTATGTCCCGGCACTGGAGTGCGCGGTCCGGTATGACCGGTCCACCGGTTATTTTCGGGCATCCACGCTGACCGCCGCCTCCCGCGGGGTGGAAGGGCTGATCCGCAATCAGGGTCGGATGCGCCTGATTGTGGGCTGTACTTTGGATAAACCCGAAACGGAGGCGATCTCCCGTGGGGAGTCGCTGCGGGAGACGGTGGAAGCCCGACTCCTGCGGTTGCCGCTCACTGCAGACGATTCAGCGACGGCCGACGCCCTGGAATTGCTGGCCTGGATGGTGGCGAAGGGCTTTTTGGATGTGAAGGTGGCGGTCCCGTGCGATGCAGACCGGCGGCCGGTGACCGCCGGGACCATTTTTCACGAAAAAGCCGGCATCATCGAAGACAAAACCGGCGCCCGAATCGCCTTCAACGGCAGCATCAACGAATCCAGAAGCGGCTGGACCGGAAATTTCGAAAGCTTTCATGTCTTCACCTCCTGGTCCACCGCATCGGACCGGGTGGATGTCGAGGAGGAGAGCTTCGGCCGACTGTGGGCGGATAAAGCGCGAACGGCCATTGTGATCGATGTACCCGCGGCTGTGAGATCGGCTCTGTTGGCGTTTCTGCCGAAAGAGAGCATGTGGCCCCGGCGTCTGGAAGCCTGTGATGACGTTCAGGGCTGGCAGACACACGCGACTGCCGGGGTTCACCCCATACCCAAGCCGAAGGAAACCGAGGGTTCGGCGCCATTCGATCGCCCGCCGGATGTGCCGGAAACTCAGCCCCCGGAACCGACCGGAGACCCCCGAAAGATAGTCTGGTCGTTCATCCGCGCCGCCCCGATGCTTCCCGGCGGCGGAGAACGGATCGGGGAGGCGACCGGCGCCGTGACCCCGTGGCCCCATCAGGTGCGGGCCTTTCACCGGATGTATGAGCCTTGGCCGCCCCGGCTGCTGATCGCCGATGAGGTCGGCCTGGGAAAGACCATCCAGGCCGGTCTCCTTCTGCGCCAAGCCTGGCTGGCCGGCCGTGCGAAACGGATTCTGGTATTGGCGCCCAAGGCGGTCCTCACCCAATGGCAGATCGAACTGCGGGAGAAGTTCAACCTCAACTGGCCCATCTACGACGGCCGCAAATTCAGCTGGTATCCGTCCCGGGCACTGGAAAGCGCGACGGTTCGGAATGTAGACAAAGATCATTGGCATGCCGAACCGTGCGTGCTGACATCCAGCCATCTCATGCGCCGCAGGGACCGGGTGCGGGAGCTGCTGGAAGCGGCCGATCCCTGGGACCTGGTGGTGCTGGACGAGGCCCATCATGCCAGGCGGCGGGGCGGCGGCATCGGCGTTTCTGACGACCGCCCCAACCAGCTGCTACGGCTCATGCAGGGCCTGCGGAACCGGACCGAGGGCCTGATTCTGCTGACCGCCACCCCCATGCAGGTCAGCCCCATCGAGGTCTGGGACCTTCTCAACCTGTTCGGCCTGCCCCCGGAGTGGCATGCCGACGCCTTTCTCAAGTTTTTCGAGGATGCGGCCATGCCCATGCCGGGCAATCCGGAAATGGACGCCATGGCGGCCCTGTTCCGATCCATCGAAGCCGCATACGGGGAGGTTTCCGACGAGGAGGCCCGGCGATTCGTTTCCAACCGGAGCAAGATCAAGGGCCGGAAAATCCTCAGAGCCCTTCGGGACCCGTCCAATATTCCCCGGCGGCGACTGGAGTCCGACGAGCGGCGCGCCGCCGTGCGCTTGATGAAGGCCCACACCCCCATCAAACGTCTGATCTCCCGCCATACCCGGGACCTGCTTCGAAAATACCATCAGGCCGGCTCCCTGGACACCCGCATCGCCGACCGGGATGTTCAGGACCGGTCGGTGATCATGACCGACGCCGAACAGTCGGTGTACCGGGCCGTGGAGGATTATATCTCCACCACCTACAACAATGCCGAGCCGGACAAACGGACCGCCATCGGCTTCGTGATGACCATCTATCGGCGACGACTGGCCAGCAGTTTTTACGCCCTGGCCCGCACCCTCGAAAACCGACTCTGCGCTGTGTCCGGCCAATGCGAGCCCATCCCGGCCGATCCCGGTCGGCTGGAGGAGGATGTATTGGAAGACGAACTCTCCCCGGAAATCATGGATGCCGAAGAGGCTGCCGAAATGGAGGCCCAGGTCCTGGCCCGGGAAGAAAAGGGGGAACTGGAAATGCTTCTGGAGCAGATCCGGCGGCTTGCCACCGACACGAAGGCGGCCGTGCTTCTGGAGGTGTTGGCGGATTTGCGGAACGACGGGTTCGGTCAGGTCATGGTGTTCACTCAATACACCGATACCCTCGATTTTCTTCGATCCATGGTGGCCGACCGGTTCGGCCCGGATGCGGTGCTCTGCTTTTCAGGCCGCGGCGGCGAAATCATGGACCGGGACGGCAGCTGGCGGACGATCACCCGGGAATCGACCAAACAGCGCTTCAAGGCCGGAAAAGCCGATATCATGCTCTGCACCGACGCTGCGGCCGAAGGACTCAATTTTCAGTTCTGCGGCGCTCTGGTCAACTACGACATGCCCTGGAACCCGATGAAGGTGGAACAGCGGATCGGCCGTATCGACCGCCTGGGCCAGGCATTCGATACCATTCGAATCATCAACCTGCTCTACGAAGACACGGTTGAAACCGATGTCTACCGCGCCCTTCGAAAACGGATCGGTCTCTTCACGAATTTCGTGGGCAAACTGCAGCCCATTCTGGCCAAACTTCCCCGTGCGATTTCCGAGGTCGCCTTAGGCCGCCCGCAGGATAAAGAGCGCGACCGAACCGCCCTGATTTCAGCCCTGACCCTGGAGGCGGACCAGCTCGACACCACCGGTTTCGATCTGGATGAAGCCGCCGAAGCCGAACTCACACCGCCCGACCGGCCCGAGGCCCTTTACGGCCTGACGGAACTGAATCGAATCCTTGCATCGGACGGGCTCCTGCCCCCGGGCATTGAAGCCCGAAAACTCGGCGCCAAGGACTTCACCTACCTGGCCCCCGGCATGAAAGCCCCCCTGCGCGTCACCACCGATCCCGACTATTTCGATGCCCACCCCGAAAGCACCGAACTCTGGTCTCCCGGAAGCCCGCTGTTTCCTGTGCGGGAAGTCCCGTTGGCGCCAGCGGAAGCGGATCGGGAATCCTTTCTTCGGGTGCTGAAAGATAGGGGCGGAGGTATCGAATGACGACTGCACCGATAAAATCCGACTTCCAACCCAAAATAGCGCCAGGCCCTTCAATGATCACGAATTTAAAGGAATGTTTATGCACACTTGATAAACCGGGTGAATCAGGATGCAGCTTGCAGACTGAAAAACCTGGTTTTTGACAAACCGGCAGCAAAAACGAATCAAGGGGTTGGCCCTTTCAGCCGAACCCCTTGTTTTTCTTGGTGGGCGATACTGGATTTGAACCAGTGACTTCTACCGTGTGAAGGTAGCACTC
>CAZNLT010000172.1:0-12688 GCA_964573705.1 uncultured Desulfobacterales bacterium
GGGTGCGCCGTGGATCCGATCACCGGAAAAAAGCAGCTCATGCTGGTCTCCGAGGATGCCGAAATCCAGGTGGACAAACAACAGGCCCCGCACCAGTTTTCCACCGATTACGGGTTGATCCAGGATCAAACCGTCACCCGGTATCTGGATCAGGTCGGAAAGCAGCTGGTCCCCAATACCCACCGGGCCCATATGCCCTACGCGTTTCACGGGGTCAACGCCACCTACGTCAATGCCTATACCTTTCCCGGCGGCACCATGGCGATTACCCGGGGGATTCTGCTGAAGATGGACAACGAAGCCGAACTGGCCGGTCTGATCGGTCATGAACTGGGCCATGTCAACGCCCGGCACACCGCCGAGCAGATGACCAAATCCCAGCTGACCGCGGCGGTTCTGACCGGGGTTCAGGCCATCATCGGGTCCAAATATTCCCAGTACGCCGATCTCACCGGACAACTGGGAATGCTCGGGGCCGGCATGCTGCTGGCCCACTACAGCCGGGACAATGAGCGGGAGGCCGATTCTCTGGGAAACCGGTATATGGTCCAGAGCGGATACAACACCCAGGGGTTCGTGGGATTGATGGAGATGCTCAACAGCCTCTCCAAAGGAGAGCCCGGCTATGCCCAGGTGCTGTTTTCGACCCATCCCATGAGCCGGGAGCGGTATGAATCCGCGGTGGAGGCCGCCGCCACAACCTATCCAATGAGCAGCGGATTTCCCCTCAACCGGGACCGGTATATGGACAACATCGCTTCTTTGCGCGCCATTCAGGGGCCGATCGAATCGATGCAGAAGGCGGATGCGGCCATGGGTCAGAAGAAATATCCCGAGGCCGAATCCCTGCTGCGGTCCGCACTCAAAGGCGCACCCAGAGATTACACCGGCCTGGTGATGATGGCCAAGTGTCAGATTGCTCAGAAACGCTTTTCCGAGGCCGAGCGCTATGCGGCGGATGCCAAACGGGTCTTTCCCAAAGAGGCCCAGGCCTACCACATCAGCGGTTTCGCCAAACTTCAGCGGAAATCCTTTGACCCGGCCCACCGGGAGTTTACATCTTACGACCGCATTCTTCCCGGAAATCCCAATATCACCTTTTTCAAAGGGTACTGCATGGAAGGGATGGGAAACCGGCAGGAAGCGGCAAACGAATATGCCCGATTTCTAAAGGTGGTCCGCGAAGGGGACCTGGCCAAACACGCCTATGGTCGCCTGGTCGCCTGGGGGTATGTTCGGACCCAATAGCGAATCGCCCCATGTTTCTGATGATGTTCCACCGTCGAAATCCGGAACTTTCGTTATTCTTGTCGGCCGTTTTCCTCGGCTGTTGTTTCGGTCTCTGTCCAGCCGAGGTCTTCGGGGATATCCCGGAACCGGACACCACCTACCTGATTGTTTCCAAATTTCAGGATCAGGCGCTTCAGGTCGAAGACGCCGCTCGGGAAAATCTGGCCAATATCGAGGTCGGTCCCGTTCACGGCGGCGCCAACCAGGGGTGGCGGTTTGTTCCCGAGCGCATTCAGGGGCAGCCCCACCCGGTTTTTGCGATTTTTTCCCTCAAAAGCGGCAAGGTCCTGGACGTCAGCGGTTACAGCAAAGCGGACGGCGCCAACGTGCAGCAGTTTAAATATTTCGGCAGCAACAATCAGCGGTGGAAGCTGATTCCGGCCGAGGAGGGCTTCTTTCGAATTGTTTCCGCCCATAGCGGGAAATGCCTGGAAGTCATGGAACCGCCTCAACAATACGGAGTGAACGTACACCAGAACGAATGCCGCGACACCGATTACCAGCGGTGGCGGGTTCAGCTCTATCCTCACGCCGATACCGCCTGCCGGATCGTATCGGAAAATTCGGGCATGGCCCTGGACGTGAGCAGGCTCAGTCTCGACAGCGGCGCCAATGTGAAACAGTATCGAATTCACGGCGGCGACAACCAGTGGTGGACCCTCAGCCCCGTCGGCGAACAGAACGGCCATTCGATCTACCGGATCATTTCCCTGCATTCCGGAAAGGCCCTGGATGTGGAGAATGCCGGTCTGGAGGACCGTGCCAATGTCCAGCAATTCCGATACCACGGGGGCGCCAATCAGCACTGGAAGATGGCGCCCACCGCCGAGGGGTGCCTGCAAATCGTTTCCCTGCACAGCGGAAAATGCCTGGATGTCGCCGGCGAAAGCCGCCTGGACGGCGCCAATGTCCAGCAGTTTTCCTGTAAAAACGAGCCGCATCAATGCTGGCGGTTGGTGGAAAAGTCGATTATCGATTGAAAACTCAATATCCAATCCACCAGCGACCTGATCCTGCTCGTGATCCGAAAAAAATCATTCCATTGAAATAGGGCGACCGGATGAATCTCCTTGACACATCCGGTCCGCTCTCCTAAATTGCCTTCCTGTTTATGTTTTTTCATTTTCGGTAAACCCCGGGCATAAAGATGCAAGCGCTGCTGTTGAACACCATCGGTTCCCTGCGTGTGGAATCCACATCGGAACCGGTTCCGAAAACCGGAGAAATATTGCTGCGGGTGTCCCATTGCGCCGTCTGCCGAACCGATGCCAAGATCTGGAAATATGGGCACCGGGACCTGGTACTGCCTCGGATTCCGGGGCATGAAATCTGCGGCCGGGTTTCCGGGAGCGCTAAACGGTATGTCGTATGGCCCGGGACTGCCTGCGGAAAATGTGCTCAGTGCGTGAGCGGAGCGGAAAACCTGTGCCGGGAAATGCGGATTATCGGGTTCCATGAAGACGGCGGGTTTGCCGAATTTACGGCGGTCCCTGAAAAAAGCCTGATCGCGGTCCCCGAGGACCTGCCGGCACACCTGGCCTGCATGACCGAGCCCATGGCCTGCGCGGTCAACGGGCTGGAGCAGGTCGGCGCCGGGGAAGGGGACCGGGTCCTGATTTTCGGGGCCGGTCCGGTGGGGCTTCTGCTCGCACTGGCGGTGCGGTCCATGGGCGCCGTTCCCTTCATTCGGGAGGTCAATCCTCGGCGGATCGAGCAGGTAAAGGCGTTTTTGGACCGCGCCGGGATAGGGATTGCAGCGGAGGCGTCCGAATTGGAATTCGATCGGGCCGTCAATGCGGCGCCGGATGCCGCCACGCTAACCCGGGGCTTCTCCCGATTGAGACCGGGCGGCGTTTTTTGCCTGTTCAGCGGTTTGATCCAGGATGGACAACTACCGGTATCCACCGTCAACCGGCTCCATTACCGTCAGCTGCGGCTGGTGGGGGCTTACGGCTGTACCCGGCTTCAGATGGTGAAGGCCCTGGGAATCCTCGCCGATCACAAAGACATCCTGACGCTTCTGATCCAGGACCGGATTTCCCTGGACCGGGTTCCCGAGGTGCTTCCAAAACTATTGGCAGGGGAATCGCTCAAGTACATCATCGAACTGGATTCGACGGGGTCCATGCCCCGAAACCGATAAGGATACCACAAACCCATGGCTTCAGAATCTCAACTTCGCGATTTCGGTCGGCAGATCTGCTCGGTGGCGGCCGGCAAATGCCTGAGCCGGGCCGAGGCATGCGAGGCCTATCGTCAGATCATCCTCAACGAACAGCCGGAACTTCAGCAGGGCGCCTTTCTCATGGCCCATATCGCCCGCGGACCTTCTACTGAAGAGCTGTCCGGGGCCTGGGACGCCCTGGACAGGTATGATACCGCCAAAATTCAAGCGGAGATCGACGGCCCCATCTGCGACATCGTGGGCACCGGCTCCGACCCGGTCAAGACGGTCAACTGTTCCACGCCGGCCGCGCTGATCGCCGCGGCCTGCGACCTTCCCATGGCCAAAAAAGGGGCGCGCCTGGTCACCGGCGTTTCCGGGGCTTCGGATATTCTGGAAAACCTCGGTATCGATCTCAACGCGCCCCTGTCCAAGACCGAACAGTGTCTGCGGGAGTACGGCATCTGCTACCTGCCCGGAGAAGCCTTTCTCAAATCCGGCTGGGCCCGGCTGATCCGGTATATGCGGTTTACATCCGCCTTCAACATCATCGGTCCGCTCACCCGGCCCTGTGAAGGGACCGACCGGATCATCATCGGGGCCTATTGCCCCGATGTCTGCGACCAGCTGGTGGCGGTGCTCAAAGAGATCGGAATGACCGCCGCCCTGTCCCCCTTCGGAATGGTGGAGGGGATGGAAAAAACCGAGGGGATGGATGAGTTTTCCCTCTCCGGCCCCACCCGGGTGGTGCAATTAAAAGACGGACAAATCGAGACCTATGAAGTCACCCCGGCGGATTTCGGTCTCCAGGCCGTCCCCATTTCGGCCATCGCCAGCAGCGGAACCGCCCACGAGAACGCCCGCCGAATTCTCAGCGTGCTTACCGAGAAATACGATAGTCCGGAAGCCGATTTCTTCTGCATGAATGCCGGAGCGGCCCTGTTCATTTCGGACCGGGCCGCTTCCTACGCTCAGGGGACCGAGATGGCCCGGACGGCCCTGGCGGAAGGAAAAGCGCTTGAAAAACTGAAAGCCCTGCAAGACATTCAGGGTAGCTGAAAGGACGGATAAGCGTTTGTTCGGGACCCTTGTGAACACCCTGGCCATCATCGCGGGCAGCCTCGCCGGACTAGTGGTAAAAGGGGGTATCCCGAAAACTTACATGGATACCGTCATGCAGGCGATCGGGCTGGCGGTCATTTTGATCGGATTAAAGGGGGCGCTACCTGCCGAGGACCTGCTTTTGGTGATTTTCAGCCTGGCCATCGGCGGTGTCGCCGGGGAGTTTCTGCGGATCGAAGAGCGGCTGGAGCTCCTGGGGCTATGGCTGGAACGAAAGCTCTCCCGGGTCGGGGGCGACATCGCCAAAGGGTTTGTGACCGCCAGCCTGCTGTTCTGTGTCGGGTCCATGGCCATTGTGGGCTCCCTGGAAAGCGGGCTTACCGGAAACCATCAGACCCTGTTCGCCAAATCGGTCCTGGACGGGGTTTCTTCCATCGTCTTCGCCTCCACCTTCGGTTTCGGGGTCATGCTCTCGGCCGGAGCGGTTTTTCTGTACCAGGGGCTGATAACGGTGACCGCCTCCCTTATCAAACCCTTTCTGATTCCGCCGGTCATCGCCCAGATGTCCGCGGTGGGGGGGCTGCTGATCATGGCCATCGGGTTCAATATATTGGAATTCAAGCGCATCAAGGTGGGCAATATGCTGCCCGCCATCCTTATTCCGCTGATCTATTATATGGGTTCCCTGCTGATTCCGTCCTGATCGGTCGACCGGTTTTTTCTGTTCACCATTTATACCTATGAAAAGAGGCGTATGAAAACAACCCATCACTTTTATTTTAAAAATTCCAAGGATATGTCGGAAGTTGCTTTCGAGTCCGTTGATCTGGTGGTGACCTCTCCTCCCTACCCGATGATTGAGATGTGGGATGAGGTCTTTTCACTTCAGGACAAGAATATTGAAAAAGCGTTGAAGGCGAACGACGGCCCGACCGCTTTTGAGTTGATGCACCGGCAGCTCGATTCGGTCTGGGCGGAGGTGGACCGGGTGCTGAAGCCGTCCAGCATCGTGTGCGTCAATATCGGTGACGCCACCCGGACCATTCGAGACAATTTTGCCTTGTATTCAAACCATTCCCGGATTATTTCTTTTTTCCTGAAGCAGGGATTCACCGCCATGCCGGTCATTTTGTGGCGCAAACAGACCAACGCCCCCAATAAGTTCATGGGCTCCGGAATGTATCCCCCCGGGGCCTATGTGACCTTGGAGCATGAATACATTCTGATCTTCCGCAAAGGCGGCAAAAGAGAATTCAGGGCCTCCGAGAAACCCAACCGGCGGGAAAGCGCCTATTTCTGGGAGGAGCGAAACAACTGGTTTTCGGATGTCTGGATGGATTTAAAAGGCGCCACTCAGAAACTGTTCGATAAAAACACCCGAAACCGCAGCGGCGCCTTTCCCTTCATCCTGCCTTTTCGGCTGATTCATATGTTTTCGGTTCGGGGGGACACGGTCCTGGACCCCTTTGCCGGACTCGGGACCACCGCCTTCGCGGCCATGTCGGCCGAGCGCAATTCCATCGGATATGAAATCGATGAGAATTTGCGGGAATCCATTCAGTCGAAAATCGATACCATCGTAGACTTTTCCAATGCACACATTCGGGCCCGGCTCGAAAGGCATCGCGAATTCGTAGAGGAGCGGATTGCGGCTGATAAACCGCTGAAGCATACCAATCTCCATTACGGATTTCCCGTGATTACCAAACAGGAGAAAGATCTTGTTTTCCATCCGCTGGTCTCGGCCGAACAGGTTCGGGACGACACCTTCGAGGTACGGTATGGGTCGGAGAATCAGCCTTCGGAGACCGATACGCCGGAGCCGGCAACCAAAAAACCGGCCGGGAAAAAGAAAAAACCGAGTCCCGCCAAACCCGATTCGGGAAAAGGGCACAAACAGATGACCTTGCTCGACTAAGCCAAAAAGCAAAGTGTTCTGCCCGGGAACAGAATCATGGATCGGAAAAACTTCTGGCACGGTTTAAGAACGCGGTACGAGTACCGGACTCCGGTCCGAAAACGGTTTCCGCCGTCCGGGCTTCCCGGGGCGGTCACCGCGGTCTATTATCCGGCCCTGATCAAAATCATCTTCGACGGCAACATCATCGCAAGACGGGGAGACCTCGACATCTACCGGTGGTCGGACCGGTCGGTGGCGGTGATGAATCTGGTGGAAAATCTGGGCGGGCGCCTCGATATTTCCGGTCTGGAACATCTGGCTGAACACCGGGGCCCCCTGGTTCTGGTCGCCAACCACATGAGCATGATCGATGCCTTTTTCCTTCCGGGGATCACTCTCGCCTTTAAAAACGTCACCTTTGTAGTCAAGGATTCTCTGCTGCGGTATCCGCTTTTCGGCGCGGTAATGCGGGCGGTGGACCCCATTCCCGTGCTGCGGAAGAACCCCCGGGAGGACCTGAAAACCGTATTGGTTCAGGGCGCCCGGCATCTGAACCGGGGACGCTCCGTCATCGTGTTTCCCCAGGCCACTCGAAACCCGGTTTTCGACGGCGCATTGTTCAACACTCTGGGGGTCAAGCTGGCCCAAAAGAATAAGGTGCCGGTGATTCCCGTTGCCTTGAAAACCGATTTTCAGGGACAGGGGCGGTGCCTTCGAGATTTCGGCGCCATCGACCCTCAAAAGACCATCCATGTCCGATTCGGTCCCGTCATGCGGGTGCCTGCCAAGAGCGCGGATACCCACCGGGCGGTTGTGGCGTTCATCTCCGAAAACCTTCGCCGGTGGAGCGGAACCGTTTGCAATGTCGACCGCCCGATTCCGTGTGCGCTGTAGCCGACCCGATTATCCTCGAACCCCACGGACGTAATAGTAGCCGGTAAAATCCTGCCAGGCCACGAACCCCAAAACGATGCTGACATACCAGGCCGCGATGTGGGACCTGCGGTCGCTGCTCCACACCTGTTTCTGGGTGGAATCGAAAACCGGTTCAATGCACAGCGACCGGCCGTGGGGCGTTTTCGTGATCAGGGAGGTGAGTTCATCCACCGTCGGCAGGCGCCAGTCGGTATGGCCGCCGCAGCGGTTCCGGTTGAGTTCGTCGATGTAGGTGTTGGCTTCATGCCAGGTCAGCGGGTACTCCGATCCTGATCGTTCCCAGGCCAGGCCGGTGGTTCGGTCGAAAATGATCCCGTTTCCGCCGGTTTCCAATTGGTTCTGTATATAAGCCCGGGGTCGCCATAGTTCATCCAGTGAGAACCGTTCCCGGGCCACCCGGGGTCTCACCTTGATCGGCTGTTTTCTACGATCTTGGTTCAAGGATTCGGGTGATGGAAAATCGATGGTTTCTTCGGGCGGGAGTCTGCAGATCCGCTCTTTTTCGGCCTCCCAGTCGGAGATGATTGTATCCAGAGCGGCGAGCATGGACCTGGTCCGCCGGAATCGATCTTGAGGCCGGGGTTCCATGGCCTTAAACAGAAATGCGTCCCAGTCTTTGTCCAGATCCGGGTTGAAGCGGCTCGCGGGTTTGGGGTTTTCCATGGGCAGGATGCCGGTGAGCATGCGATACAACATGATTCCCACTGAAAACAGATCTGCGCTGTAACCCACCGTATCCGGGTTTTCCTCCTGTTCGGGCGCCGCATACCAGGGAGTCCCAACCTTGAGCTGAGGCGGTCCCTGAAAGACTTCGCCACGAAGCTTGGATAACCCGAAATCGCAGATCTTGACCGCATCATGGTCGGTGATCAGGATGTTGAAGGGCTTGATGTCCCGATGGATGATGCCGGCATGGTGAAGCCGATCCAGCCCCAAAAGGATCTGACGGATATAATGGATGGCCCGATCGGTTTTGATGATCCGGGAGGGCTTTTCGGTCTCATAGGTTTCCCCGATCATGACGCCCAGGTTATTGCAGTAATAATCCATAAGGTAAAAGGGTTTGTCCTCTTCTTCGTCGAAATCCCAGATGTCGGTCACATGGGGATGTCTCAGGTTGGCCACGATCACCGCCTCGGTGACAAACAGTTCTCGCACCGCCTCCATTCCCATCAGGTCCACCAGAAGCGGGTTGGGCTCCAACCGCTTGAGGGCCGCGATTTTACCGGTGACGGGCATTTCCACTTTATAGACGCGGCTCATCCCGCCCCTTCCGAGCTGGCCGCGTACCGCATATCTGCCGATCATCTTCATCAGGTAAATCCCCTCATTCGTGATTTCGGGATGCTAAAAATGAAATGATGGTTTATAGTAAGAGGAGTGCCGACTATTGTAAAGATGTGTAAGCTATGCGCGGGAAAATCTCACGAGGAAATAGCGGATGGTCAGAATAAAGGAGGGGAAATGATCGAAAATGTCATCATTATGGGGGCCGCCGGCCGGGATTTCCACAACTTCAATGTCTATTTCAAAGGCAAGTCCCGGTACCGGGTGGTGGCCTTTACCGCCACTCAGATCCCCGACATCGAAGGCCGGCGATATCCCCCCGAACTGGCCGGGGACCTTTACCCCGAGGGGATCCCGATTCATCCGGAGCCGGAGCTGAGTTTTCTGATTCGAAGGTACAAGGCCGATCTGGTGGCCTTTTCCTACAGCGATATCCCCCATCTGGAGGTGATGCACAAAGCCTCCCTGGCCATGGCCGAGGGGGCCGATTTTATCCTCATCGGCGCTCCCTATACCATGCTCCGATCCAAAAAGCCGGTGGTGTCGGTCTGCGCGGTCCGGACCGGATGCGGCAAGTCCCAGACCACTCGGAAAGTGGTTGATATCCTGAAAAGGGCCGGAAAGAAGGTGGTGGTGGTCCGACATCCCATGCCTTACGGCGATTTGAGCGCTCAGCGGGTCCAGCGGTTTTCAAGCTATGCGGATTTTGAACTCCACCAATGCACCATCGAAGAGCGGGAAGAATACGAACCCCTGGTGGATCGGGGGATCGTGGTCTATGCCGGAATCGACTATGGGGCGATTCTCGAATCGGCGGAAGCCGAAGCCGACGTGGTGATCTGGGACGGAGGAAACAACGATACCCCCTTCTTTTTTCCGGATGTGCATATCGTCCTTTTCGATCCGCACCGGCCCGACCATGAACGGATCTATTATCCCGGAGAAACCAATATGCTGATGGCCCATATCGCCGTCATCAACAAGGTCGATTCGGCCGCCCAAGACGGCGTGGACCGGGTGCGGAAAAACATTCAAACCCATGCGCCGGATGCGGATATCATTTTGGCGGAATCTTCCATTACGGTGGAGGGGCCGGAAACCATTCGAGGAAAAGCGGTGCTGGTGGTGGAGGACGGGCCCACCCTCACCCACGGCGGCATGGCTTACGGCGCCGGTTTGATCGCGGCCCGGCAGGAAGGCGCCGAAAAGATCATCGATCCCAGGTCCTTTGCCGTGGGTTCGATACGGCAGGCCTACGACCGTTACCCCCATATGGACGCGGTGCTGCCGGCCATGGGCTACGGCAAAAAGCAGATTCGGGAACTGGAGGAGACCATCAACCGGGCCGACTGCGACCTGGTGGTGTTCGCCACCCCCATCGATCTGCCCAAAATCCTTTCCGTCAACAAACCGACGGTTCGGGTCCGGTATGAATATGCTGATCATGAAGAGCCGACTCTGGAATCGGTGTTGCTCAAACGGTTGCAACGGCTGGAGACTGAATAGTGTCTTCACCATCCAGGAAATCGACGCTTCTGGTGGCCCTCGGCGGAAATGCGCTGATCAAAAAAGGGCAGGCCGGCACCATCGAGGAACAGTTTGAAAACCTCAGGACCCCCATTCGGCAGATCGCCCGGCTGTCACAGGAGTATCGCATCATCATCACCCACGGAAACGGCCCTCAGGTCGGAAACCTGCTGCTACAGCAGGAATGCTGCGACGCCGCGCCCGATCTTCCCCTGGAAATCCTGGTGGCGCAAACCCAGGGACAGATCGGGTACATGATCGAATCGACCCTCGATTCCCGACTGATGGAGATGGGGATTGAAAACAAGCAGCTTTTCGTGAGCCTTCTCAGCTACGTGGTGGTCGATCCGAATGATCCGGCCTTTTCCGATCCGTCCAAGCCGGTGGGACCCGTATTTACCGAAGCCGAGTCGGTCGGGCTTCCGTATCCGGTTCGAAAAACAGCCAAGGGCTTTCGCCGGGTGGTGGCATCCCCCCAACCGATTACGATTGTGGAAAAACGGGAGATTCAAAAACTGATTGAAATGAATTTTATCGTCATCTGCTGCGGGGGCGGCGGCATTCCGGTGGTTCGCGAAGGCCGAACCTTTGCCGGGGTGGATGCGGTCATCGACAAGGACCTGGCCAGTGCCAAGCTGGCGGAAGAGGTGGGTGTGGATCTTTTTGTCATCGCCACCGATGAGGCGGGCGCCGCCGTTGATTACGGCACACCGGAGCAGCGATTTCTCGGCAAAATTTCCGTTCGCGAGGCCGAACAGTACCTGTCCCAGGGGCAGTTTCCTGCGGGGTCCATGGGTCCCAAAGTGGAAGCGGCGATCCGGTTTATCAGCGCCGGAGGGCATCGGGCGGTGATTACCGCCGTCGACCAAATCGAGGCGGCGGTCACCGGGCGAGCGGGGACGATTTTGGAATCAGAATGAACCTTTTCCCTTGACCCGATAGAGGTCTTTCATCTATGTCCTGGGACCGGATGATTCGATTCTTCGGCCGAAATTCGTTTCCGATAAAAAGAAAGAAGGAAAACCCGATCATGCACGACATCGTGGCGTTGACCCAAGACCTGATTCGATTCAAGACCATGCATTCCAACCCGGATGAAATTCGTACCTGCGCGCAGTTCATCGGTGATTACCTGAAAAGCTTCGGCCCCGACTATACGCTTCTGGAATCCAATGGGGTTCCCTCTGTTCTGGCCTTGCCCAAAAGCGGATATACCCCGATCGTGCTGATGAGCCATATCGATGTGGTAGATGCGCCGGATGATCTGTTTGAACCGAAAGAAAAGCGTGGAAAGCTTTATGGACGCGGGGCTCTGGATGACAAATACGCGGTGGCTCTGTCTCTGGTGTTGTTCAAGACCCATTTCGAGGCGCTTCGGAAACAAGGGAAAACCCAGGCGGAGATGCCTTTCGGGGTTCTGATTACCGGCGACGAAGAGGTCGGGGGAAGCAACGGGGTGCAGCATGCCTTGAAACAGTTCAAGGCCGATTTCGCCATCGCCTTGGACGGCGGCGGGTTGAACAACATCGTGGTCAAGGAAAAAGGGATATTCCGGCTCAAACTGATCGGCCGGGGAAAGGCGGCCCACGGGTCCACCCCCTGGCTGGGGGACAATGCCGTTGAAAACCTGATGGCCGACTACGAGCGGATTCGCCGGTTTTTTGAGCCGTCCGCGCTGGGTTATGATGCCGAGGACCACTGGCGCCGCACTTTGAACCTGGGGATGATTCAGGCCGGCAAATCCATCAACCAGGTGCCCGACTATGCCGAAGCCCAATTGGATATCCGGTTTACCGAGCACGACGACATGGATGCCATTTTTAAACAGATGAAAAAGCGGATTCAAGGGGAACTGGCGCTGGTTTCCAAGGCGCCGCTTTTTTATGCCGGCGAATCCCCCTACCTGGATCTGCTCCTGAAGGTCGCCGAAGACGCCAAGACCGGCACCGAACACGGCGCCAGTGATGCGCGGTATCTGTCGGACCACGGCATTCCCGGCGTGGTCTGGGGCGCCGACGGGGACCGCAGCCACCATGCGGTGGACGAGCATATCGGAATCGATTCGGTCCTGCGGCTGTATGACATCCTGAATGAATATATGAACCAGAGTGGTGCGATAGGCAAATGACCGCTTCGGGATCGCCTATGTCCTTCAGATTCGTTCGGATGCTACCGCAGTCGATATGCATTGATTTCGGGCAACCCGGCCTGCAATCATCGCTCAATCCGGGCCAGAATTATTTGCCACTGGCCAAGATTAAATGACAATGGGCCGGGGTTAACTGCAACTATCCGGCGGTGATCCCGAGTTTTACAATTTCGTCCTGGATCTCCTTGGCCCTGTCGGAAACCGGACGTCCGCTGAACAGCGCTTTTTTCTTTGCCGGAGGTTCCCGGGGCGACAGACACCTGCTTTCATTTTTATAACAGGACTCTCCGGCGTCAACAAATTCAGATGAATGCTCATTTTATTTCAAATATTCTTTATACTTACCAACATTTAACCAAATTCTAATCCTTCC
>CAZNLT010000173.1:0-12517 GCA_964573705.1 uncultured Desulfobacterales bacterium
CCTTAGAGGAGATTCGAAAAATGATACAGCTAACCCCCCTTGAAGAAACGGTCGCGGTTAAGGAGTTGATCCAAGAAACTTTGGAAAAAGGAATGAAAAAAGGTCAACTCATCGGCCAGATTCAGCTCCTTCAGCGGCTTTTAAAGCGCCCGCAAACGCCGAACAAGACCCTGACCGGCCTCGGCCTGAAAGAACTTCAAGCCATGCTGGCGAAGTTGGAAGCGGATCTGTCGGATGAGCGGACTTAAACCGCCCTGAAACCGATGCCCTGTATTACGCATCATTCTGTTTTTTCGCGGTCCGAGCCCCAGAATCAGCGGCATCTGCGGGGCGGTCTTCACCGAACAGGTCAACCATTCTCCCCCATCTCCTTCACCTTCTTCGCAATCACGATCTCTTCCCGCTCGTCTTCTTCAAGGCGGGATTCGATGTGCTGAATGGTATTTTTATACCGGGGGATTAGGGTCGATTCGAGGGCGTTGACCTGGCGCTGGGTTTTTCGCAGTTCCATGGCCAGGCGCCAGACCGAGGTGAAGACATCGGATGCCCCGGCCAGGAAGCGGAGGACCTCCAGCCACTTTTCCCGGGCCTCGTCCAGGGCCGCGCTGGTGTCGCTGACGCCGTAGGGCGGGTTGTCGGAAGGATGGATATCGATCTCCACCGAAGGGATTTTGAGGCCCATGATGGTGCGGACCGACACGTCGACGTCGAACCGGACGGTGGGCGAGAGGCTGATCCAGTCGATGCGGTCGCTGCCCATCCGCATGCGGGCCTTTTGAATCGCCTCTTGAGCCGCCTTAAAATAGTCCCGGCTCTCCTGCTCCAATTCTTCGGCCTTGTCCAGCCGGCTCATCAGCTCCTGAATCAGAACCTCCCGTTTCCGGTCGAGCAGATCGTGGCGGGTGCGGACCCCTTTGAGCTCGTCCTTGAGTCGAAGCAGGGTTCCCCGGGTGGGATTGACGTTGAGCAGATCGGCCATTTTATTCCCCGGTTCCTTCCCGGTCTCCGGTGTAGTGCGCCTCGATGTCGGCTTCGCTTACCCGGTTCAGTTCCTCCCCGGGCAGCAGCGACAGTACTTCCCAGCCCAGGTCGAGGGTCTCGGTCAGGTCCCGGGCCTCGGACCGGCCTTGAGTCAGGAATCGGTTTTCAAATGCCTCCCCGAACCGCAGATAATTTTGATCCCGCTCCGGCAGGTCATCCTCCCCGATGATCCGGGCCATTTCACGGGCGTTCTGCACCTCACTGTAAGCGGCGTAGAGCTGGTTGGAGAGATCCTGATGGTCGTCCCGGGTCTCCCCCTCGCCGATCCCGTCCTTCATCAGACGGGAAAGACTCGGCAGGACGTTGATGGGCGGATAGATCCCCTTCCGGTTGAGATCCCAGCTCAGCACGATCTGCCCTTCGGTGATGTAGCCGGTCAGATCCGGAATGGGATGGGTGATGTCGTCGTTGGGCATGGTCAGGATCGGCATGATGGTGATCGATCCATCGCCCCCCTGCACCCGGCCGCACCGTTCATAGAGCTGGGCCAGATCGCTGTAGAGATAGCCGGGAAACCCCTTTCGGGTGGGCACCTCGCCCCGGCGGTTGGAGATCTCACGAAGCGCCTCCCCGTAATTGGTCATGTCGGTGAGGAGCACCAGGATGTGCATCTCATGCCGAAAGGCCAGAAATTCCGCCAGGCTGAGGGCGGCCCGGGGGGTGATGATCCGCTCCACCGCCGGGTCGTCGGCCAGATTGAGAAAGAGCGCCGCCTGGTGAATGGCCCCGCTCTCCTCCAGAGACCGGCGAAACCCTTCGGCCGTATCGTGGGAAACCCCCATCGCCGCGAAGATGATTGCGAAATCCTCTTCGCCGCCCACCCGGGCCTGCCGGGCGATCTGGGCCGCGATGTCGTTGTGGGGCAGCCCGTTGCCAGAGAAGATGGGGAGCTTCTGGCCTCGGACCAGGGTGTTCATGCCGTCGATGGCCGAGATCCCGGTTTCGATGTGGCTTCTCGGATAATTCCGGGCCGCGGGATTGAGTGCCGCACCGTTGACATCCACCCGATCATCCAGCTTCTCCAGATCCTCATTGGAGAACTCGTTCAGCAGCCGAATCAGGCCGCCGATATCCAGCGCATTCCGAATCCGGTCCAGGGAAACGCCCCGGTCGATCAGATCGCTTCCCAGGCGGTGAATCCGGACAAAGCACCGGAGCAGCTTCACCTGCTTTTCAGGAACCGCATAGGCGTCCACCGGATGCAGTGCGTTCTGCTGCAGGAAGCCCTCCCGAAGCAGACGGGCCCCGGTGAGGGTCCACTGCTGGTCTTCGGACAGGGCGTCCGGCCCCACCAGCTGCACCAGCTGCTGAAGCCCCGATTCTTCGTGAAGCACCGCCATCGCTTTACGGCGAAGATCGTTCCAGTCGTCCGCCGTCTCCGATTTCCACCACTCGGAGATCGGGTCGATGTGAAGGCTGTAGCTGGAAATCCAATCGATGGCCGGAAAATGGCGATTGTGGGCCAGGTCCCGGTCCAGGGCCCACCAGGTTCGGGTGAACCGCTGGGTGTGCCGGGTCACCGGTTCGGAGAAATCCCCGCCCGGCGGCGACACCGCGCCGATCAGGGTGACCGACCCTTCTCGGGCCCCGAGGGTTTTGATTCGGCCGGCCCGCTCGTAAAAGGCGGAGAGCCGCGCCGCCAGATAGGCGGGATACCCCTCTTCCACCGGCATTTCCCCGAGCCGACCCGAAATCTCCCGAAGGGCCTGGGCCCAGCGGGAGGTCGAATCGGCCATCAGCGCCACGTCATATCCCTGGTCCCGGTAGTATTCGGCCATGGTCACCCCGGTGTAGATGGACGACTCCCGGGCCGAGACCGGCATGTCCGAGGTGTTGGCGATGAGCAGGGTGCGCTCCATCAGCGGATGCCCGGACCAGGGGTCGTTGAGCTCCGGGAATTCCTCCAGCACCTCGGTCATTTCATTTCCCCGCTCGCCGCACCCGATATAGATGATGATGTCGGCGTCGGACCACTGGGCCAGGGCGTGCTGAATCACCGTTTTGCCCGTGCCGAACCCGCCGGGAATGGCGGCGACGCCGCCCTTGGCCACGCCGATCAGGTTCGAACGGATGCGATTCACGGACCATCCGTTTATCCGGCCTTCCATCAGTGCGATCAGATCATCCACTTCAGCTTCCAGGAGCAGGATGTAAGCCAGAGCCGTGCCGAGGTGCAGCGGATATCCGGTCAACATCTCAGTGGCCTCCCGGTATAAATACCGCCGGAAGATGATCTCCAGCTCGACCACCGCATCCCGAGCCGGTATGTCCTCAATCCGCTCCATCCCCGGAAGCGCGTCCCCCCAGAGTTCCCTGACGATCTCCAGGGGCGGTGCACCGGTGGCCACCCGTTGAATCACCCGGACATTGACGCACCCGCCTTCGGGAACGGTGTAGCTGAGGATGGTCTCGGGCGCCATTTTGAAGAAGATGCGGTAGCGATAGGCCCAGAGCAGGTTCCGGAAATCGATCATGGTTCCGACCAGACGCCGGGCCGCATGCCCGTCCCGGCCCCGGAGCCGTCGAAGGCTTTGGCACAGTTTACGGTAATAGGTGATATACAGGGAAATCTCCAACAGATAAACGGCCGAACGGCGCGGTATTCATGAAAGGCATTCTGAAGCGATCGTCGATATTCGAGTCCGGCGGAGGCATTGCCGACCCGTTCGATCACCCCGGAAACCGATCGGGCATTTCGCAACTCGTCCCAATCCATGCGGGATGCCGGACCGAGGTCGAGCAGCGATTCATCGACCCGGCGGACCGATTCCCGACTGTGATGGGACCGAAGAATGATGATCAGGTTGTCGATCTCAAACCGTCGCCAGAGCCGATCGACCAGCCGCCCGGCCGCACCGCGAAGAAACGGCATCGGCAGTCGAATTCGATCGGCCAGCGAACACCTGAGCCGCCTTTCAACCGCTTCGATATCGTCGGACGCTTCGACCACGGCATCCCGATAGGCCGTACCGCTCAGTATCGAAATCAGGTCTTCGAGGTCTTTCCCGGCGAGCAGACGGTTCCATGTACCCGATTCGAGCAGACGGCCCAGCCCCGCCTGAACCGCGGCATTGGCCGCCGAATATTGGAAAAGGCCCAACATCATCTTCCCTCGGCGTCGAACGAATGCATGAATCTATTCCGACCGTTCCGTAATCCGGCCGACCAGGAATCGAACCGCCGCATCCATATTCTCCTCCGCATGCTGGCGAAGCCCGTCGATGCTTCCGATGCCGGTTCCAGGGCCGCCGGCCCTTTTCTCCGCCTCATCCCGGGCTTCGGACACGATCTTCTTCGCTTCGGATTCGGCCGATTCTTCGGCCTGCCCGACCCGTTCATCCGCTTCGCGCTCGGCCGATTCAATGATGTCGTCGGCCTCCGTCTCGGCCTGCCGAACCTGCTCCCTGGCCTCTTTTTCGGCGTTAATGAGACGCTGAATCACTTTCTGGTGAGCCCCGTTTCGAGGTTGATTGGCCATGGTCCTTATGCCGCCTTGATCCGTTCATAGAGCTGTTCGGTATCATCACGTCGGCACAACTCGGTGCCCGGGGTCATTACCGCCGCCGCACCGGCGGCCACTCCGAATCTGGCCGCTTCGGGGATCGACCGCCCCCGGGCCAGGCTCAGGACGATCCCCGCCACCATGCTGTCTCCGGCGCCGACCTTGCTCTTGATCGACACGGTA
The DNA here is from genome assembly GCA_964573705.1 of uncultured Desulfobacterales bacterium. Lineage (GTDB taxonomy): Bacteria > Desulfobacterota > Desulfobacteria > Desulfobacterales > Desulfococcaceae > JAABSQ01. Next base: position 4,727 of record CAZNLT010000173.1, read on the forward strand.
GGGGCCCGCAGCCGTTCGCACTTATCTTCCCAGACCAGCATGGCGCCGGCCGCCCCTAAAGAGGTCACCACCACCTCGTTTTTGCCGTCCCGGATCAGGTCCCGGGCCAGCTCTTCCAGATGGGCCTCATCATCGAAGTCGGGCTTTCCCGCCAACGCCTTGAGTTCATCCACATTGGGCTTCAGGAGATATACCCCCTCTTCGACCCCCTTTCGGAGCGGCTTGCCGGAGGTATCCAGAATGAACCTGATCCCCTCTTCCCTGCATTTTCGGGCCATTCGGGCGTAGAAATCCTCCGGGATTCCCGGCGGCAGACTGCCGCTGGCCACCAGAAAATCGGGTTTGGCGTCGACCCCGGAAAGGGCTTGGAGGACCCCCTGCCATTCCTTTTCAGACACTTCGGGTCCGGGCATGCCGAACCGGTACTGCTGTCCGGTGTTCTCTTCATAGATAATCAGGTTTTCGCGGGTCCATTCGGTGATTTCCACCGGTTGATGATCCAATCCTTCTTCATCGAGGAGATGCTGAAGCCTCTTTCCCTGAAGCCCGCCTGAAAGATAAACCGCTCTGGATTCACCCCCCAGCTGACGAACGGCCCGGGATACATTGAGCCCGCCGCCGCCCGGTTCATACCGGGGCACACCGCAGCGGAGCTTCCGTTCCGGAACCACATGGTCGATGGAAGCGCTTTTGTCGATGGTGGGATTCAAGGTGATGGTGACGATGGATTTCATGATCATCCCTTTCTAAACGGGTAAACGGTTGGCGGCTTTTCCTGGAGAATACTGTAACTGTTATTTGTCAAGGATTCAGGAGGATAAATAAATGGGGAGGGTTATGTATTTGCGAAAGAAGAAACCTGTATTTCCGGGCAAATGGAAAAGGACCGGATGAATGGGTAAAGAGGGCGGTTTTTTATCAGGGATCAAATATCTCCATTTACAGATTTCTACCCATTGCACCTCATTTTGAGACAATGATAGAGTTCGTTTGCTATCGATGGTTTGGCATCAATGGAATCCAATGAAATCAAACCCCTCAGCTTTGAAAAAACAGGGAGGCTCACATGGCAAATCAATATGATGTTATCGTCATCGGTTCCGGTCCGGCGGGCGGCCTGGTCGCCGCAGGCTGCCAAAAGGCCGGGCTTCGGGTTGCAGTAGTCGAACACCGGGGATACGGCGGCACCTGTCCGCTGCGGGGGTGCAACCCGAAAAAGGTGCTGGTCGGCGCGGCCGAGGCCATCAACCGATCGGCGGACCTGCAGGGGAAAGGAATTGCCCACGACAGCCGAATCGCCTGGCCCGAACTGATTCGGTTCAAGCGGACCTTCACCGAGCCGGTCTCCCCGGCCAAAGAAAAAGCGCTGAATGAACGCGGCATCGACACCTATTCGGGCCGGGCCCGGTTCACCGGCAAAACAGAAGTCTCCGTCGGAAATCAGGTCCTCACCGGGGCCAATGTGGTCATCGCCGCCGGCGCCGAAGCGCGGTCGCTGCCTATTCCCGGAAACGAGCACCTGATCGAGGGCGAGGCCTTCATGGAGGTGGACGATCTTCCCGATTCGGTCACCTTCATCGGCGGCGGCTATATCTCCTTTGAATTCGCCCATATTGCGGCCCGGGCCGGTGCGAAGGTCACCATTCTCGAGATGCAGGAGCGCCCTCTGGCCGCTTTCGATCCGGAACTGGTGGATATTCTGGTGGAAGCCTCCCGGGACTACGGAATCGACATCCGGACCGAGACCCCCATCCACTCGGTGGAAAAACGCGGCGACCGTTTCCTGGTCCGAGCCGGCGAAGAAGGAAACCAGACCTTCGAAACCGGTCTGGTGATCAACAGCTCCGGCCGGGCGCCGGCCATTCTGGATCTGGACCTCGACACCGCCGGTGTCGACAACAGTCCCAAAGGCGTCACAGTCAATGATTTTATGCAGAGCATTTCCAATCCGGCGGTATACGCGGCCGGCGACTGCGCGGACACACCCTTTCCGCTGACACCCACCGCGGTCATCGAAGCCGAGGCGGTCATCCAGAACATCATCAACGGAAACACCCGAAAGCCGGATCACACCGGCATTCCAAGCGTCGCCTTCACCATTCCGCCCCTGGCCATGGTGGGAATGACGGAAAAGGAACTGAAGGACCGCGGCATCGCTTATGAGAAGACATTCAAAGACACCTCGGATTTTTTCACCTCCCGGCGGATCGGACTGAAGCACTCAGCCAGCAAACTGCTTCTGGAAAAAGGCACCGGGAAAATTCTGGGCGCCCATCTGTTCGAGCACCATGCCGAAGAAACCATCAACATTTTCGCCCTGGCGGTTCGTCTGGGGCTGACCAGGGCGGATCTCCAGAAGGCGGTCTGGTCTTACCCGTCTTCCATCTACAACATTCAGCAGCTGATGTAAGGAATAATGCTGGAATGATCAGGGTCTTTGGGCACCGGTTCCGGGTCTTTCAGTTCAGTAAACCGAACGTGTCTGGTTCTGCTTGACGGCGCCTCTGAAGAATAAACCCTTTCTGACTCAATATACTGGAAATACCCTATGGAATCGGGAGTTGCCCCGCGCTTATTTTTTGATCTGACGATGGAACCGATTGTGCCACATGGAAAAAAAACTCACAGAAACCGGGCATGGCGGCAGGTCTGAAAATTTTCCGGATTGTGAAGGGAGCAGTAATGATGGGGCAGAAACCACTGAAAAATACGGACACGACCTTTTCAACGGAGAGTGCAGTTGAAAGAAAACCGCGCCGGGATGACCGAAACCGGGGGCGACAAGCCGACAAGCCGAGCCAAATCCCCAAACGGGGGTGGCGGGATATTTTGCTCCGGGTGAAGGAAGAACAGAACAAGAACAATGTTTCCATTATCGCGGCCGGGGTGGCCTTTTACTCTCTTCTGGCGATCATACCCACACTGGCCGCCATGATATCCATTTACGGGCTGGTGTTCGACCCGGCCGGCATTCAGCAGCAGCTTTCTTTTCTGCAGAACATCTTGCCTGCGGAAGCCTATCAGCTTCTCCAGAGCCAACTGAACCGGCTCGTATCCAGTTCCGGCGGCGCACTCGGCTTAGGGTTGATCATCGGTCTGCTTCTGTCGATCTGGAGTGCGGCCAAAGGCATGAAGGCGTTGATGATCGCATTGAACATCGCCTATGATGAAACAGAATCCAGAAACTTTCTGAAAGTCAACGGCCTAGCCCTGCTGCTGACCTTCGGCGGCATTATTTTTATGCTGCTCTCCCTTGCATTGATCGCGGCGCTGCCCGCTATTTACGGCATGCTCGGGCTGCCTGATTCCATCCAGACCGCGCTCTCGATTTCCAAATGGCCCGTCCTGGCCATTTTGATCATGGTGGCCGTATCGGTTCTATATCGCTATGCCCCGGATCGGGACCAACCTCAATTTCGCTGGATCAGCTGGGGAGCGGCAGGCGCCACCCTGCTGTGGATCGCGGCTTCCCTTCTCTTTTCGTTTTATGCATCCAACTTCGGAAGCTTCAACAAAACCTACGGCTCCATGGGAGCCATCATCATCCTCTTGATGTGGTTTTTCCTGACCGCCTATGCCGTGCTGATGGGGGCGGAGCTGAACGCGGAAATGGAGCGCCAGACCAAAAAAGACACCACCCGCGGGGAACCCGAGCCGATGGGCCAAAGAGGGGCCCATGCAGCGGATACGGTGGGTCGAACGCCGGAATGAAGATGAATGATTCGACAGGGTTATGACTCAGATCAGAGTAGGAATCACCGCTCACACCGGGTTTTCCGATTCCTCGATACAACGCGAGGGTTGGCCATCCCACACTAATAGTATAAAAAGAAAAAAACCCGTCTGCGCAGCTATAAATCGTTTCCGATACAGCGATAACTGGCTCGAAAATCTTCTGATCTCGGCTTTTTTGGGAGGGTATCGGAGTTCCCCCCTAAATCCGTTATAACCAGGACTTATTCAAATTCGGTGTTTCTAAATCTGAGCACATTACAATTTTCTTTGATGGTTCTTTGGATGGATTCGTCGAATCCCTCTTCTGTTTCAGCACGTATTTCAACGGAAACGGTCACCTCAACGCCTGTTCTTGCTGTGAAATGCTCCAGGATCTCATCGGTGATAGTGGCAAAATCCATTTTGGCTTTGATGGGATCAAGGTCAACCGTGGCATAGAATCGCTTTTTCTTTTGGATTGAAAGCGTCGATGAAATATTTCCTTCGCTACCGATGCCGGCAGAATGGTCTGCTGCTTGCGGTTTATCCATGAGCGAATCGTTTCTGACTTCGTTTCCCGTTTCGGATATATCAACACCTTCGGTTTGCCGGTGCGACTTATAGGCCGCAGCCGTCTCCCGCTCTATAAGCAAATCGTTCTCATCCAGCACAATGGCTGCACTGCCGCCGAACACGAACCCCAGATACCTGCTGCCTTCCCGACCCGCTGCATAACCAAAGAAGTCTTCGCTTTCCAAGCCCAAACAAATCGTATCTTTGAATAGCGCTTCGTTGATGATCCTCGGCAGGTACAGGAAGTGACAGCAATCCCGCCAGACTTTAAGGGCGCCGACCTCTTGAATTCCGTCTTTGAAGTACCACCGGTTCAACAGGTTTCGCAGATGGATCGGCGACCACTGGTAGATCACCCATTCTTCCTCAATCAATCGGCTTTCAATTTCTTGAGCAAAATGCTTCGCAGAAGATGAGACAGAGGCATCTTCCCATTTCAGCTTCGGTTTGCCTCGCTCGAACTCTTCTACAGGGCAGATCAGCCATTTATAGGTTTCACGAACCAGTCGAGACAATGCGTTTTCGGCAGCATCACAGTAGGTTGTGGTCTGTTTGATTTGGAACAGATCGAGATTGAGCTTTTCATTTTCAATATCCACAAGAATCGATTCCCAGGCCAGGTAGGTCCTGGCCGCATCTTTCAAACGCCCCAGAACATCTTCATCGGCAGCAAGAAAGATCAGCCGATTCTGTTTCTGGCGAGGTTGATCACCCCGGTTGCGCAATATTTGTTCCGCAGCAGAAAAGGCGCCCGGCGATCCTCCTTTGCGAAAACCGGCCGTAGGTAGAGGCGGCAGCACCACCAGACGTGGTCCGTTGCCGTAATCATCCGGAATATCACTGGAGGGAGTAAAGACATGGACACCGGCAAATCGATGGTTACGACCGATGATTCTGGTAATTCTTTCTTTCAGAAGCGGCTGAATCTCGTCCCGATCCGAAAAATTCTGCTTTCGGCTTTCCATTTCCCGCCGCAGATTGGGTTTGGTATCCAGCCAGAACCGATCCTTTTCGCTGTATAAATAGTGGAGTCTGTCCCGAAGTCGTTTCAGAGCGTCTTCAAATATTCCTACCGACTGGCCGGGTTGGACGGTACCCAAGAGAATCCGATTGGTCTGAATACCCCGGACCATCTGGCCCGAAGCAGACGGCGCACTACCGAGAAAAATGGTTCGGGCGTTTCGGCGGGCGGCCTGGACTCCGCCGAAGCGGGTATCGCGGCCATCAATGCCAAAGGGTTCGGATCGGGGTCCGTCAACTTCACTTTCGATAATCGGCTCCCATCCTTGGGGCAGATAATGAATGCTCTTGGTTCGGACAGTGGCATCTTCCAGGGGCAAAGACCCCGGCATGATCAATAAGTCCCGGTTGTCACTGTTCCAGAGGCGATGGATGACCGTGGCCATATACTGAAGAACACCGCGGGTGCGTTGAAATTTCTCCAGCGTGGACCAGTCTTCATAAAGCCGATCAAAAATTTCCGGATGAATGGGATAGGACGCCCGGAGTCGATCATAGTAAGAACCGGTTTGGGTCTCCAAAGGAAATTTGTCATGGTGCTCCCGGTAGAAATCGGCAAAGGACCGGCAGACCGCGTCCATTTCAGATGAATCCCCGACGGTGTCGAACAGACGGCGCCGGACGATCTCAAACGCTTCTTCCACGGCCACCGGTTTCCAGACCGATTCGACCCGGGCGAAGTATTTCTCCAAAGCTGTGAGGGTACGCTGCCCCATTGCGCCGCCGATTTCCAGTTCGGATTCCGGCAGAGTGGCCAACAGAACCGCGTTCGGTACCGATTTCAAAGCCTCGGTAAGCGCCTGGATAAAGCTGAGATTGCTGTCGAAGGTGCCGGCACGGAAGGTTTTACCGACTTCTAACTGACGCATGAAAGCGACCAATTCATCTATCAGGATGACGCAGGGAGACGCCTGCCGGATTAAATCCGATAAAATGCCTTTGCCGGGGGATGTGCCGTCCCGATCACTCTCGGAAACAATATCGTATCCCGCCTCCCCCAATAACTGATGTGCCAAATTTCCCCACAGGGTATTGATCGACAGTCGGCCGTGAGTAACCGGCTGACTCGGAGACAACCGGATGCCGTCAATAACCGCGACACGCGCAAAGGGCAGTTCATGAATTCGGGCTTCATCCAGAACCGGCGGAACTCCGGCCAGTTTATCGTGGGAGACGGTTCTCGATGCCAGATGATAGACCGCGAGCATCGTATGCGTTTTGCCGCCCCCGAATGCCGTCTGGAGCTGAATCACCGGGTCACCCCCCTGCCCTGCCACGCGTCTTGCTACGGAAATCAACAGCAGACGCATTCCTTCGGTGATGAAGGTTCGGGCAAAGAATTTTTCGGCGTCCTGATATTCCGGGGGCGCAGCACCGCCGGCCACCAGTGAAATGTCGGCTGCGAATTCCGATTGCTTGAATGCACCCTGCAGTACGTCTTTATGAGGACGGGCGATTTCCCGCCAAGGCTTGATGTTCATAATCGATTTTCCTCCACAGTCCAGATAATATCAGGGGTCATTGTTCGATGGTCTACCAGCTTCGGATGTGGATCTACAGCTTTCAGTCTCTGTTTTAACTTCTGTACGATATTTGCCGGATGAATGGCCCTTGGAAACAGTTTTGAATGTTTCAGGGGCTGCTCCAGGTGCAGCACGATTCGAATCTTTTCCGTTTGTGCGGCTCTGCCGGCAAATTGTCTTTCCGCATCATCGTTGGCGTTGACCCGGGCTGCGAAAAGCCCCGCCAGGGTATCCCGAACTTTAAAAGCGACCTCGTCTCCCAGATCGATGACCTTGGTTCGCCGATAAATACGGTAATCCTTTACCTCTACAAGCCATAGCGTCTGCGGATGCGGTGTAATGCAGACCATATCGACTGCTTTGGAGGAATCACAGGTCCTCTGGTATTGTTTCCGGTAGTAGGACCATTCATCGTATTTTGTGACCAGGCAGTCTGCGGGAAAGGTAAATCGCAACTTTTTTTCAATTATGGTGACGGTCATTCCGCAGCCTCTGCTAAAAAACGGTCCGACTGGCTCAGTTCCTCATCAAGCAGCAGCAAAGGCTCCACATCTTCAATGGTCGCGCCCTGGGCTGCGGCTACGCCTGCCGGGGTGGATTCAAGGGCGAAATAAGCCTGGGATACGGAACGGAACCGGCCTTGGGACGCGAGAATGGATAATTCCCTCACCAGAAAAAGGCTGTGCGTGGCGACGAAAACCTGTATTCCGTTCTGGCAGATATGGAAAATGGCTTCGGCAATCAGCCGGATCAGCCTGGGGTTGAGGTTGGTTTCAGGTTCATCCCAGAACAAGTACCCTTTGTCCAGGAGTGTACCGGTTGCGATCAGCCGGGATAACATAGCCAGTTTTCGTAATCCTTCGGCCACCAGATGCATTTCCAGAGCACCCTGTGCGGTGATTTTCAGATAAAAACGGCCGTTTTTATCGAGAACGATGCTGCCGTTCATGGCCTCTTCCAA
>CAZNLT010000174.1:0-12515 GCA_964573705.1 uncultured Desulfobacterales bacterium
CCCCGGTACCCGAACAGAAAAAAGCCGAAGGTCCCGAGAAAGACCACCAGCCACACGTATACCTTCAGAAAAGCGGCGGCTTCGGCGGTATCCAGATCCCGGACCGGCCTTTTGCGGATTCCTTTTTCGGACGCTGCCATGTGGATTACTTCCAGATCTGCATGCGGTCGGATTTCCACCGCAAACCTTGAATAGTCTGAAGCCGTGCCCTGACCAGTTCTCTTCTGCCCTCGACCGTGCGGGTATAGACCAGGTCGGCCGGGCAGAGGTGCTTTCGCCACCGGTTCTGAAAAAACAGGGCGGAAGCCTTTTTACGGGCGATCAACTGGGGAACGGTAAAATAGTCTTCGATGCGTTTCCCGACCCGTTTTCGATATAGACGGATCAGATACCGGGGGTTTTCCACCGGCTCGATCACCTCTTGAAAGGCGTCCAGAAAAAGCGATTTTTCAAAGGTGGAGCCTCCTCGCAGACGGCAGGCGACGCCGCCGTCGGGTTCTTTGTGAACACAGACCTGTGTGGAATCGGAGGTTTGCCGAATATGGCCGAGGTGAACCAGGGTTTCCAGAACCGCCTGCCCGATACGTCCCAGGCCGGCCGCATCCGCCCCGAACCGGAGCCAGGCACTTGCGGTACGGATGGTGGCGGGAAGCAGCCACAAGCAGAACCCGCCGAAGAGCACCGCGGCTGCTCCCGAAAGAACCAGGCGTCCGAAACCGATCATAAAGGCGGTGACAGCCGAAACCAGAAGCAACAAACCGATCAGTTGCTTCACCAGCAGAATCGTGCCGTTTCGCACCATGATTTGCCCCGGCGCCGCTGCGGCCTCAGACGGTGCCTTCACCTCCTCGACCATTCTCGCTTCACCGGCACCCCCTTTCAACGCAGCCTCCCAGGCTGCCCGCAGCCCGTCCCGGTCGGTAGCCCGGCGAATCATTTCAGCATTCGAGTCTGTGATCACCGCGTTTTTCAGCGGCGGAGTGGGGAGGTCCAGGCGGTCGGCGCCGCTTTCGATCCGATCCCCGGTTGAAGAGACCCCCACAAATGCCCTGAGCCGCCGGTTCAGCAGCGCCAGATCGCTCTCGGTCTCGGCCATTCCGGGCACGGTGCAGACCAGGTGCCAGATATTGGCGGTCTTGTCCGGATTGCCGCTTTCAATCCGAATGGCCCGACCCCGCATCTGATTGGACAGCACCCAGGAGCCGACCCAGGTCGCCAGAATCAGGGAATTGATAAAGGGCGCATCCCACCCTTCTCCAAGAAGCGATTTGGTGCCGACCAGAAGATTCACCCCGCCCAGCCGAAAGAGCTCGGTCATCATCCGCACCATCTGATCCCCGGCGGTGCCGACCGGCCGAACAATCAGAAAACCCGGATCATGGCCGAGGGGATCGAATCGCAATCGATCGAGAGCCACCCCGAATTCCACCGCGATCATCTGAAGGTCGGAGACCGCCGATTCCGGAATGACCGTCAGAGATCCGCAGAGAATCCCCGGACGGATTTCCCAAAGGTGCTCCCGCCGTATCCGTTCGAATACCGGCACCACCCCAATCCGTTTGAGCGGTGCCATGTCGTCGATAAAGCTGGGCATGTCGCCGGCATAAATAAAATCGGTCAACACCACCATCCGCATGGCATCTTTGAGAGATTCGCTCTCCACCCGAACCACCTCCACGATGCTCTCCAGCTTGCTGAGGGAGGCCGTCAGGTTTTTTTGGATCTTCTGCGTGCTTTGAAGCACCACCTTTCGCCGCTCCACCGCCCCGATGCGGCTCAATTGACGGCGGATTTCTTTCATTCGGGATGAAACCGGTGCAAACGAATCCGGGTCTTTGAAAAGCGCGTAAGTCAACAGGATCTCCATCCACTGCAGGGTCATGGGTGGGATCTGTTTTCGGTCCACCCCCAGCGTGTCCAGGGCTTCGGAAGAGATCCATCGGTCCACGTGATTGAGAAAAACCAGCATGCTCGAAAAACAGGCGGTGTCCGTAAAAATCGCCTCCAGGTGCTCCTCCGGAGAGATCATCCAGGGATGGGATTCGACCCCGTCGATAAAATCGAAGTCGAGGGCGATCTCTTCCAAAAAGGTGTCCACCGCCTCACGGAATTCCTGAATCGGCCGGTGTTCGAGTTCGGTGGGAGAGGAAAAGAAGACATAATCCTGATGGGGGCAGAGGTTCTGTTCCAGCAGCAGCTCCGGCACGGTAATTTCCGAATCCACCGGTCCGCAGAGAGATTTGTACCGCTCCCATTCAGCGAAGGAGACATCAAAGGGCGGTGTGGCGGTCAGGGCCACGAGGGTGGGATCATTCAGGGTGCCGTGCAGAGCCGTGAGGCTTTTCCACCAGGCGTTTTTGAGATGATGGGCCTCATCCACCACAATGGTTTGTACACCCGATGCTCTGAAATGCGCCAAACTGTCCGGTGCGGATGAACCGGACTTGACCGGGCGGGGGGAAACCGCATCTTCGGGTTCTTCGTCATCGGTTGCCTCCGATTCGCCGTTTGATTCCATCGGTTCCGGTTCCCCGGAATGGAGGCTGTACAATCCCTGATAAGTGCCGACAGTCATGAATCCGGGTCGCTTCAGGTCGGTGGAGATCCAGTCCGGCCGGTGAACGGTTTCGGGCAGAAACAATTCCACGAATCGGTCGATCCATTGATCCCGAATGGCCAGGGTGGGCGCCAGAATCAAGGTCGGCCGGTCGAGGCGGCGGACCACCTCCAGCCCCAGCACCGTTTTACCGGAGCCGGGCGGAGCGATCACATGGAGACGGTCGTCCTCCAGGTGTTCTTCAAGCTCGTTCAACACCCGCTGCTGGTAAGGCCGCCAAGAGTAACAGAACCGGATATCATCTGAAAAGCGATACATGCGGAGGGTGGATCAGAAAGGCTGGCCGGGTGTAATCACAGTAAAACAACCGAAAACCTTGTAATCACGCGCATTACTGGAAAGAATCGTTGAGACTTGATGGGTGATATATGTAGCTGCCAGCATGGTATCAAGGACACGTTTTCTTCCAAGATTAAATTCGTGCATCCACACGTAAAACTGCTCAATGGATGCCGAAGTAATCAGTGCATGCCGGGTTTCCCGTGCATGCCACCAAGTCCTGGCCTTTTCTAAAGCTTCAGGCATGAGCAGGGGATGTTCAAATCTGCGTGAATCTGTGATCACATGCACAAATTCGGCGATAACTTGCGGCGATAGGAAGAAGGTATCACCGACCGACAGATGGTTGTGCATTTCCTCCATCGCATCGAGATGCCCCGGATGTTCCCGGACTGATACCTCTACCAGAAAAGTCGTATCAAGCCCAATTTTCATCGATCATTTCTCCGAGCAGATCATCACCCCCCGTCAAGGGACGTAGTACCTTTCCGACGGAAACCGGTTGTAAATCGCGCAAGCTGATATTTGGCTGAAGGTGATTTTGCCGGTATTCCTCCATGGCTTGGCGAATAAGTTCAGATGCGGACCGGTCATGGGCTTTGGCATATGCCTGGAAATCCCTGTAGATCGGTTCGGATATTTCAAGGGTAATTGTTTTCATACATATCTCCACAAATAGTTTTTCTTCATGGAATCTTTTTTTTACAAGATGTTAAAACATGTTTCAAATCGACTGTGGCGAGATCAAATCCCGGCCAAGGTCAATTCTCATAGCCTCTTTCCTTCATCGTCCTTAAACAGGCTCATCAAACCGGCAGCTCAGAAGCACGTCTTCTTCCATCTGAACCCGGGTCTTATACGGCAGGGACTTGAACAGGTTGATCATGCGTTTGTTTTTCTGGGAAGTATAGGCGAACAATCCGGCGATGCCGTTTTCCCGGGCCGCTTCGGCCAGTTTGCGAATCAGCATGCGGCCCATGCCTTTTTCCTGAAACTCTTTGCTCACTGAAAAAGCGACCTCGGCCATATTGCGCGACTGATCCAGGTAATACTCCCCCACCCCGACGATTTTTCCGAAGCCGAATTCACCCACCACCGCCACAAAAGTGAAATTGTGGACATAGTCGATCTTGAAGGTGCTCTCCACATCGGTGCGAAGGAACTGCTTTTTTTCCTGAAAGAAGCGGGAGACCACATCCTCCCGCTCGAGGTGGTAGAAATGCTCCTGAATCCGCCTTTCATCCACCGGTTTGGCGGGCCGCAGGATGATGTTCCGGCCGTCGATCTCCACCGTCTCTTCGAGCTTCACCGGATAAACCCCCTGTACCGATTCGCCGAGACTCCGGTCCTTGCCCACCATGCCCAGTTTTTTGGCCTTTCCCAGGAGTTCGTCCCGGAAATCGGGATGGGCGATGCTGATCAGGGCCATGGCCCGCTCCTGGATGCTTTTGCCGAAGAGGCTCACCGCACCGAACTCGGTCACCACAAACCGAACATCCTCCCGTGGAACCGTCACGATGGTTTCTGTCAGCAGGGGAACAATTCGACTCGCCTTTCCGTGATCGGTGGTGGCATGGAGCATGATGATCGATTTGCCGCCCCTGGACCGGTTGGAGCCCCGCACGAAATTGGGGATGCCGGAGACCCCGGCGTAGAGGGTGTTGGCCACCGCATCGCAGGAAACCTGGCCCGCCAGATCGATGGTCTGGGCCACGTTCATGGAAACCATTTTGGTATGTCGGGAAATGACATCCACATCATTAACGTAATCGAAAGGATGGAAATCCACCGACGGGTTGAAATCGAGAAACTCATAAAGGGCCTGGGTTCCCATGGCGCATCCGGCCACCAGTTTGCCTTCGTTGTATCCCTTTTTTCGGTTGGTGATGACTCCTCTCGAATAGAGGTGCATGATATCATCCGTCAGGAAAAAAGAGTGGATTCCCAGGTCGTTCTTATCGGCCAATGCCTGGACCGTGGCCTGGGAAGCCGCATCCAGGCCGATCTGGAGAGTGGAGCCGTCTTCGATCAGACGGGCGATGTGCCTGCCGATCCGGGCGGCCTCCTCGGACGGCGCAACCGGGGATACGGTCATCAGGTCTTCTTCATGCTCGACGATGATATCCACATCGTTGATGTTGATAAAACTCTGCCCCAGCACCCGGGGCATCCGCGGATTGATCTGAGCGATGACCAGATCGGCGGAGAGTGCCGCGGCCTGGGTCACATCCACCGACACTCCCAGGCTCAGCCAACCGAAATCGTCAGGCGGGGTCACCTGAATCATCGCCACATCGATGGGAATCAGCCGGCTTTTGAACAGATGCGGCACCTCGGAGACATTGACCGGCGTATAAAACCGCATGTTCCGGGCCAGCTCTTCGGATTTGGCGGATCCGAGATAGATCGACCGAATATTGAGCCGCTGGTCCTGGGTGCGATTGGCGATCCGGGTCAGAGAAACGGTTTCCTGGGACATCAGCCGAATGATCTCAAGATCCGAAAACCGCCGGGCGTTCTCCGCAAGCCCCTGAACCAGATACTGGGGCTCTCCGCAATAGGAACCGATAAAAATTCGCTGGCCCGACCGTATCCGGCTGACAGCCTCTTGGATCGATTTGATTTTTGTCGGATACTCGTCCGGCCAATAGCGTGGGGTCGGCATGGGATTCTCCTCTGGGCTGTGAATTCGAACAGCTGTTGTTCTTATGTTAACACAGGAATCCGGCTCAGGGATAGCGTTTTCGACCTGGAATACCCCCCCTCGCTTTCCGCCGTACAGGTGCGGCTCTCCTATCATGATCCGACCCATTGGGCTGAGCGCCGCAACATCACCGAGCACACGAAAGTCACCTCACTTTTCATCCTTGACAGCACCTTCGGTTATCATTTACAAGTAACTGTTTGGTTAAAAATTACCCTTTATTCCCAGGAGGTAATCGGAATCAGAATGAGTTTTTTAGGACGAATTCTGGACATCGATTTAATGACGGGAGAGGCCGCCTTTTCGCCCTATCCGGAAGCGATGGCCAGAAATTATCTCGGCGGCCGCGGGTTTAACCTGTACCATCTGGACAGCGCCTTTTCAGGATTCATCGATCCGCTTTCTCCTCAAAATATTCTGGCATTTTCCTGCGGTCTGCTGACCGGCACACCGGTTCCCACCTCCTCCCGTGTTCATGTCAACGCCCTGTCACCCCAGACCGGCATTCTCGGCAGTTCCAACATCGGCGGCTTCGCGGGGGTTCGATTTCGCTCTTTGGGCATCCAGACCCTGCTGCTCAGACGGCGGGCGACCCGACCCATATATTTATACATTCACGAAGACCGGGTGGAAATTCGAGATGCCGCCCACCTTTGGGGTCTGGATACCCAGGAGACCCAGGCACGGATTCACGAAGAACTGGAAGATCGGGGGCTCAAGATTCTGACCATCGGTCCGGCCGGTGAAAATCGGGCCGTGTTCGCCTGCATTATTTCCGGAAAGGACCATGCCGCCGGCCGCACCGGCATGGGCGCAGTCATGGGGTCGAAGAATCTCAAGGCAATTGTTCTCGGCAAAGGCCATGCAGCCCCACGTCACCGGACAAAAGAAAAGCGGGCGGGCAAGGCCTATCTTCAGGCGATCAAATCAGGGGTGGGCTATGCCGAGTTCACCCGATACGGCGGGGCCGGGTATGTCAAAGCGGTCAGCGATCTGAGAATGATCGGCACCCGAAATTTTCAATCGGATCACTTCGAGGCCGCCGACAAAATCGACGGCCGCCATCTCAAACCCGACCTCACCCGCTACAGCGGCTGTTACAGCTGCCCGATCCAGTGCAAGGCCGACCTCAGATTCAAAACCGGCCGGCGCAAGGGGTATTCCGGCACCCGGCCGGAATTTGAACCCATGATCAATCTGGGCGCCAAGTGCGGGCTGGAAGACCTTCAAACCCTGGTCTACCTGGACAATCTCTGCTCCCGTCTCGGAGTCGACTCCATCTCCGCGGGCTCCGCCATCGCCTTTGTGATGGATCTTCATGACCGCGGCATGTTGTCAGCCGAACACGCCGGCGGTCTGGATCTGAGCTGGGGAAACGGCGACACTATGGAAACCCTGATCCGCCAGATGGCTTCCGGAGAAAAACTGGGCGGCATTCTGGCCCGGGGAATTCTTCGGGCCGCCGAAATCCTGGGGCCGGAGACGGAGCGGTTTGCGCCCCATGTAAAGGGGCTCGAGATGTCGGCCTACCATCCCGGCCGGTCCATGGCCACCGCCCTGACCTACACCGTATCCAGCCGGGGCGGCGACTACAACCATATTTATCAGTCCATCGAATACGGCTGGACCCCGGAGCAGGCCCAGCGGGAATTCGGCACCCCCAAGGTGGTCGACATCCATGCGGTGGAGGGCAAGGGTCGAATGCTGCGGCGGGCGCTTCTGGTCAATATCGCCCTGGACTGCCTCGGACTTTGCAAGGTGCCGGCCCTTTCCATCGTCAGGACCTATGATCTCAAACACGAAGCGGCACTGACCGCCGAACTCACCGGTTGGGACCTCACCCCGGAGGATCTTTTTAAGGCGGCCCAGGGAATCGCCGATCTGGAGCGCCGGTTCAACCTGCGCCACGGGCTCTCTCCGGCCGAAGACCGCCTGCCGGATATGTTTTTCAACGACCCCGAGCCCCACCTCACCCGGGAACGAATGGCCGCCATGCGGCAGGAGTTCTACTGGGCCATGGGGTGGGACGAAGAGGGCCGGCCCCGTGGCGATTCTCCGCCGAAGGCTCCCTGGGAAACGGCCGAGCCCGTCGTCGGCAGCCGCATGAACCTGTATCACCATCTCAAGAATTAGAAAAGGACCCCGACCGTGACCGAATTGCCGTCCATTGCATTTTCACCCCGCCTCAACTTTTTATCGGAAGCCGATAAACCCAAGCTGTATCAGGCAGCCCTGACCCTTCTGGATGAGGTAGGCATGAAAATTCAACATCCGGAGGCGATTTCCGTTTTGGAAGCGGCGGGTTGCCGGGTGGACGAGGGCTGGGTCAAGATACCGTCTCAACGGGTGGAACAGGCGATTCGCAGCGCCCCGAGCAACATCCCGATCTTCAACCGTGAAGGGAAACAGGTCATGGATGTGGGGGGACGGCGGTCTTATTTCGGCACCGGCTCGGATCTGGAAAACATGGTGGACGGAGAAACCCTGGAACGGCGGCCCAGCACTCTGGAGGACATTGCGACAGCCGCCCGGCTCTGTGATGCACTGGACAATGTCGACTTCATCATGTCCTGCGGGTATCCCCATGATGTCCATCCCGAACGGGCCAATTTGGAAAGCTTTTCGGCCATGGTCAAGCACAGCCTGAAGCCGATCGTCACCATCGCCGTAGACCGGGCCGACCTCACCGAAATTTGGGAAATTTCAAAAATCGTTCGGGGCGGAGAAGAGACACTCCGGGCCAAGCCCTATTCCATCCACTACACCGAACCGATCAGCCCGCTCAAACACCCCCGCTCCAGCCTCAACAAGCTTCTTTTCTGCGCGAAGACCGGCATGCCGGTGATCTACTCCCCGGCCCCCATCGCCGGGTCCACCGCGCCCATGACCATTGCCGGGCATGTGGTGCAGGGGCTGGCCGAATCCCTCTGCGGACTGGTCATCCACCAACTCAAAACCGAGGGCGCCCCCTTTCTCATGGGGATGGGCCCGGCTGTGCTGGATATGGCCACCACCCAGTGTACCTACAACGCCCCCGAATACCTGATGGCCTACATGGCCGCCGTGGAAATGAGCCGCTATCTCGACCTCCCCAACTGGGGATACGCCGGCACCTCTGATGCTCAGATTCCGGACGGCCAGGCGACTTTTGAGGCAGGGCTTCTCACCTTCATGTCGGCCGCCGCCGGCTCCAACCTGAACCACGATCTCGGATACCTCGACTTCGGACTCACCGGGTCCCTGGAGATGATCGTCATCCTCAACGAAATTATCGACCAGATTCGGCGGATTCAGCGGGGGATCCCGGTGGACGACGATCAGATCGGCCTTTCGGTGATCGCCGAAACGGTACAAACAGGCCACTTTCTTACCCATCCGCATACCCTCAAGCACCTCCGATCCACCCAATGGCGGCCCCTTCTGATGAACCGCCACGGGTACAGTCGATGGAACTCCATGGGCCGAACCAGTCTCCTGGAAAGAGCCCGAATCCGCATGCAGGGGCTCCTGGATACACATGAACCCAAACCCCTGGCGCCGGAAATTTTAGCCGCCATAGAAACACGGGTAACGGATTACCATGCAGCGTAAAGGGTCCTTCACAGGCGACCCTCGGTTGCAAGCATCTTTATCCAATTTTCCGCCCTGCTTTTTTTAGTGACAAAGTACCTGCTTTGTGAGACAAACTTAATCAGTTCTCACCTTTTACATTTCGAGGATATGATTATGCTCACAAATCTTGATCCCGTCTTTCTGGCCCGCGTTCAGTTCACCTTTACCGTGGCCTTCCATATTCTGTTTCCCGCCTTCACCATCGGACTGGCCAGCTGGCTGGCAGTAGTGGAATGGCGGCTTCTCAGAACCGGCAATAAAATCTATGAAGAGGTCTACCGCATGTGGGTGAAAATCTTCGCGGTGACCTTCGGCATGGGGGTGGTCTCCGGGATTGTCCTGTCTTTTCAGTTCGGCACCAACTGGTCGGTCTTTTCGGACAGAACCGGGAACGTGCTGGGGCCGCTGCTCGGATACGAAGTCCTCACCGCCTTTTTTCTGGAGGCGAGCTTTCTCGGCATTATGCTCTTCGGATGGGACCGCGTGAGCCGAAAAATGCATTTTGCCTCTACGGTGATCGTGGCCTTCGGCACCCTGCTCTCGGCTTTCTGGATTCTTGCCGCCAACAGCTGGATGCAGACACCCCAGGGGTTTGAGGTGGGCGAAGCCGGTATTCTGTACCCTACCAATTGGCTGGAAATTATTTTCAACCCGTCCTTCCCATACCGTCTGGTCCATATGGTCACGGCCGCTTACCTCACCACCGCCTTTGTGGTGGGCGGCATCGGCGCCTATTACCTCTGGCGGAAACGGCATGTGCAGCACGCCCGGGTCATGCTGGGAATGGCCATGATCATGGCGATCTTCGTGGCGCCGACCCAAATCCTGTTCGGGGATTTGCACGGCCTCAACTCCTTCGAATACCAGCCGGCCAAGGTGGCCGCCATCGAAGGACTGTGGGAAACAAATAAGGGGGCGCCTCTGGTGCTTTTCGCCTGGCCCGATCAAGCGGCGGAAACCAATCGATATGCGGTGGAAATCCCCAAGGTATCGAGCCTGATTCTGACGCATGATTGGAATGGGGAGGTCCGGGGCCTGAAGGAGTGGCCTCCGGATGAAAGGCCGCCTGTGGCGGTGGTCTTCTGGTCTTTTCGAATCATGGTGGGTCTCGGAGTGCTGATGGCCCTGACCGGCCTGTTCGCCATTTTACTCTTTTTGCGCAAAAGGCTTTTCGATACCCGCTGGTTTCAGTACTGGTGCATGGCGCTGACGCCAGCCGGATTTTTAGCAGTGCTGGCCGGCTGGTTCGTCACCGAGGTGGGCCGACAACCCTACGTGGTCTACGGCCTGATCCGGACAGCCGAGGCCGTTTCGCCCATCGGCGCCGAGCAGATCGCACCCTCCCTGATCGCATTTATTGCCATTTATCTCTTTATTTTCGGCGCCGGCGCCTACTATATCCTCCACCTGATCGGCAAAGGCCCCCAAATCGAAGATGAAGTCTTCGGCGCTCACGGGGTGGACAAACCGCCGATATTCACCGACATGGCTTCGGAAAAAGGAGGCGACCATGTTTAATTTTGCACCTTTCTTGGATCTGCCGCTGATCTGGTACGGGCTGATCGCAACCGCCATTATCCTGTACGTCATTCTGGACGGCTTCGGCCTGGGCATGGGGATTCTCTTTCCGTTCGCCCCCACCGACCAGTGCCGGGATCGCATGATGAACTCCATCGCCCCGGTCTGGGACAGCAATGAAACATGGCTGGTGCTGGGCGGCGGGGGTCTTTTCGCCGCTTTTCCCCTGGCCTATTCGGTTATAATGCCGGCCCTGTATATCCCCATCATTATTATGCTCCTTGGGATGATCTTTCGGGGGGTTTCTTTCGAATTCCGTTTTAAGGCCCACGGCAAATCCAGGAGAATCTGGGATCTCACCTTTCACATCGGATCTCTGACCGCCGGTCTCATGCAGGGGATGATCATCGGCGCATACGTGCAGGGATTCGAGGTAGAGGGGCGCGGCTTTGCCGGCGGAGCCTTCGATTGGCTGAACGCCTACAGCGTCATGACAGGGGTCGCGGTGGTGTGCGGATACACCTTGCTGGGGGCCACCTGGCTGGTCATGAAGACCGACGGCGCCACCCAGGAATGGGCGCGAAGATGCGCCGGCTACGTCATGTGGTATGTCGCCGCATTCATGGGCGTGGTCAGCATCAGCATGCCCATGATGAATCCGGATATCCGCTCGCTCTGGTTCGACTATCCCAACATGCTCATGCTGATGCCGGTGCCGCTGTTGACCGCATGTTTCTTTTTGGTTCTCTGGTTCGATTTGCGAAAAGAACGGGAATATCGCCCCTTTTTTCTGTCCATCGGGATTTTTCTATTAGGATATCTCGGCATCGGCATCAGCTTGTGGCCCTGGCTGGTCCCCTTTGCGTTCTCCGTCCGGGATGCGGCTGCGGCGCCGACCTCCCAGTCCCTGCTGCTGGTGGGCATCGCCATCCTGCTGCCGGTCATGCTCGGGTATATCGGCTACTGCTACTACGTCTTCCGCGGGAAGACCTCCCATGAGCCTTTTTACTAAAAAGCAGAAACAATGGCTCTGGTTTGTCGGATTGTGGCTCGGCGGGCTCTCGGCGGTTCTGATGCTGGCGGCCCTGATCCGATGGATGATGGGAATCGATTAGCCATTGTCTTCCAGCATGATTCTAAAACCCGGTCGGCATTTCAGGCAGCTGCTTCCATAGGAGGCAGGGGCTCGCGCTCGCTTCCGCCGAGAAATTCAATCCCGGAGGGTGGCTTTGAGCCGCAATGGATGGATCAGCAGATCCAGCGCATCCGCAATATCCCGGCAGACGACCCTGGCGGCGCCCACCAATTCTCCGGCACATCCTTCCGGACCGACAACGGCGATGCCGAGGCCGGCCATCCGGACCATGGCCACATCGTTGCGTCCGTTTCCCACCGCCGCAGTTTGTGCACAATCGATTCGGGCCATGAAGTCGGCCTTGTCCCGGCCGGTCTGTATATAATCGAGTTCCAGGGGCAGACCCTCCAATTGAGCGGCGGCGGTGCCGAAGGTGTCTGCCGTCAGTACTGTGATCTGCAATACTTTTCCAAGTTCAGCCAACCGGTCCGCCACCCCCGGCAGCAATTCTCCCCCACCGGACAGGGTGCCGGTATAATCGAGCACCAGGCGGGTCAGCCTCAGAGACTCTTCACCGGGAATATCCACATGAATACCTTCAGAATTCGCGTTCATTACCTATCCTCCTTTGCGGGACGATCCATGTTTTGCGGGACGATCAATGGCCCGGTCAAGAAAACCGCGCCATAATCGTTTACATTATCATTTTA
>CAZNLT010000175.1:0-12455 GCA_964573705.1 uncultured Desulfobacterales bacterium
CAAATTCAATCGGCCCTTTTTGTCCCTGAGCTCTAATTCTTTCGAACCCCCCTCGACCACGAGCGTCGCAGGCTTCTTCCACCCCTGATTTCAAGCAATCCGACAGAAATCCGAACGCATCGAATAAAGTACTTTTCCCAACACCGTTTTTCCCTATCACGGCAGTCATTGGAGTAAGTGTTTCGTCCTGCTGCTTGTTCCATAGACGGCCAAGGGTAACCTCCCTTAAGACTCTGAAGTTTTTAATTCGAAAACCTTCTATCTTAGCCATGGCCCCTCTCCTGATTTTGCTATAGAATTCATACTCGGTATGAATATTGAGATAAAGACCTCATCTTTATAAATGCCTTATGATGTTAAAACATTGGTTTGTCAATTCTTTTTTCACCATATTCCTATGTCAAGTATAATCATAAAAAAACCCCGGCGGATCATCCGCCGGGGTTTTTTTATGCTTTTATCTGACTGAGTGATGAATGGGCGTGGATTCTATAATCCGGCCCGTTCTCTCAGCTCTTCGGCCTTATTGGTCTTCTCCCAGGTGAACTCGGGTTCGGATCGGCCGAAGTGGCCGTAGGCCGCGGTTTTTCGATAGATGGGCCGGAGCAGGTCGAGGTAGTCGATGATGGCGGCGGGCCGCAGGTCGAATACTTCGGTGATCAGCTCTTTGATTCTGGATTTGGGAACGGCGCCGGTGCCCAAGTCGTCCACCAGGATGGAGACCGGTTCGGCCACCCCGATGGCGTAAGCGATCTGGACCTCGCATTTTTTGGCCAGGCCGGCGGCCACGATGTTTTTGGCGATGTGACGGGCCATATAGGAGGCGCTTCGGTCGACCTTGGAGGGGTCCTTGCCGGAAAAGCAGCCGCCGCCGTGGCTGCCGTGGCCGCCGTAGGTGTCTACGATGATCTTCCGCCCGGTGAGGCCGCAGTCGCCCATGGGGCCGCCGATGACGAACCGCCCGGTGGGATTGATGAAGTAGCGGGTATCGCCGTCGGTCATCTCTTTCGGGATCACCTTTTTGATGACATCCCGGATCAGGGCCTCTTTCAATTCTTCATAGGTGACATCCGGTTTGTGCTGAGTAGAAAGGACCACCGCATCCACCCGTTTGGGAGTGCCGTTTTCGTATTCGATGGTCACCTGGGATTTGCCGTCCGGTCTCAGGAAATCGAGGGCCCCGTTTTTGCGGACTTTGGCCAGGCGCTGGGTCAGTTTGTGGGCGTAGACGATCGGCATGGGCATCAACTCGGGGGTTTCATCGGAGGCGAATCCGAACATCAGCCCCTGGTCGCCGGCGCCCTGTTCCGCATAGAGGCCTTCCCCCTGGTTCACACCCTGGGCGATATCGGCGGACTGGCGGTCGATGCTGGTGATCACCGAACAGGTCTGGTAGTCGAATCCCATCTGAGAGGAGCTGTAGCCGATGTCCCGAATGGTGTTCCGGACGACCTCGGGCATGTCTACATAACACTCGGTGGTGATCTCACCGGCGATGAAGGCAATCCCGGTGGTGACCATGGTTTCGCAGGCCACCCGGCCATTTTTGTCCTGGGCCAGCACGGCATCCAGAATCGAATCGGAAATGGCGTCGGCCACTTTATCGGGATGACCCTCCGTGACCGATTCGGATGTAAACAGATAGCTTTCGTTCTCCATAATTAAATGTCTCCTTATGGGTTGGTAAAATATATGTAAAGTTAATTCTTAAAAATCAAAATATGTGCGACGCTCCGAAGAGACAGCGTTTTCGTGAACCGGCGTCCTCCCGTATCGGCATTCCAAAAGCATCGAGAATGAGAAGCCGGTGAGGGGATTGGCATGAAACGGGGCAGGCAAAAATGCCCACCCCTGAAATTTACTTACCTGATTGAGAAACCAACCCCTTTTTATCCCGATTCGTTCTTCGGGGTAGAACGGATCAACACCGCATCAGCAACCAATTTCCGCCAGCAGATCCTGGGTGATGTCGGCGTTTTTCTCGCCGACCATGGCATAATAGTAGAGGGGACGTCCGTCCATGCAGTAGCGGTGGCAATAGCGTTCTTTGGCCTTCAGGTCCATGACGTCGCTGTCGATCATTTTGGTGATCAGTCTGGAAAAGCCGGTTTCATCGCCGTCGTTGACGAAGCTCTCTTTGATATTGAATGCGATCAGTCCTGAGGATTCGACGAAATTATATCCGGTGGCGAAGGCCTCGGGCGGAATGTCTTCAAAGCCCAAGGCGGCGACGATGGTGAGACAGTTGAGGCCGCTGTTTGCCAGGTCCCTTTCCACATCATCATCCAGATCGGTCAGGTCGGCTATATAGTATTTCTCGTAAACTCCCGGGCGGTCCCGTTCGGTGGCTGTAGCGGCTTCCTCGATAATGTCGATTCCGATCACTTCGTCCGCGCCGATCTGTTTGAGTTCTTCGCCCACCATGCCGTTGCCCGCGCCCAGGTCCAGGACCGATATTTTGCCGTTGCCGGAGAGCTGACCGTTGAGCTGTTGCTCCAGCAGTGAACAGACTACTTTCGGGGACTGGCACTTCAGCTTGTCGTAGAAGAGATGCTCATACAGGCCGGGAACATTATAGATTTTGTCATACTCATGAACCCGGATCTCCTCCCGTTTACCGTCTTTCTCAATGGCGAAGATTTCTTCGCCCTGGCAGACATTGTCAATCTTCGGGATATCCAATTTACACTCGAGTTGTGTCGACATATATTTCCTCCTTTGGTTGGTATGGGGCCGCGAGGCCATCCCCGCGGCGTATCGTAACCCCTGAGACTTCGGGGCAGGGTTTAGTAGCGGTAGTGCTCTGACTTGAACGGTCCTTCTTTGGGCACGCCGATATACTCGGCCTGTTCATCGCTCAGCTGGGTCAATTTAGCGCCGAGTTTTTCGAGGTGCAGGCGGGCCACTTCTTCATCCAGAGATTTCGGAAGACGATACACCCCGATTTCTCTCGGATTCTGCCAGAGATCGATCTGAGCGATGGTCTGGTTGGTGAAGGAATTGGACATCACAAAGCTGGGATGGCCGGTGGCGCAGCCCAGATTGACCAGGCGTCCTTCGGCCAACAAAAAGATGGCATGGCCGTCGGGGAAAACGAATTTGTCCACCTGGGGTTTGATGTTGATTTTCTGAATGCCCTCTATCTCAGCCATGGCATCGACCTGAATTTCATTGTCGAAATGGCCGATGTTGCAGACGATGGCCTGGTCTTTCATTTTGGACAAATGATCGGCGGTGATGACATCTTTATTGCCGGTGGTGGTGACATAGATGTCGGCATGGGGAAGGGCTTCCTCGGTGGTGGTGACCTTGTAGCCCGCCATCAATGCCTGAAGGGCGCAGATGGGATCGACTTCGGTGACCCAGACCTGGGCCTTGAGGCCGGACAGGGCCTCGGCACAGCCTTTGCCCACGTCTCCGTAGCCCAGAACCAGGGCGGTTTTGCCGGCGATCATGACGTCGGTGGCCCGTTTGATGCCGTCCACCAGGGATTCCCGGCAGCCGTAAATGTTGTCGAATTTGGACTTGGTGACCGAGTCATTGACGTTGATGGCCGGAACCAGGAGTTCGCCCCGTTCGCCCATCTGATAAAGCCGATGGACCCCGGTGGTGGTCTCCTCGGAGACGCCTTTCCATTCCGCCACCACCTTGTGCCAGAACTTCGGGTCTTCCTGAAGGGTCTCCTTCAAAAGGGAGTTGATGATCTTCAGCTCTTTGTTATCGGTCGGCTCGTCCAGTATGGCCGGGTTTTCTTCGGCGTAGTAGCCCCGGTGAATCAGCAGGGTGGCGTCGCCGCCGTCGTCGACCACCAGGTTGGGACCTTTGCCGTCGGGCCAGGTGATGGCTTTTTTGGTGCACCACCAGTATTCTTCCAGGGTTTCTCCCTTCCAGGCGTAGACCGGAATGGAGCGTTCGGCGATGGCCGCGGCGGCGTGGTCCTGGGTGGAAAAGATGTTACAGGAAGCCCAGCGGACATCGGCGCCCAGTTCCTCGAGGGTTTCGATCAAAACGGCCGTCTGCACCGTCATATGCAGGCTGCCCATGATTCGAACACCTTGGAGCGGTTTTTCCGGCCCGTATTTCTCACGGGTGGCCATGAGGCCGGGCATCTCCTGTTCCGCGATATCGATCTCCTTGCGACCGAAATCGGCCATTTCGATATCGCGAACTTTGTAGTCGGTATTGGATTCCATCAGCATAAAAATTCCTCCTAAATTCGATTCAAAATTTGGTTGGTTTCTTCCATAATTTTTCTCCAGGCTTCGAGCGGCAATGCCGCGCCCAGATGTTCTACCACGTGTCTTCCCAGCAACGCCCCGGTTTTGGCGCAGGCATCGACGGGATGATGGTTGATGAGGCCGTACAGGAACCCGGCGGCCCAGAAGTCGCCGGCGCCGGTGGTGTCGACGGCCCGGTCGGTCATAAAGGCCGGCACATGATGGGCCCCGGCGGCGTCCCGGACCAGGGCCCCCTTCTTGCCGAGTTTGACGGCGGCGATGGAGCAGAGCTTTCCCAGTTCTTCGAGCCCGACCTCGGGGTCGTCCTTGCCGCAATAGACCGCCGATTCTTCCTCGTTGGCGAACACCACATCCACATAATTTTTCAAGATGCCGGGGAGTGCTTCCCGGGCGTGGTCCACGACCTCGAAAGACCCGAGATCCAGGCTCACTCGACAGCCGGCCTCTTTGGCGGCTTTCAGAACCGCCAGAATCAGCTCCGGATTGAATAAGAGGTAGCCTTCCACATGGACATGATCGCAACCGGCAAAATCTTCCGGGTGAATATCTTCGGGCGAAAACGCCATGGCGGCGCCGAGGTCGGTCCGCATGGTTCGTTCCGAATCCGGGGTGACCAGGCTGAGGCAGCTGGCGGTGGCGGCGTCTCCGTCCAGTTTGAAGCGGGAGCAGTCGCCGCCGATTTGTTTGAAGTAATCCCGGTAATAGGCGCCGTTTTCATCCCGCCCCAGTTTCCCCATGAATGAACACCGCAAGCCCATGCTGGTGAGAGCAAAGGTGGTGTTTCCGGCCGAACCGCCGGTGGCCTTGACCGGCTGTCCGCCGATCATCGCCAGCAAGGACCCCATGGTTCTGGAATCCACCAGTTCCATTCCGCCTTTCTGTCCCGGGACCGATTCCACCAACTGCTCGGGGACCTCGATGACCAGGTCGACGACCGGAGACCCGACTCCGATCATATGTATTCTATCGTCTTTCATGTTCGGCTCCTTCTGTATTTTCAACATAAGTATCTAAATATGAAAGTAGATCAGCTGTATCTATTCACCTCGGTCGTTTTCCAGCCCGTTGATCCGGGTTGCCCCTATCAGCGGGTGCAACTTCTCCGATTGTGGTTTTTCACTGCTTGTATTGGTAACATAATCTTCGTTAAAAATTCACTTAATTGAAATCGGCTGATATTACGGGAGATGATTCTGTTGTGGGATCAGGTTTTGTGAATCATCCACGGCAGACGGGGGAGCCTGCCACATAATATCCCGTCAGGGGGGGAGGTGGTTTTATCCATAAGGTCTTTTGTGTTCAAAAGGTCTTCATCATCTGAAATATGCCTGCTCAAAAATGAATAATTTACCTATGTAGTTAAACCGCCAGTTTAATACGCCGTTTGAAAATGAAATTTTCTCTCTATCAATCAAACAGAACAATTATACTTTCTGTTCAAAGCTTTGTCAACCCCTAAATTACACAAAATCTCTTTTTTACACAAAAATTTTTGAAACGTTATTTTTCTAAAGAAATCCCCTCTTTTTTGAGGAGGTCGCGAAACCCCGCCTTGGCCAGTGCGGGATTCAAGAGAAGTTTTATTTTTTTGGTTCCCCGGGCATCGACAAAGGTGCTGTCCAGGGTCCACTCCGTTTTTTCCAAAACCTTGAGGCTGTCGTCAAGCAGGATGAAATGATAGTTCATCATAGCCAATGTCAGGGCGCCGAGAACGAGAACAATGATGATCGCATATTTCATGATGGATTCCTTTCAGGATGTTTATATACCGGACTTTTTCTACTAATTTTCATAACATGCGCTATTTTCGGGTTCAACCCCAAATATCCGGGGAAACCCCCAGTTGACCGGTACCCGAACCAGTTGACCGGCCTTGTTCTTGAAAAGCAGGCAGCCGTTTTGCTTTCCATATAAAAATATGTCCCGGGTGATCTCCACGTCCGTGCGGCAATAATCGATAATATCCTGAATGCGCCCTTCTTTCCACCATTTCAGGGCCTGAAGACCGTCGGCGCTCTTTTTGGCCCCCAGGGTATTTTGGGCAAGATGATCCAGGGAAAGCCGAAATCCGAGGCATTTATGCACCTCGTCCAGCATGTCGAGGGTGGGAAGGCCGGCGAAATTGAAATCGGAGTGGCCGCTCAAAACCCGGTAGTCGAACCGCTTGATGTTGAACCCCACCACCAGAGGGAGGTGCTGAAGCCGCTTCACCAAGGCATCCACCTGATCCTGATGAAACTCGAAACATCGGTCGTCCCGGGAATCGTACAGTACCACGCAGCTGATCCCCATGCGGTCGGCCCGATGCCAGCCGCCCACCTCTTCAGCGGACCGGCGGGTCTCGATATCCAGGACCCCGAAATGTAAATCCTTCGGAGAAGTAGGCACAGTCGGTTCGGAAGGGAAAGGATCAGTCGGTGTCCCGATTCGCAGGGGTTCGGGTGGAACCGGGATGGAATCCGGAAGAGCGGGGGTGCGGGTCTCCTCGGGCCGGTTGCTCTCGGGTGAATGAAGCAGCCTCAGGAGAAATGCGGCGGATGCCTTATCGATCGGCCGGTTGCCGGAACCGCACTTGGGAGAGTGAACGCAGGAGGGGCACCCGAACTCGCAGGGACATTCCTGAACTGTTTTCAGGGTGGCCTTCAGCAGGGCCCCGGCCTCTTGAAACGCCTGCCGGCTTAATCCGGCGCCGCCGGGAACGGCGTCGTAGATAAATACCGCCGGGCCGCCCACCTGGGGATGAAAAGGGGTGGAGATGCCGCCCAGATCGTTGCGATCGGCCATCACCAACAGGGGGCAGATGCCGATGGCCGCATGTTCCACCGCATGGATGCCGCCCATGAAGTGGTGGTATTCGGATTCGGCCCGCCGCTGAATTTCGGCGGGAATTCGAAACCAGAGCCCCTCGGTTTCAAAAACGACCGGCGGCAGGTCCAGAGGCAGAATGTTGATTTTTCTGCGGCCGTGAATCCGCCATTTTTCATACCCGGCGACCTGATCGGTTACCTTGAGCCGGCCGGCGAAAAACCGGGCCGCACCCACCGTTTTTTGATCGAACACTTCCATAATCTCGGTGTCTTTGCGGCCTCGGACCCGGGTGTAGTAATCCGCTCGTACGGGGGAGACCTTCACGGTCCGGGTATGGAGATCCAGGGTGTCCACCCGGTAGGTGATCCCGTTGTGGAGATAGATCGCCCCGGGGTGGGCCTCCCGAAAGGCCCGCATGCCGTCGATCTCTCCCCGGTGGACCCCGTCTTCGGCGGAGACGATCTCATACCGGTTGCCGGTGCCGCGAAGGTCCACATCCCGGTGGGGCCTTTTGCGCCGGGCATAGATCTCCCGGCCGTCCGCGCTGCGAAGCAGTTCACCTTTTTGCTCCAGTTCGGCCACCGCCTGCCGGACCGGTTCGGGCGCCAGCAGGGGTTCCCCCGTCTTCAGAGGCATTTCGGCGGCGGCGCAGACCAGGTGGCGTTGAAGGATAGGGGTATTGACCGGGTTGACCACGGCCGATTCCGGTTCCCGGGAGATCAATTCCTGCGGGTGGCGCATGAAATACTGGTCCAGGGCATCCTCCCCGCCGATCAGGACCACCGCCGAATCCTGGCCGTTTCGTCCCACCCGGCCGCCCCGCTGCCGGGTGGAGACGATGGTGCCGGGATATCCCACCAGAAGGCAGAGATCGAGGTCCCCGATATCGATGCCCAGTTCCAGCGCGCTGGTGGAGATCACAGCCAGAAGGTCCCCGCCGGAGAGCCGGCGTTCG
This sequence comes from uncultured Desulfobacterales bacterium, assembly GCA_964573705.1. Classification (GTDB taxonomy): domain Bacteria; phylum Desulfobacterota; class Desulfobacteria; order Desulfobacterales; family Desulfococcaceae; genus JAABSQ01. Next base: position 8,002 of record CAZNLT010000175.1, read on the forward strand.
ATCTCCCGCCGTTCTTCGGGAAGGAACCCGGCCCGGTAGGCGCTGATCCGGTCTTTAAAAACACCGGATCGGCTGCCGGCCCAGAGGGCGATCAGTTCGGTCAGTTTTCGGGACTGGGCGTAGACGATGGTCCGCAAACCCCGGTGAAGGGCTGCCTTCAGCAGCAAAATGGCGGTCCGGGCCGGCCCCTGGACCGGGTCGACAAAGACCAGGTGCTTTCGCCCCAGGGGGGCGCCGCTTTCGACCACCGTTTCGATGTCCCGGCCGTTTTCCAGGCCGGTCAATCGGGCCGCCAGTTCCCCCGGGTTGGCCACCGTGGCGGAGCTGAAAACAAATGTGGGGGATACCCCGTAATAGGCGCAGGTCCGCCTCAGCCTTCTGAACACCTGGGCCATGTGGGAGCCCATAACCCCCCGATAGGTATGAACCTCGTCCACCACCACCACTTCCAGGTCGGCGAACAGGGTGGCCCAGGATCGGTGATGGGGCAGAAGGGATAGGTGAAGCATGTCCGGATTGGTGATGAGCACATTGGGCGGATCACTTCGAATCCGCTTTCGGCGCCAGGCTGTGGTGTCGCCGTCGTAAATAGCGGCCGTGGGTTGAAAGTCGGTCGTGCAGCCGCTCAGGGCTTCAAAGGCTTTCAACTGGTCCTGGGCCAGGGCTTTGAGGGGGAACAGGTAGAGGGCTTTGGCGTCGGGATCTTTTAAGATTCGCTCCAGAACGGGCAGATTATAGATCAGGGTTTTGCCGCTGGCGGTGGGGGTGGCAACCACCACATGACGGCCGGACCGGACCCGATCCATGGCAAGGCCCTGGTGGGAATAAAGTTCCGCGATGCCCGCGGAGTCCAGAAGCTTTTCCATGGCCTGCGGCCAGGGTTTGTCCGGGATGCGGCAGATCGCGGAACGGGCCGGCATCAGGGTATGGTAGACCACCTGATTCCCCATTCGAGGAGAGGATTTCAGGGCCAGGACATATTCATTAATGTCGGGTTGATTTTCGGCCATACGGACTTATAACACAGAGGCGGGGCAGGCGCCATCCCGCTCTGAATTATCAAAATCCGAACGGAGGAACAAATGCAAACGGCGGCGAGAATCAAGGAACCCCGGGGGTTAGGAATAGGACGGGGAATAGAATCGGGCCATGACCACCGCATTCCTTCAGGCCTGGCCGAAACAATGGTCAAAGCCTAAAACCGACTTGACCGATCAGAAATGATGGGATCGGCTGATCAAAAGTTTCCGTATCAGATAGAGCAGCGCAATGACCAGGGTGCAGGCCAGGGCAAACCCGATCGCGGTGTTCATGATATGGATTCCGTATCCGGCGGAGGCTCCGTTTTCGGCGGCGGTAACGCAGACGGCGGGAAAAGCCGTCAAAAACATCACAATGGAATAGATGACCTTCATTCTCTCATGCATCCCTTTCTATGCAGCGCCATTTTTTCAAAACTTGGGTGACGGGGTCTGTGAAGGAATACCGGAACCCCTATGCCTTTGTTTATATTTTCATCAAAAAAAGGTTGAATCAATGGGGCCCAGGACGTATTCGATAGGGGTGAATTTCCTACCGCGCAGAGGGGTGTATCGGCGGGTCGGCTTTTCTGAAATGAATTTCGCCCCCTCGGCGGATTGTCGACGGATAGAATTTTACCTATTTGCTTGATAAATATAATTGTTTCATATAATACTTCCTGCTGCGCTGATCCGAACCGGAAGAATGACCTCAACCGTACCATTGCCATGCCATGCGCCGTTTCCTTGAACTCATTCGAAAAGCCTTCGCCCTGATACGCCGTGAACAGATGTTCAAGGTCCTGGCCATCGTCATACTGGTGACGTTTGCGGGAAGTCTCGGGTTCATCTTTTTTGAAAAAGACATTCAATTTCCCGATGCCCTCTGGTGGTCCATCGTCACCCTGACCACCGTCGGCTATGGCGATATCTCTCCTTCAAGTGCGGGCGGGCGCATGGTGGGCATCACCATCATGGTCGCCGGCATCGGCTTTCTGGGGATTTTGACCGCCAATATCGCCAGCATTCTGGTGGAGAGGCGATTTCTGGAAAACAAAGGCATGAAGGGGACCCATGTGAAAGATCATATCATTATCTGCGGCTGGAACTTCAGGGGGCATAAAATTGTGGAGGAACTTCGGGCCGACACCAAGTACAAGACGGCCCCCCTGGTTATCCTGGCGGATATTCCTGAAAAACCGATGGATGACCCCGATCTCTATTTCATCAACGGAGAGGTGGAGCCGGAAACCCTCCATAAAGCCAATATCGATCAGGCCCGGACGGTGATCGTGCTTTCGGACGACAAACTCGACGCCTACGCCAAAGATGCCAAAACGGTGCTCAATACCCTGACCATCGAAAGCGTCAATCCGGATGTTTACACCTGCGTCGAATTGATGGATGAAAAAAACGTGCAGCATTGCCAGCGGGCTCATGCCGACGAGATCATCGTGGTGGGTGAGCTGAGCACCAATCTTCTGGTGCAGGCGGCCCTCGACCACGGCATCACCCGCATGATCAGCGAACTGGTGAGCAGGCGGTTCGGGGAAGACCTCTATAAAATCAAACTGCCGCCCCGGTTTGTCGGGCATTCTTTTTTTGAAGCCATGTGCGAACTCAAAGAGAGCCATGAAGTGCTCTGTCTCGGTATTGCGGACAAGACCGGAAAGGAATTCATTGCCAATCCCGGTAAAAACCATAGATTGGACGAAGGAGATCAGCTGATCGTGGTGGCTGACGAGCGGCCGAATTTAACCTAATTTTTTAACCCAATTACGTATCTACCGGAGGTGTCTATGAGTGGAAATTTTGAGACGGTCAAAACATATCTTCAGGATATGGACATCCTTATCGTCGATGAAGATCCCGGAGAAGAGCTGGTGGTGGTCGAAAACGAGGAGGAGGGGATTAAAAACCTGATCATCGACTGCGAGGACCCCATCCTCATCATTGAGCAATTGATCATGAAACTGAAACCCGACTGCGAGGCGGATTTTTTCAAATGGCTGCTGAAGATCAATCGGGAACTGGTGCACGGCGCGTTTGTGCTGGATGAGGACGGGGAAATGCTGCTGTTTCGGGATACCCTTCAGCTCGAAAACCTCGATTACAATGAACTCGACGCATCCGTGAAGGCGTTGAGTCTGGCCATGTCCGAATATGGTCCGGAACTGCTCAAGTATGCGGCCAATTGTTGATGCTTTAAAAGCGTTCATTTTTATTCCCATTATCCGGAAATAATTTCCCATCGTTTGATAAGGAGGACATCACCATGTCATTCTTTTCCAGAATTTTTAAAATCGGCGAGGCTGAAGCCCATGCCGTCATCGACAAATTCGAGGACCCGATTAAACTGACCGAACAGGGCATTCGAGATCTTAAAAAAGACTTGCAGGGCGCCATGACCAGCCTGGCGGAGGTCAAAGCCATCTCCATTCGAACCCGAAAAGAGGCTGAGAACAAAAAGAAGCTGGCCGCGGATTATGAGCGAAAGGCCATGATGCTGCTTCAACGGGGGCAAAGCGGACAGCTGGATATGGCCGAAGCCGAACGGCTGGCCACCGAAGCCCTGTCCAAGAAAGAGCAGCACGCCAACGAAGCGGTTCGGGTCTCCCAGGAGGCGGAACGCCACGGGCAGATGGCCGATCAGCTTCAGGCCAATGTCAACAAGATCAAGTCCACGATTTCCACCCATGAAAACGAACTGATCACATTGAAGGCGAGGGCCAAGACCGCCTCGTCCACCAAGAAGATCAACAAGCAGCTGTCCAAAATGGATTCCTCGGGCACCATCGCCATGCTCGAAAAAATGAAAGCCAAAGTGGAAGAGGATGAATCCCTGGCCCTCGCCTACGCCGATATCGCCACCCCCGATAAAACGGTGGATGATGAAATCACTTCCGCTCTGGAAAGCGGAAAGTCGGCCACGGCATCGGCGAATCTGCTGGAACTGAAAAAGAAGATGGGCCTCGAGTAAACAGGAGCGCATATGGGCTGGTTGGATATTTTTAAAAAGAAAAAGGCGGCTGAACCGGACCCCCTCAAGGACCTCAACCTATCCAATCTGAAGGTCGGCTTTCTTCTGGATTACGATATGCGAACCTGGCAGGTGGAGGCCTACCATTATTATGACTGGGGCAACGGCGATATTACCCATGAGTGGCAGCTCAAAAGCCATGACGACACCATTTACCTTCAGCGCGAATCCGATGATGAAGCGGAATGGTCCATCAGCCGGCCCATCGACTTCAGCCGGCTCGGCAGGGAGGTTCGGGAGTACATCACCCAGAACGAAGACCCGCCGGATGAACTGGTTTTCGAGGATACCCGATACTTTCTGGAGGAGTTCGGCGGGGGGCAGTTTTATAAAGACGGCAGGGGCGGTGGAAGCGATTTTCTGACCTGGGATTATGAGGACGAGGAAGGCGAAAA
>CAZNLT010000176.1:0-12423 GCA_964573705.1 uncultured Desulfobacterales bacterium
TTTGTCCATTTTCATGCTTGGGGGTGGCCAGCTCCAAGGTCATGAGCGTTTATTCATTGGACACGGTCTTTGGAACCGGATTTCAAACATCCGCCGCACCACCGTCAATCTTTGGACGGGGTCATGATACATATTGGCTTGATGCAGAAGTTTTTCCGAACTGGAAAAATCACTGTATCCGGCGGAGTACAATCGAACTCCGCCCTCGCCGACCCAGATCAGCAGGCATTTATGAAGTGCGCAGAGTTTGACGGCCTCATGGGTGACTGTGGAGCCCGGTTCAAGCAAAATCACGGTAAGGGATGCCACCGGTATCTGCCGAAAAGCCTCTCCCTCATTAGAGGTCATGACCAGTCCGGAGTCGTCTACATCCAATCTGGCCCGCCCCACATGAAGATACGAAATGCGGTCTTTCAGCGGATTAGACCGAATCTTGCGCTTCAAATCTTCTTCAGGCGCCGGCGGTTTGGCGGATCGGGCGGTTTTTCCGGAAGAACCTTGCGGGCCGTCCTCGGAATCTTCACCCTCGGTATCGTTGAGAAGACCTTCTTGTAACCGGAAAAACGATCTTTTTTCACGGGATAAATGTTCAATTTGAAGTCCCAGCGAGGCGGAATACTCCAAAACGATCGGACCATTGAATTCGTACCGCGCGACTTTTTCCCCCGGGATCAACGGCAAAAAGGTATAGCCTTTCCAGGCGGGCAGTTCCTTTTCAAACTGCTTCACCGTATTCTTCCACTCGTCGGGGGTCGTCAGGTTCGTATCCAACCGGTAAGCATGGGTGTCCACCCCGCGAATCATATCCTGGAGAACCGTCACCGAATGCAGTTCCACATTTTCGAGGAAACGCATGTATGCTTCGGCATCATCAGTGAAATCCTCTCGACCAAGCAACCAGGCGTCATTCACGAAAACGAGGGTTTGGGACGGGCTGCTCAGACGGGTGGACGCGCTTTGCAGCGCTTCGGCCATTTCCGGGCATTCCATCTCCTCATTCGACTTGAAATCAGGGGCGGTTTGCTTTCCGAGTTTGCCGCCTTTTGCATTCGGAGGCGGTTGAAGGACCCCGGCGCCCCGGGTCCTTTGCTCGTAAGCCATGGTTTCCCACTCGCCCCAGGACTGTGCATGCCGATCGGCGTCTTCGGCGGGAATCGCAAGCCCCTCGCGATCATAGACCCGATCCACAAGCGGGCGTATATCAACGGGAATACGAACAGTGAGTTCAACACGTTCTTCCTGAAAAAGCAGGGCGGTGCGATACAGAATCGCGGCATCATAGACCGACCTGGCAGCCGGGTTCTCTTTTGGATCATCCAGGAGTTCCGATATGGTTTGGCAGGGCATGAAAACCATCAGTTGCGGGGCCTCCCACAAGGTCGCTCGCCGATGGGCGCTGTTCCAGGGAAACCGGTGAAGTCGTCCCGCCCGTTGAAGCAGCAGGTCGATAGGGGCGATTTCGGAGACCATGAAATCGAAATCGACGTCCAGGGATTGCTCCACCACCTGGGTGGCGATCAGAATCCGCCCCGAAGAGCGATCCCCCGATTTGCCGAACCGGGTCAACACCGCTTCTTCCAATTCTCCGCGATCCTTGAGCATGAACCGACTGTGAAACAATAACAGTTCAATGCCGCCGACCCGCTCGGAACCCCTCAAAATCCCAAACAGCTCCTGGGCTTTGGCGACCGTATTCAGCACCACACAGCATTGGGCGCCGGCCTGGGCATTCCGGAGAAGTCGATCGATGATTTCGTTCGAATCCGAGGTCATTCGAAAAAAGACCGTCTTCTTGGCGGAAGCGGATGCCTTGCAGGGCATAAACAGCGGCGGACTATTATTGCTCACCCGGGTATGCATGATGAGCGGATAGTCCCGGCTGCCATCCGCGGAAGAGAGGGACTCTCCCGCCAATTCCCGTCGAATGGAATGGGGAAGCGTTGCAGAGAGCAGGATCACATGCGCCCCCAGTGCATCGAGCCATTCGATCAGACGTCGAAGGATTTTTCGCATATAGGCATCATACGCATGCACCTCATCGATGATGACCACCGAATCGGCGAGGGCGAACAGTTTGATCCAGTGATGCCGCCCCCCGAGCACAGCGGACATGATCTGATCCACCGTTCCCACCCCGACATTCGCCAGCAGGCTTCGCTTATGGCTTTGGGCGAAAAATCGGTTGCACATCATCCGTGCGGGCGGATTTCCATCGTCCCGGTAATTTTCTCTTTGTCGAGAGACCAGAATATGTTTGCGAAACGATTCTCTCAGGTTCCGTTTGCCGTGGGCCAACACCAGGGAGGACCCCTCGTCGAAAAATCGGTGTTCGGCCATCATGGCGGACATACGCCCGTACATGGCGTTGGCTGTCGCCATGGTCGGCAAAGCGAAATAGAGTTTTTCCACGGAACCCGCCGCCAGCAGCCGGTCAGCCAGAATCATGGCGGCTTCGGTTTTTCCTTCTCCCATGGGGGCTTCGATAACCACCAATTGGGGGGCCCGGGAAAGGTCCATGTTCATCGCCGCTTCCTGAAGGGGTCGAAGCACGACCTTATTTCGTCCGGGAAAAATACGAGGCAGGATCATTTCCGGATTTCCGCAGTACCTTCCCAACAGGTGATTGGCTTCCAGCAACCGACGGGCGGCCGACTTTTGATCCTCTTGAATCCAGTCGCAGACGGTCACATCAGAGACCGGTCTGCACGGAAAAAAACGGGAATCGGACCCCAGCCAATCCGATACGGAGCAGATTCCGGCGAGAAAAACCAGGGCATCTACAGTGGTTTTTGTGAAGGGTTCAAAATCGGGAAGCGGATACAGCGTTTCGGCATTACGAATGTGCTCGGCAATCGCCCGGTCCCTCTCGAAGCCAAAGGATTTCCGGAGATCCGGATTCATCTGTGAATCCTGGATTTTTTCCGCGGCTTGATGAATAATTTTCAATTCGGTGTAACGGCCATGATGGGACGTGGTCGCCCGCATGAATGGGAACCACTCGATTTTATTGGCTTTGAGAAGGCCCTTCCCAACCCGGAAACGACTGAAAAAATGAAGGCCCTTTGCGCCGTGATCAAAGGAACCGGGTGTAGGGGGAATTTGGGTCCCGTTCAGCCGTTCAAACAAAGGTGCATGCTTTCCCTGGAACCGATGATCGTATTTGCCGAGGTCATGCAGGAGAATAAAATGAAGCGCGATATTCCGAGCTGCTGAAAGGCCTTTTTGATCGATTGCCAAGCCGAGCAAATCGGCCCATCGATGCCACAGGGAAGGCCGATTTTCCATCCAGGACTCGGCTGCGGCCGCCACATTCAATGAATGCTCCAAGACGGACAGGTACCGAAGGCGAGGTCCTTCCCCTTCCGATTTTCCCCAGAAGATAAACGGCGCCGTCATAAGTCAAGCTCACATTTTTTTGAGAGATAACATCCCGAATCCGAACGCCTTGCTTCGCCCGATACCGCCTTGGTAGGTCGACAAAAAAAGCTCGGGGTCGGTCACCTGCAAGGTTCCGTTCAGGGTCTGGCCGGCGATGCTGAACCTCTTTTTTTTATGACTTGAGACAAAGACCTCGCCCAGCCGGGAAACGGTCAGGGTTTCCAACCCCCGTTTGGCCCCCTGTTCCGAAAACCACTTTTCATAACGGCTCCACGGCAGGGGCTTTCGGGTGGGCTGCTTTCCCGGTCCGTTGGATTTGGCAACCGATGCGCTGACCCGTATATGGAAATAAAACCGCTGTCCGGCCCGGAAGACCGGATCATACCCCTTCACCATGAACCGGGCAGGAGAAAACACTTCCTCCCACTGAGGCGGAGAAAGGGACTGCACCAGGATCAATGCCTGCTTTCGGGGGCGGCGCTCCGCACGAAACAAGAAATCCCTGGATTCCCCTGAATCGGAAAAACCGCGCCAAAGCCGCTGATGAAGGTCATAAATATCATTCAAAGCGGAATACTCGGTGACTATTTGAGAAATATACATTTTATGCCTCGGCGTTTAAATGGACACGGTATACGTTGCGACCCTCAAAGCTTCGATACCCCCAGTTTCGGTACCAGCCGTGATAGCGGTCCCGGATTGAATAGGGTATAGCCGAGACCTGATCGGAACCATTAAAATGCGCCTTATCTTCGGCGTCGCAGTAAAATCTCGGCGGCGGCGAATCCTTTGAAAGAGCTGTCTGCCCGGGGAATACCCGATTCCTTTCGGATTCGTCCTGAAGCAGGGTCATCATTCCAACAAAAGGATTGTCCCATTCCAGAATTTGGGGAATGCCGTTCACATGGTATACCGGCGGCAAAGAAAGCGGATAAGCCCGACGGCCGGCGTACAGTGAATAATAAGGATTCAGGAGCGCCCGGCCGATTTCTTCCAAAGAAAAGGGCGGGTCCGGCAGCAAGGAGACGGCGGCCAAAAAAACCGCATCGGCCAGGTAATATTTATTACCGATAATGGACCCGCCGCCCGAACCGCTGGCACGAACGATATTCTCTACAGAATAGTAATCCCTTTGCAATCGCCCTTCGGACACCTCCAGGACAAGAAACCGAAGCCGGTTATGGACCCGACGCAGCCGATCTTCATCCTGTCGATCGATCCCCAAGGCGGCGCAAATCAGTCCGCCCAGCCCCGAATGGGTCGGAAAAGGCAGGGTGGGCCGATCGTCTCCCGAAACGACCATATCCCCCCAACTCTGCATGGGGGCGGCGATGGGCATCAGCAGATAGTCCATTACAGGGCCTCCAAAGTTTGACCCACAGAGGTGATAAGATGACCTACATCGCCACAAGATATCAGATGATCCGACGGATCGAGAAAACCGTCGTACTGACAGGCGACAAAAGCATGGGAAACCGGTTTGAGATCACCGAAAAAGACCTGGGATTCGCTGAATTCGTCTACCAGGTTTTTTACCGCTCGTTTCAGGGGATTGCCGTTTTTGAGTTTCCTGGAAAAGGCATTGCTCAGGTTGGTGGGGCAACCGCTCCCGGCCGTAACCAGGATGGCATAGGGTTGCTGATAAGCGGCAAAGGCGTTTTGTGATCCGGTGGGCAGGGCCAGCACGAAAGCTTTCAAGAAAGCCAACGTCGCTTCTCGGGTCAAAACCTCGTCTTGGTTCATGTTTTTCAGCAAGAGATCATAATTTATATTCGCATACCGGTAGTAGACGCCGCTGGTGAAGGCTTTGTCATCCATATGACCTGAACCCTGGCCTTCTTCACCCAGATCGTCCACCGCAGTAAAGAAATCGGTCTGATCGAATACCGGATCGGTGGTGAGGGCGTGCGCCACCGGAATGGCGGCATCGCAATCATCGAAAACCGGACTGGTGGTCATGCGGCCGAACATAGCGATATCGACGCTGTCATTGAACCGATGGGTCTCCATCAGGGTTGAAATGCTTTTTTTAAACTGCTTCAGGACCTCTCCTTTTGTATTTCCTTCCCGGCACAGTCGCAAGGCGGTCTCCTTGATCGTATCGATCTCCGTCAACTTGATATGAACCAGTTGCGCGGTTCTTTCAAACCTTTCGACTTCCTTGGTCTCCTTGTCCGAAAGCGCATCTTTATCTTTTTCGGCAAGTTTGACGTATTTTTTCATATTGGCATCACTGGGCGGGCTTTTTTCCCCCAACGCCGCCACGACGGGAATCAACGGAAGCGCAATCGATTTCTCCACGCCTTTTTCCAGTAAATACTCCTTTACGATTCGCGGCAGTTTTTTGGTCCGAAGCCCGATTCGGCCCGTCATTTCCTGATCTCGCATGAACTCGCGGATGGCTCTCTTCTGGCATTGGCTGGATATTCGCCCGTGGGTCTGACCGAGAAAGTGAAGGGTTTTCGGATGCCCGAGATCGTCACGATTCAGACAATGAGAGGAATGAGAGGTAAGGGTATGAATCTGGATGAATGTGCTCATGAAAACGACTCCTTATGATTGGGAAAAGATGGGTTCAAAATAGGCATCCGCCAGGCGTTTCTTTACGAAATATAATTGTCGGTCTTCTCGATCAAACACTTTGATTTCATGCCAGTACAAAGCATTGAGAAATTCAGCCACTTCGTTCCAGTTGAGCCGGTCGTGACGAAATAGGCGAAGAATGGGCCGTAAGGCTTTGAATCCGGCATCAAAATTATCTACGGCCAGCAGGCGTTTAAATCTTCCCAACTTAACCGGATTCTCGTCTCCGCCGACGAAAATTTTTCCAAGCGCTTTCTGAGATTCAGCCAATTCAGTATTGGCCCCCCGATCCCGGAACAGGATGAGCATCGCCGATACGACATCCTGCGGATATGCTTTATCCACAGCTCCCCAAACCTTCCAGAAAGCCTCTCCCGCCAGTATCCGCACATCCTGGTAATCGCTTAACCGCCTTAATTCGGCCTTTGCCCTTGTTGGAAGCGATTTGTATGCATTTATCATGGGTTCGGCGGTTTTCGGGGAATTGGATTTTTCTTCGGATGGTTCCATTCGCTCCTCCACAAATAGGTTCTATTATGGCTTCAGGTTTGAAATTCCGCTACGATATTCTTTAAGCTTGTTGCCAATTTCCGTTTTTGCATATTCAGCTTCTTTTGAGCGGCGATATCATCCCAAGCAAACTCATTTCTGCAAGCATATTCGAATTCGCCCCGAAGCCTTCGTTTGTACTCTTCGAGTTTGTTTTTCATTTCAGCGCCTAAAGTTTTATTCAGGAAGGCGGATCGGAATTCATGCAGACCGTTCATCGTCTCCCGCCCGAATCTTTCGGTCAGTTCCAAATGCCTTTCTTCAATGGAGGTAACCTGAATACGCTCTCGTTTTTTATCTGCCGTGCCGTAATACCGAAAAGTTTGGAGCATCCGGCTGACGACAGTGGTAAAAGCCTCTATCGCCCGGTAGAAAACCTCCAAATCCTCATTCAAATAAGGCAGAGTGATGAATTCATGATGGAAATCGAGCAGTTTCGCCTGATTGGCCTGATAGGCCATCAACTCCAAAGTGAAATATGGATCATCGCCCAAAGTAATTTCTTTGAATTGTTGAACAATCGGAGCTACATCATACCGCTTGTCCTGAATTTCAAAATCTTTTACGATCAGCGAACCGAGGTTCTTCCATATGGACGGATTGTAATTATGAGGGAATATCCGGTTTTTATCATGATAGACCGACTGGGTCGGATGGCGAACGATGACGTCTTCAGATTTGATTTTGTTGCCGTATCGGCGCCAGAAGTAGCGCCTCACCAATCGATCGGACTCAATTCCGCATAAATCACAACGCCCGTTATCCTTTTCCACATCAAAAAACGCATGCCGAGGAGTGAACAAGACAGACCGAATAAGTCCGACTTCATTTGAATTTTCTTCGAACCCCTTCTTTCCCTTTCTTCCGATTCTTATCCAGGAAGGCTGGTCATCGTCGCCCATAGGAACAGACCACCCATACCTTTCCACGTCATCCTCATCCATAACCGACGGGAAACAGGTATTCAGGATCATTCGTTTAAATGGGTCCTCTTCATGGATCATGCAAAGATAACAAGTCTGTCCTCTTACATTGGAGTGACCGACGGTGCCGGCCAGACAGAAATTGTTATGGTGAATTAAGGTGATTAAGGCGCACGAAATGCAGATTTGCTGAAGGCTGTTCGCGGCGCGATGATGAATCGGATTGTTTCCCGAAGCACTGTGAATGAGCAACGCATCCAGATCGGTTTTCGGTAACTTTTCTTCTCGAACATCATAATGCTGAAAAAACCCGTTCCGATCGGGGTAGAGCTGAAATATGTCCTGCTTTTGCTTCAAATTGCGCTCGACCTGAGCTTGATAAGCGGGGAAGCTGTCCGATTCAGTGCCTGCCTGAATCAAATCCAGGCATTCATCTTCATCGAGCGAAAGATCGAGCACCTGTAAAAACAGGGAAGGCACATAACGAAGAAATGCTTCCAGAGCCGGATCGGGGTGATATGGATTTTCATCGATTCGACCCAAAAGGATTTCCCGCATGGGGACCTGCGTAATCTTCCCGTTGATTCGGCAAGGGAAGAATCCATCGGTATTTGGATTGTACATTATGACCCCTTGTTGAAAATTTAACTGTCATACAAAACTTTATTAATTTTCTTAACGCATCTCCTCCTTTATCCAGCCACACTCCGAAAGTCAACAATAAAAATGGATTTGTTTCAAAAAAACCCCCACACCGGTAGGGTAAACTCATCGAAAAAAAGCGCTACCGTCATTCAAAACGAACCATCCCCACGCCTGTGGGGTATTCTTTTCTCAAGGCGAATGATTACTCGTCCTATTTTAGTTCCAAGTTACTATTTCAATTTTCGACAAAAATTCAAGAGCTTTATCCAGACCGCTATCGTCAATTGACCAACCGAGCTGTTTCGCTTTTGCTTTGATTGTTCCCCTATTTGTTTTGCCGCCTTCCCGCTCAAGAATAAGATGGGCTTTGGCCGCCATGGCCAATTCCATATAATTCATCTTGCCCGCTGACTGTATTCTTTTTGCGATTTCTGAAATTTTCTTCCACTCATCACCATATTGTATCTTTTTTCGCTCGAATAGTTTTAAGCCATCTTCGGTTAAAGAATAATCATACCTGGTCATCTCAAACCCTTTGACATTAATCCCATAAGTTGTTGCAATTTCTTTGATATAGTTCAATTCCTTTAATTCGGCATTTGCTTCCGCGACTTTAGGTGAATATGGGCCATAAAAATGTGGATTATATCCAAGATCCGTATTCATGATCACCGAAAAAAAATAGACAATTTTTTGAAGCGCCGTCCGGCCTGCAATACCATCTCGGAACGCCCCATGCGCCAACAGTACAAAATCACGTGGTTGCATTTTCCCCTCCCTTGAAAAAGCCATCAATTTTCTCTGTAACGACTTCATTGATGATCGTTTTTAACTTTGTCCGATCGACAGGGGTATCATATTTCACTGGTGCGTAGATTTCCACAAATGCATGGTTGAGTTTTTCATTGATGGAGTTGAAAAGAGTCGATTCCTCTTCAAATGTCGATGGCGCCCGAATTTCATTTTTTACCGGGATAGATCCCTCATCATTTCTGGACATTTCGCGAACAGATTTAACGGTGTATGCGTGAACAATTAAGAAATTTGGGTTATCCGGTGCGCAGGTTATCTCTCCATTACATTTTTCGGCAACCAATTTACAGATGTCATCCCATAAATAATGTTCCAATTTTGACCGCAACGCTTTATTGCCCGGCTTCGAGATTTCTAAAAGTGCCACCCTGCAAGCTTCCGGTAACTCTTTAATCTGTCTCCGATAAATTCTTTTTAATAAATGTCTGTTTTTCAAACGAACCAAGAGATCATGGCACTCTTTGCCATCAAAACGATGGTCGGTCAGGGTGACCATAAATTTTGAATCGTCCCAGCGCAAGTACTCTTGCAAATATTTCTGATCACGACGATATGTGTACAAATCTTGAAGTTCTTGAATGTTATCGTGATCAATGCCTCGATTGATAGCCCGGATGAGCATTTGATCGGTTATTAATCTTACACGGTGGCGGTAAACCTGATTGGAAATGTAATACTTAGCTAAAACGAACTGTTCCAGAGCATGCACGCCGTCTTGGCTGATCACCAAGAATTTTCCTTCAGTCTCATCCTTAACCGATTTCAACACACGGTGGAGCTGCCCAATATCAAAAACGCCGTATTTCACTCCACAAAAATAACTATCCCTGAGCAGGTAGTCTTGCTTATCGGCATCAAGGGGACCGGATACAATGGAGTGCAGCATCGGGTCACCGTGCCCGGAGGCTAAGATTTTGACGATCTTTTCTTTATCGGATTCTCGAATGTGTCGATTTAATTCCCCATCATTTTGAATAATGTCCGCCGTTATTGTTTCATGAATCTTATATGCATTTTTAGTTTCATCTTTTTCAGAGTATATCTCCAGGATATCTTCTGAAATGTGTGAAAAGGGTCCATGCCCAATATCGTGAAGCAAAGCGGAGAGGCGCAAAAGTTCGTGCTCTTCATCGGAAACTCTCAGTTCTTTAGCCATTAAGCTGGCGATTTGACATACTCCCAGGGAATGTTCAAATCGGGTATGTAAAGCACCGGGATATACCAAGTGGGCGAAGGCAAGCTGGCGAATGCGTCTCAACCTTTGAAAAACTGAACTATCGACGATATCGGCCTCGGCTCCGGTGAGCCGGATAAAGTTGAATACCGGATCTCTTATTCCCCTTGATTCCCTCATATCAATCCTTCAGAAGATTCAGAATATACTCCCCCTCATCTCGAGCGCTGTCATCCATGCTCCTGCATGAAATTTCAAAAGAATGATTGCCATGATCGGAAGTTTCATGGCAATCATACAAAATTTCGGTTCAAAACAGCGGCTCAGCCGCCCGGAATACTCCAAGCCGCTACCGGTGAAACCGCCATGGTTGCACCCATCGTTTTTCCGACGCCCGGCCGGAACACTAAACCCCTCAGGAACCGCCTCCATAACCGACGATGACGGCATCCCCGTCCTGGATCACCGGCACCTTGCGCTGGCCCTCCGAGAGCTTGAGCATCTCTTTCATTTTGCTGCTGTCCTGGGTCACGTCGTGATAGTCGTGGGTCGAGTAAGCCGCCCTGGCTTTTTCGGTGTACGGTCAACCCGCCTTGCCGTAGATGATGACCTGGTTCATGTGTCGTCCTCCTTTGAATTGGGAATTCGAATTGAAAAAAGGCAATTAACGATCGTTCATTCCTATATCAGTTTTGGCCCGTGATCTCAACCGCGAAAAAGGGACGCTGACAGCCGGTTCGCTATTCCAGCCGCACCTCCTTTTTCGTCCGGCTGAGAAGCGCCCCGCCCGCCAGAAAAAGCACCAGGACGCTGAGAATGCCGTAGCGTTCTTCGCCTGTGAAATAGGTGAAGGTCCCCACCAGAAACGGTCCGAAGATGGCGGAAAATTTCCCGAGAATGTTGTAGAATCCGAAAAACTCCGAGGATTTGTGGTTGGGAACCGCCTTGCCGAAATAGGACCGGCTCAGGGCCTGAATACCGCCCTGGGAGGAGGCCACCAGCATGGCAAGGGCCCAGAACATGGCGGTCTGGGTGCTTTCGCTTTCCACCGACGGCAGAAAAAAGGCCAGCAGCACCACCCCGCAATAGATGAAAATCCCGATGAAGATCATCTTCCGGCCGGTCCAGAGGGCGGCCAGTCTGCCGTAGATCAGGGCGCAGGGAAACGCGACGATCTGAATCGCCAGCAGGACGATGAGCAGGGTGTTTTGGCCGATGCCCACGGTCACCGCAATGGGGGTGGCCATGCGGATGATGGTGTTGACCCCTTCGATGTAGAAAAAATAGGCGCCGAGGAAAAGGAAGATGTTTTGATATTTCTTGATGTCTTTCAGGGTGGATGCGATCCGCTTGAAGCTGTCGGAAATCGGGGTATCCGAGGGCTCGATGTAGTGTTTCTGGCGGACGTTTTTGAGCATGGGAACGGCGAAGCCCAGCCACCAGAGACCGGTGATGACAAAAGACAGGCGCACCGCCGTGCCGGAGTTGTCGAACCCGAACCACTCGTATTTGAGGACCAGCACCAGCCCGATAATGAAGGGGATGGTGCTGCCGATGTATCCCCAGCCGAATCCGGAGGAAGAGATCGAATCCATTCGGTCACCGGTGGTGACATCCACCAGAAAGGCGTCGTAGAAGAGGTTGGCGCCGGCGAAACCGATCACCGACAGGCCGTAAATGCAGATGGCCAAAAGCCATTGCCCGTCGCCCACCAGAGAGAGCGCAAGGGTCGAGGCCACCCCCAATCCGAAAAAGATGGTGAAAAATCGTTTTTTCCGATCCTTATAGTCGGCTATAGTCCCCAGTATCGGGGCCAGGCAGGCGACCACGGCACTGGCGATGGAGTTGCCGAAGGCCCAGGAAGTGACATAAATCTCTTCGCTTGCCAGGGATTTGTAAAACAGCGGAAATATGGCGGTGGTAATGACAATGGAATAGGCCGAATTGGCCCAGTCGTACAGAATCCAGCTGAGTTCTTCTTTGCTCTTATTCCGGGCCATCGGCATCCCCTTGCGCATCATTAAACAGACATTTCATGACAGATGTAACCCCCATACCACATCCCCCCGCCGTTTCGTAGCCCTTTTGGATATTCTGGAAATTCCTCAAAAACCGGTTGAAGTGGCATCCAAAGATGGTAACCTTATGAAATATTATTTGTTTAGAAGAATCCACTTTAACTGAAGAAGGCAAGGAGACGGATATGAATACCCAAATCGGCGAAAAGATGATCGAAGCAGCCCTGGTCGGAGATCTTCGACTGGTACAACAATACCTGGACGAGGGGATCGACCCCGACAGCCAGGACCCGGAGGGGCACACCGCGCTTCACCAGGCCGCCTTTTCCGGCCATTCGGA
>CAZNLT010000177.1:0-12280 GCA_964573705.1 uncultured Desulfobacterales bacterium
TCGACGGGAACACTGGAGTTATGCTCTGAATTTGTCCTATATTTTCACGGTAAAAAAATGGGCAAATGATAGGAGGCAAGTTGAACGAAAGACCCTCGGCGCGAAGCCGAAAGGGCTACATACTAAATACCGGGGTCAGCATTCACCCGGATTCGGAGGTACAGTAAGATGCCGACTTTAAAGGACTCTCAAAAAAATTGCCTGCCTGAGGATCTCTTTGAAAAAATGATGTCCCCGGCCCAGGCCTTTGCGAACAATTTACAGGCCAGCCAAAATTACTGTGCCGGTTTCACCAAATATCTCAACGAGTTCTTGACGCCCTTGGTTATTTCCACCAACTATTTCAGTGAAGTCGAACGCGAACGGTTGATGAGTCGTTCTCCGTTGGAAAGTTTTCTGTCATACCTGGGGTTATGGACATTCAACCTGGACCTCACCAATAAGGCCGCCATGGCCAGCATGCGGGTAGTGAGTGAATACGCTAAAAAGGAAATGCCCAAAGCGGTGGAAGCGATGCTCAATACCTGGCTCGGCTCCGAAGGCGAAAATATCGAAGACTTTTCTGCCCGCCAGGCCAAAATGATGGAGATGGTGACCCAGACATTCCCCCAGGCCGTTCAAGAGGCCGAGGCGGATTTCGGGTTTCATTTCGAACGCGGGCGGGATATCAAGTTCGCCGAAACCGACCGGTTCATTCTCTATCAGGTTATGCCCACCGACAAAAATGTCGAGGTTCGGGAAGACGGCAAACCGATATTGATTCTTCCCCCCTTCGTATTGGGGGCCAATATTCTGGCGTTTCTGCCCGAGGAGAACCGAAGCTATACCCACGCCTTCGCCAACCAGGGCATTCCAACCTATATTCGCATTCTCAAAGATATCTCCACCACTCCGGCTCTGCAGACCATGACCGGAGAAGATGACGCCCTCGATACCCAATTCTTCTGCGAGAAAATTAAAGCGCGCCACGGCAACCCGGTGACCCTCAACGGGTATTGCCAAGGAGGGTTTTCCGCAGTCTGTGATCTGCTTTCCGGCGAACTGGACGGCCTGGTGGATGCCCTGATCACCTGTGTCTCCCCCATGGACGGGACCCGCAGCATCGGCCTGAAAGAATTTCTAAACGATCTGCCGCCGCGCTTCAATGATCTGCTCTACGGCACCAAAACACTTCCCAACGGCAACAAGGTGGGAGACGGGCTCTTAATGGGATGGGTCTATAAACTCAAATCCATCGAGATGGAGGCGCCAATGGTCGCCTTCTTTCGGGACATGATGATGTTTCGGCCCAAAAAAGGCCGTTTTCTCAAGATCAGCAAAACCGCGGCCGCCCTCAACTACTGGCTCCAGAATGAGCGAAACGATCTGCCTTTAGGCATTACCGAAATAAGCTTCGCCTCGTACACCACCCCGATTACGAAGGACGGCACACTGCCCATTAAACTCTTCGGCCGGGAACTCAATTTTAGGCGGCTTCGGGAAAAAGGGATCCAATGGCTGATCTGCTACGGGGAGCGGGACGATCTGGTGGAAAAGAGCACCGCCCTGGCCCCCCTCGATTTCATCGATGCGGAGGTGTCACCGTTTCCCAAGGGGCACGTGGCCATTGCCACCTCCTGGTCGGACCCTACTTCGGCGTGCGCCTTACACACCCGATTCGGAGAGAAAAACGTTCGCGGCCCGGTCCGGTATCAGTTGGATCTGGAACAAGAAAGCACTGAAAGCCAGCCGAAGAGAAAAACGGCAGCCAAACCCAAAAAAAAGGCCGATACCAAAGCGGGGGAATCCAAAAATCAGAAAGGTTCATCCGAATCCTCCGTTAAAACATCGGCCGCTTAAAACCCGTTTTCGGATCGAGACAAAATTATGGATGATAAATTTCTGGAGTTGTGGGGAAATATGCTGATTAGTGCGGCCCGTGGGAAAAAGCAGTCCAAAGATTTTTTCAACTGGCTGCAGACCGGATTTCCCGGCATGATGGGGGAGAACCGGAACCGAACCGCCGATACCGGCTTGGAAGATTTCAGTGCCGCTTTCAAACAGATCTACGGGCTGAACAAGCTCTCCGAGCAGAGCGAGGAATACAAAAAATTATCCGACAAGGCATTGAAGGATTTCAAACAATCCTTTAAAGACCACCTGGCCATGATGGGGTTCGTCTCCAGCGAGGAGCACCTGGCCCTGGTGGAAAAATACGAAAAACTCAAGACAAAGTGTCAGGACCAAGAAGAGACGATCAAACATCAGCAGATGCTCCTCAATGCAAAAGGGGCCGCAGATGGGTCTGAAATGATGTCCCCCCTTCAAGACATAGTCAAGAAACAGGGAGAAGTTTTTCAGCAGATGATGAAGGATTTCGGCCAGTACTTCGGAGGCCCGCAAAACGCCTCCGACACACAACCACCGGAGAGGAAAAAAAAAGATGATAGAGATGATGGATCAGAATCAGATCGTTAAGCAGATGACCGATTTTCAGAAAACCGCCATGAACACCTCTTTCAACGCCCTGGAGGTGATTCAATCCCGCACCGAAAAGTTGACGCGAATGTTCTGGGATCAGGCTGCATGGGCATCGGACAAGTCGGGCAATATGTTGCTCGACTGGACCAAAGCCTGGGAGGCGGGCTGTGAAACCCTTCAAAAAACCATGGAGACCAACTGCTCCAGACTGGGCCGGTTCGACCTGATGCCCAAATAAATCTTGCAAATCTCCCGGCACTTGAAAGCGAGCCTGAAAAGGCTCGCTTTTTTTATGCATTCAGGCGATGGCGCAGCCGGGTGTACCGCTTCCGGGTCCCCTCGTTTTTCACCGCAATAGCCAGCGCCTTTCGGGCGCCCACCAGCACCACCAGCTCCCTTCCCCGGGTGACGGCGGTGTAGATCAGGTTCCGCTGCAACAGCATATAATGCTGGATCAGCACCGGCATGACCACCACCGGGTATTCCGATCCCTGGGCCTTGTGGACCGACACCGCATAGGCCAGTACCACCTCATCCAGATCCGAGTACTCGTAGACCAGGTCCCGTCCGTCATACCGGATCACCACCTCCTGCAAGTCGGAAAGGATACGCATGATCCGGCCGATATCTCCATTGAAGACCTCTTTTTCATAGTTGTTCCGGATCTGCATCACCTTGTCCCCGACCCGGTAAATGCGATGCCCCCGGACCACCTCCTCTCCTTCCGGATTGAGGGCCCCCTGAAGCCGGGCATTGAGATTGCCCGCGCCCACCAACCCCTTGTGCATGGGGGTCAGCACCTGAACATCATCCACCGGGTCATACCCGAAACGGCGGGGAATCCGCTCCCCGACCAGCCGCAGCAGGATGTCCAGGACGGCCTCGGGATTCTCCTTCTGAATAAAAAAAAAATCGTTTTCCGGAGAATTGCCGTCGTACAGCGGCATACGGCCGCGGTTGATCCGGTGGGCATTGACGATGATCCGGCTTTCCCGGGCCTGGCGGAAGATTTCGGTAAGGGCGGCCACCGGCACCGCGCCGGAGGCGATGATGTCCTCCAGCACATTCCCCGCCCCCACCGAGGGGAGCTGATTCACATCCCCCACCAGAATCAGAGAGGCGACCGCCGGGACCGCTTTGAGCAGATGATGCATCAACACCGTATCGATCATGGAGGCTTCATCCACGATCAGCACATCGCAGTCGAGGGGATGTTCATAATTTTTCTCAAAGGCCGCCTTGGCCGGGCTGAATTCGAGAAGCCGGTGGATGGTACGGGCCGGGTGACCGGTGGTCTCGCTCATCCGCTTGGCGGCCCGCCCGGTGGGGGCCGCCAGAAAGACCTTGGCATCCATGGCCGAAAGAATCTTGAGAATGGCGTTGATGATGGTGGTCTTGCCGGTACCGGGACCGCCGGTGATCACCAGCACCTTTTGGGCCAGAGCGCTTCGAACCGCGTCGCCCTGATGTTCGGCCAACTGAATGGCCAGCCGTTTCTGAACCCATGAAAGGGCCGCCTCGGGGTCGGGATGGGACACCCCGGCCGGCACATTCAGCAGGATCTTGAGCCGGCGGGCGATCCCCACCTCGCAGACGTGAAACTGGGCCAGGTAGACCGCCTTGTGGTCGGGCACAAAGGCATCCAGGTCCTCGTTCAGGTCTTCGATTCGAATCTTCTTGTCCGATTCGATCCGTCCGAAGGCGTCCTCCAGAATGGGCCGCTCCACATCCAGAATCTCCCGGCATTTCTGAATCAGCGGAATATAGGGATAATAGACATGCCCTTCTTCGGCCAACTGATTCAGCACATACAGAATACCCGCCTCGGCCCGCAGCGGGGAGTCTTTGGGAAACCCGAGTTTTTCGGCGATCCGGTCGGCGGTGACGAAGCCGATTCCGAAGATGTCGGTGGCCAGCCGGTAAGGATTTTCCCGCACCACCTCGATGGACCGTTCGGCGTATTGCTTGAAAATCTTGGTGGCATATCCGCAGCTGACCCCGTGGCTCTGAAGGAAGAGCATCACCTCCCGAATCTCCTTTTGGTCCTGCCAGGCCCGGCTGATCATGGCGATCCGTTTGGCCCCGATCCCCTCTACCGCCGTCAGGTGATCGATGTTTTCTTCGATGACATCCAGGGTCTTTTCCCCGAATCGGTTCACGATTCGTTCTGCGATTCTCGGTCCCACTCCCTTGATGAGCCCGGAGCCGAGGTATTTACGAATGCCGTAGACCGTCGCCGGCACCGAGGTCCGGTAGGAGGTCAGCTTGAACTGTTCCCCGTACCGGGGGTGGTTGGCCCACTCCCCCTTCATGGCGATGATTTCCCCGGGCATGGGCGACATCAGATTGCCCACCACCGTCACCAGTTCCCGGTGCCCCTTGATCTTCACCTTGGCGACGGTATACCCGTTCTCCTCGTTGGTATAGGTGATCCGTTCGATTTGACCGTGAAGGTCCTCCAGCATGGGTGTGTCGACCCCTTTCGCCTCTCACGGCGGCGATGCCGCGCGGTTCCTGCTAATTAGAAGTTATCATTTAACAATCGCCTAACAATCTCACCGATCGACGGTAAAAAGCAATCGGTTTTCGCATTTAATTTTCCGCTGAGCGTAAAGAAACCGGAAGCGGCCTCCGGGTGCGCTGAAAAAAACCGGGCGCCTCTTTTGTCCGCACCAAAAATGGCTTGATTTTTCTCGATAAACCGCCTATATCCAAAAGCATGCTGACTGAACTCGAACAGAAGGTGGTGGCCTCTCTTCAGGGCGATATCCCTGTTTTAGAACGCCCGTTTCTTGAAATCGCCCAAAAACTGAAGATCGAAGAAGAGACCTTGCTCAATATAATGAAGGACTTGCGAGCCAGGGGGATCATCCGCCGGTTCGGCGCCACACTTCGCCACCAGAAATCGGGTTTTCGGGCCAATGCCATGGTGGCCTGGCAGGTGGATGAAAAACGGGTCGAAAAGGTGGGGCGTACCATGGCCTCCTTCAGCGAAGTCACCCACTGCTATCGGCGGGACCCCAATCCCCTGTGGCCGTTCAACCTGTATACCATGATCCACGCCAGGGATGAGGCCACCTGCCGCGCGATCGCCCGCCGACTCTCCCTGGAATCGGGGGTGGACACCTACAAGCTGCTTTTCAGCCGGCATGAGCTGAAAAAGACCTCGATGCGGTATTTTCCGGAGGCGGATAGCGACTGATCCGGCCACCTGTTTGAAATCCCGCTCCGCCCCCCGCATTCTCCTGGTCAACCCCTGGATTCACGATTTTGCGGCCTATGATTTCTGGGCACGGCCCCTGGGCCTGCTCACCATTGCAGCCGTCCTGCGGGAGCATGGAATAGGGGTCGGCTACCTCGATTGCCTGAACCGGTTTCACCCGAAAGCGCCGCCTTCCAATCCCGAGGCCCGACACGGCCGAGGCCCCTATCGTAAGACCCGCATTTCCCACCCGGACGGGTTGGCGGATATTCCCCGCCATTTCTGCCGCTACGGCATCGACCCGGAATGGTTCAAAGAAGATCTGCAGGCCGTTCCCGAACCGGACCTGATTCTGGTCACCTCCCTTATGACCTACTGGTATCCCGGAGTTCAGGAGACGATTCAGCTGCTTCGGCAGGTCTACCCCGAGGTGCCCATCCTTCTGGGCGGGATCTATGCCACCCTCTGCCGGGACCACGCCGAGGCGGTATCCGGCGCCGATGGGGTGATCCCCGGAAACGATATCCTGAAGATCCTGGATCTGATCGCATCTCACACCGGGCATTCCGTCGAACCTCGGTTCAATCCCAAGGACCCGGACGCCTGGCCCGATCCCGCCCTGGATCTTCAGCAAACCATTCCCTTCGCGCCGCTGCTGACCTCCCGGGGATGCCCCTTCGCCTGCTCCTACTGCGCCTCCCGGTTTCTGGAACCCAAACGACGGGTCCGCTCTCCGGAAAGGGTGATGGCCGAAATCCGCCACCGGCATGAGACCTATGGGGTCCGCGATTTCGTCTTCTACGACGACGCCCTGCTGGTAAATCCGGATCACCATATCATTCCGCTGCTGAGGGCGGTCATCGATTCGGGAATGGGGATCCGTTTTCATACCCCCAATGCGGTTCATATTCGGGAAATCAGTGAGGTAATGGCCGATCTGATGCGGGCGGCGGGATTCACAACCCTCCGCCTCGGCCTGGAGACGGCGGCCTTCGAGGAGGGAAGCCGCCTGGATCGAAAGGTGACCGAGACGGAATTCAAAAAAGCGATCGGGCGCCTTTTACATGCGGGGTTTGATGCCGGTGCGGTCGGCGCCTATCTGCTGGCCGGGTTGCCCGACCAGACCCTGAATGCGGTGGCCCACTCGATTCGAATCGTCCGGGAGAGCGGGGTCACGCCGGTGCCGGCCTATTACACCCCCATCCCCCATACCGATCTGTGGGACCGGGCCCGGGCGGTCTCCCGGTATGACCTGGCCGCAGACCCGGTCTTCACCAACAACGCCCTTCTGCCCTGCTGGCCAGAATTTTCCTGGGAAATCATCTCTTACCTGAAAAACCTGGCAAGGGGTTCTTCCGAATCGGCGTAAGGCGGAACCGCATCGGTCTTCCCGAAGCGTTCATTCGGCTCCCGGAAAGGACCCGCGATGGGCGTTTTCGGGGGAAAAAGCCGGTTTCGAAGCGCCAACCAGTCGTGCAACTCTTGAACCCGCCGGGAGAGCGCATGTCGGCCGTCGGCAAATACCCCGTAGTCGCCGCCCCCGGCCATGGCCGATGCGAATCGAACGGTGTTGGCATAAAACAGCCAGGTATCGCTCCAGAGCCGCTCCACGGATTCGTCAAAGGGGCTTTCCCCCCGGTCGAGGCCGCCTGCAAAGCCTCGATTCCAGATCTCCGACATGATCCGGGTTCCGGTCAGCACCCGGGCGTTGGTTTCCCGAATGGTATGTTCAAACCGGCGCCAGTGGCCTTCCACCCAGGGGGTGCTGTGGCAGCTCAGGCAGACCGCCTGCATGGTCTGAGTTCGACGCTCCTGTTCGGCCCCGTCGATCAGATATTCCGAGGCGTATCCGCCGTCGAAATCGGTGGGCAGGGGATTGCCCTCCCGGTTGCGGATTCGGGTGGTATCCGGGGATAGGGGATGGGGGTGGGCGTAGATGAGGCCGAAAATCCGCCAGGGAAGGCGCTCCTTCATGGCATGGGTCCGCTCGGCCACGGTCACCCCGTCGGTGTTGATCAGCAGGCTGATGTGGCAGGCGGCGCAGGTCGGTGCGTTGAAATCCCTGCCCACCGCCCAGGGCACGGTGGAAAACTCCCAGTCTTGGCCCTGGCTGGAATAGATGGCGCCGTGCTTGCTGGCGCTGTAAACTTTGTAAGCGGGCACATCCGGCCCCACATGGCACTCTTTGCAGGTGTGGGGGCGTCGGGCGACTTCGATGGCAAAAGCGTGGCGGGTATGGCAGGCGGCGCAGGACCCCTGAGTGCCGTCCAGGTTGACCCGGCCGACCCCCTGGTTGGGCCATCCCGCAATTCTGGGGAAGGTCATCTCCCCCATCAGCGTCTCCCGCCGAATCAACCCCTGAAAACGCAAGCGGGTGCCGTGGCAATAGTAGCAGGCCTCGGCCCGGGTTTCCGGGGCCGATTCCCGGTACGCCAACGTTCCCTCATGGAAGTCCGGCATGCCGATAATGGCCCGCTGAAGGTCCTGAAAAACCGGATTGTCGGTCAGGTTCTTTCGGGCGTGGGACATGATGTTCTCTTCGTACTGGTCGGCCTCCACCGGGTGGCAGACCGCGCAGTCTCCGGGACTGACCACCACATGCACCGCCGCGCCGTTGTGCTCGAAGGTGTCGGCATGGGCCTCCGGCCTCAGGGTATGGCATTCGGCGCATCCCACCGAGGTCTTTTTCAGCTGCTCGGGTACCGTCTCCGCCGAAATCCGGCTGGCCCGGCCCTTGATGGCCATCCCCTCGGCCGGGCTGACCCGGGCATGCCGGCTCTTCTGCCATTCCTCCACGATCCCCGGATGAAGGGAGGAATGGCATCCCAGGCAGGCTTCGGTGGCCTCGCTCACCGGGGCCCGCCCGTTTTGGGCAAAGGCCGGTGACCCGGCGCATAACAGCCAGAAGATCAGGAATAGCCTCATTTTCCCACCACCCGCCGGGTTCGGACCGGCGCCGACGCGGCCTGAGTTTGTGCCGAGGCTGAGGCCGGTTTGGAAACGACCAGATCAAGGCTCTCCTCAAACCTGATATGGACCGAGTAATCCTCCTCCTCACGGTGGGTCACCCCGATGACCGTGCCGATCCGCCGGATTTGAATGCGGGGCTTTTCCGGCGGGACTTTCCATTTCAATTGAAGGGCTTGCAAGAGAGGTTTGGCCATTTCAAACTGCATGCCCAGCTTGCGGCCCAGGAGCAGGCTGACATTCTTGGGGTTGGCGGCCTTGATTAAAAAGGACAATCCGCCGTGGGAAATATCCAACAGTCCGCCTCGAAATCGTTTCCCGGTCATCTTCCCGTCCGGGGACAACAGGTGAACGGATGCGATGCCGGTGAGATCGACCCGTTCCTGCTGTCGTCGATCCATCCCCTTATTCTTTAAGATTTCGTGTAATTTCCCCTGCCGAAGACAATAGTGGTGGAGCTTGGATTCCAGAGCGGGAAACTTCCGGCCCCATTTTTCCAGAACCTTCTTTTCGATAAAATTGACCTTGGTCAGGGAAAGCGCCACCAGCGAGGTGGTGCAAACCGAAAATGAAAAAAAAGTATCCTCCCCCACAATATCTCCTTTGCCGACTGTTTTGATCAAAATCTCTCTTTCCCCCCGGCTGAACCCCAGCCGGAGCTGGCCCTGCCGAATAAAAATCAGGCGGTCGTTCCGGGCCCCCTGCTGAAACACCGGCTCATCCGCCTCGTAAATTCCCTCTTCCATGGCATAATAGAGGCCATCCGCCTCCTCGGGGGTGAGGCTGTCGTAGAGATCGGACCAGATCTCCAGATGGTCCGGCTCGATATCACCGGCATCGAATTTCATGGCCTCGATAATCTCCCCCGCACGAATGATTTCGGTGAGGGCCATGGCATCGGTATCGATCAGCTGCTGGCGAAGGGCCTCGGCCTCTTTGAACTCCTTTTTGCGGGCATGCGCCACGATGGCTTTGTACAATAGGGAGACGGCGGTATCCTCGATGGTATCGTTGTTTCGCTTTACGGTCTTGTCCGAAGGGGTGGAGGGCAGTGAAAAATCGATGGCCTGGACCCCGGTCTTCGATTCCGTTGAAGGGGCCTGGGCCGGTGAGGTTTGGCCTTCCCGGCCTCTGTTCGGGGAAACACCCGGCAGATTCAGATCAGACCGGCCTCCCGTCCCGATTCGGGTTTTTTTAAAGCCCTCGTCCTGGAGTTCATTTTTGCGCAGCTGGGCGTTATGGATCCGGATCAGCGCGGTGGAAGCCGCCTCTCGAATCGGTTCCGGATAGCTCTTGATCCCCAGCAGGCTTTTTTGCTCCGCAACGGCCCGCAGCATCGGGACCGCCTTTTCAGACCCGATCCGCCCCAGAGCGGAACAGATCTTTTCCTTGAGTTTTTCATCCGCCTTTTTGGAGAAAAAAGACTTCGATTCAAACATCTCCAGCAGCCGATCCACGGCATTCTCGTACTCCAGTGCCCCGAGCATGTCCACGATACTGATCCTGAGCCGCTCCTCCGCCTCCCCGAGGACGGCCAGCAGGGTCGGGCCCCTGAACTTTCCGCCGATGTTGTAAATGCTGTTGACCGCCTCCCGCTGAACCCGAAAGTCTTCATGTTTCAGGTAGGGCTGCAAGACCGCCACCTCTTTTTCGGCGCCGACCTTGCCCAGCATCAGAATCAGATTGCGCAGGTAATACCAGGGCCCCGACTCCCGAATCTTTTTCACCAGCATCGGGACGGCGGCCTCCCCCATTTCCGAGACCAGGTTAAGAATCCGGACCCGTTCGGCCATGTCCCGGCTTTCCTGAAGAATATCCAGCAACCGTTCGATGGCGATGCCGCCCAACTGCACCAACCCCCGGACCGCCTGTTTTCGGCGCTCCTCCACCGATGATTGAAGCTCCTGAAGCAGCATATCCAGAACCCCCTCGGTGGCGATATCCCGAAGCGCCGTTTCGGCCATTCGGCGGATGGCCTCGTCCCGGTCTTTTTCTCCGTACTGCATCCGGTTGAAGGTTTCCAATATGGCATTGCATTCGAGAAGGCTTCGGTCCTCGATCAATTTCTGAGCCAGTTCCTGAAGCTGAGTGGCGATCCCCTTATAAGCGATGGTAGGGGAGCCGGTCTCCAGCTTCATCCAGTGAAGCAGATCGGGCAGGATTTTCACCATCACCTCATCCCGGCCCTCGGACAGCAGCATCCGGCCGATAAACGAGAGGGACAGAGACACCGGTTCCCGGATATCCGGATCATCATGGCAGAGCTTCTGGCTCAATTTCTGAAGAATGGCCACGGCGACCTCGCCCTTGCCCGCCTTGAAAAGCCGGTCGATGTATTCGGGGAGCGCCTCCATGACCCGTTCTTTTAAAAAAGGAGCCTCCTCCCCTTGAAGGATGCTGTGAAGGGCCGCCTTCAGCTCCGCCTCCCGCTGCCGCATTCGCCGTCTTTCTTCTTCCATTCGGCGCTGAATGCGATCCGCCAGGCGCCCCCCTTTACCGGAGCGCATCATAAAGGAGTAGGCCTGGTCGGCGGCTTTCTGTTTCGGCGCCGCCGCATTGGGGTTTTCCCGCTTGACCACGGCCTTTCCGTCGATCTGTTTGAGCTTGGCGGCCAGCCGCTCGAATTTATCGTCATCCAGGACATCGATGACATGGTCGAAGAGCCGATTGCTGAACATTCCCTCGATGTTTTGGCTCAGCACCAGCACCAGCATATCGTCTTCCAACCCGGCGATGGAGCGGGCCAGCTCCCGGGAGACCTTTTCTTTATCGGGTTCATCCGAGATCTCCTCCATCGTCTGAATCATATGCAGGACGATCTCGGAGAGTTTCTCATAGGATTTCCATTCCTTTCGCCGCATTACATAGGCCAGTCCCGCCTGGAACACCTGATTAATCCACCCGGGGTCCCGGGCCAACTCTTTGATCCGCTGAAGGTCCTCGGCGGGCAACGCCTGGTCGCCGGTCAAAAAACGGATGATTTCGCCGTCTTTGATGTCCAGCCCGGCCACGATCTGCTGGTCCCGGTCCACCACCACGTAGACCTTATGGTCGATGATGATGTTGGGCAGCTTTTCCCGTTCCAGGGCGCCCTTCAATCCTTTTTCTTTCTCGATTTCCTCGGGATTTTTGCTGACAATATTCAGAAAGGTCTTAACTTCCGGTTTGGTCAGTCGTTTTTCAAAAGAGACGCTCCTGATTCCGAATTTGCTCAACAGCTCAAGAAAAGCCCTGGCATGGGGATAGCGCCGCTGGTCCTGTTCGCTGAAAAACCGGCCGCAGATGATATAATTTCGGCCGGATTCGGCATAGACGACCGAATTTTCGTGCTTCAAAATATCGGTCAGGACCTGATACACCCGATTGACGGAATTCCGGATGATGGCGGCGCTGGGCGGATAGAGTCGAATATTGGTCATCGCCACGTTCATGATGGTGATCGCATCGATGGCCTTTTTCTGGGCGTTCATCATTACCATTACATCACCTGCTTTGCGATATGGCTGAACTTGGAGAACAATTGGATTTGAATATAGAAAATTCTTGCCTATTGTTATATACGCTGACGAAAAAATGTTCAAAGAAAAAATTTTGAATTTTTCCCTTTCTCAGCATATGCGAAAAGAAATTTTATTTTTTTCCCAAAAATGA
>CAZNLT010000178.1:0-12263 GCA_964573705.1 uncultured Desulfobacterales bacterium
TGACATCCACGAATCGGAGCTTCAGCATTTTTCCATCCACATCCCCGAATGTGCTCAAAACCGAAAAAACAGCATAAGCCGTCGCCCGAATTTTCACCGCATACATCCGCTCCATATCCGGCGTCTGATTCAGACGGATTCCCAGAGAAGCCTCGATGGTTCTTTTGAAATGATCCCTTTTCTCGTTTAAAATGACGGTCGGGTACCGTCCGTGGGACCGCCAGTGGATACCGAAGAAACGTTCCGTGAGAATGTTCCGCAGGCTTTTTCGGACGCCCCTCAGCAAGGATCGCAAAACCGGGGGCCGCAATCCTGCGTAACAGGCATCCCGGCAATGGAGTGTTCCGCTGGCCATCCCCCACAACAGCTTTCCCAAAGGCCATTGGTCCATGGAATACATTTTCATTTCCGTGGCAAACGCCTGATACAGCACCCTGGCGGACAGCGGATGTCTCAATGCCGGCCGGAGCAGCCCATACAGCAGTCGATCGTAAAACGAGTCGAGTGCCGGCGATTGCACCACATGAGCGTATTCTTTGGAAATGTGGGGACAGTCCGGACCTGGTTCAACCAGTGCTTCAGCCAGAGCTTCTGCCGTAATCAGCGCCGCATCGAGCCCATCCCGGCCAGCGGATGCTCCCAAGGCATCGCCGATCAGGGCGATGCGATCGGTATTGGGGACAGTCCCATCGGGGAATCAGGGCGATCTCATCCAGTAGCGGTTTCCGACATCCCGAAAGGATCAGAAACAATTCCCGGTTCATATATTTTTGAAGATAATCCCGACCCGTTTGGAGATCGAACATGAGGACGCGTCTCACTTTCGCCGGAGAAAAACCAGGATGGATCTGCTGATAGGACCTAAACAAAGGTTGAGCGCCTGGGCTTTCTCCCCGGACATCTCCGACGCCGGTTGCGATGACGGTGAAATCGGCAGTGGTTTCAAAACCGTGGCCCGGTGTTTCCCGAACCGTCAGCACCGGCTTGCCGTCCGCTCCGTATCGGATCCTCCGCACCTCTCCGGTTTTTAGAACCGCCCCGCGAGACAGGGCCGTTTGTAACAGTAGGGTCTTGAATTCGAGCGGTCGATCCCGGTGTCCGATGTTCGGCGAATGCCTGTGGAGCGTATACAGCCTCTGATGGGGCGGCACCTTGAACGGAAAATTCTTCCAGCACCCATGAATCCAAACGTGTTCGATATCCCGGCAGATCCTGTCGTACGGAAGATAAATCCCGTTATCTATCAGCCGCCGGTGGGCGCCCGGCCAGATCACCGCCTCGCAAACAGGTCCATGCATGGTTTGTTTCGGGAACCTTGGTTCCGCCGATTGTTTATCGATTATGGTGACGTGGATATTCTGCCGGGCCTGTTTCGCCTTCCGAAGCAGGACAACGGCAAAAAAGGCACCGGCCGGCCCCCGCCGGCGACGACCACTCGGCCGCCTGATTTGAATGGACCGGTTTTCCCTTTTATGGATGTCATCCGAGTTGTTTGCTTCTCCACAAATTGGAACCGGATATTATCGTTAATATCTCATTCACAAGAACAAAAAATCCGGAACCCTCGCCGAATTACCAATCGATCAGGAACAAGGACTGATTCGTCAATCCCTTGAGCACCTTGCGCGAAACGCTGCCGAGGAGCCAGCGTTTGGTGCCGGACAGCCCTCTTTTGCCCAGAATGACCGTGCCGTAGTTTCCGTCTTGAATCTGCCGAATGAGGACGGAGGCAACATCTCCGGCCAATGGAACCACCTTCAACGGGACCGGGTCGTCAAAACCGACGATCGCCTTGAAAATGGTCCAACGCTTCTTGTACTCCTCGGTAAGATCCGTTAACACATGGCAGAAGGTGAAGGTGATTTTCGGATTTCTCGTGATGGCGCCGTGCAGAAACCGCATTGCCAATATGGAGGCGTCCGAAAAATCGATGGGCACGATGGCGTGCTCCTGAAAGGCATGGGTGCCGATCCACCCGATCCCCTTTCCGCATTCCCGGTACAAAATTCGCTGTTGCCAGGCCTGGTTCGAGCCGGGGCCCATGACAATCATCCCGTACCGGTCCCGGACAATCTCCTGGCGCACCCGTTTTTCAATGTGTTGGCCGGGATTCTGGGCAACGCATCGGACGTTCCCATTCGGAAATCCCTCCTCTCGAAGCCGATGTCGGATCCATTGAACAAATCGGTCGCCGGATGGCTCCTGCTCCTTTGGGATTTCCAAATCATCCGACGGTTCAGATCCATCCAGAATCGTGATGGACATGCAACTGTCTTCCGGCCCGAGGTCTGGAACCAAAAACGGCCAGGCGGCTTTCAAGAGATGGCGGTCTGTGCTGCCGAATGGAACGGATCACCGCCAGCGGAAATGCCGTAAGCCTGAGGAAATCGTTTTCGGATCCTGCCGGCCGTTTATTGGTGAATGAAGAGAGGAACTGGCACAGCAGGTAGCCATTGGCGCCGTGAAGCTCAACCATATCAAATCCGGCCTGGTAAGCTCTGAACGCAGCATCGGCAAAATCGTTGATCACCCGTTCGCGCTCGGTCCGGTCCATGCCCCGCCGCCATGCATGCACCTGGTATAAGAAGTTGCGGGTCAGATCGAAACGCTTTTCAAAAGGAAAAAAATGCATATATTCCTTTAATGAAGCGATATTAAAAGCAAAATTCGCTGTATTCAGGGCAGAGGGCAGCAAGGGGCGATGATGCTTGGCGAACCGGCCGGCATGGTTGAGCTGAAGACAGGCGACGGCCCCCTCTTTTTGGATGGTTTCGGCCAACCGTAAAATGTAATTTCCCCCATGGCGGGTGGATTCAAAAGGGACGCCGAATAAAGGACGGCCTGTTACCGGGGAAAATACGAGTTGAAGGAGGTGAAGTGATCATTTTTTGGTTCGCCGCGGTTTCGCACGATTCGTCGGGACGGCTTGGAGCGGATCCTCAGGCCATTGATGCTTCGGGTAGCGCCCTTTCATCTCTTTTTTGACCTGCTCGTAGCTTCCGGTCCAGAACCCCTCCAGATCCTGAGTGACCTGAACCGGACGCCCGGCGGGGGATAAAAGATGCAGCAGAAGGGGCACCTTTCCCCTGGCGATGCGGGGGGTCTCGGTGGCTCCGAACATCTCCTGAAGCCGTACCGGCAGGATCGGCACACCCCCGGTAGTATAGTCCACCGGAATCTTGGAACCGCTGGGGACGACGATGTGGGTGGGTGCCAATGCGTCGAGCGCCTTTAGCTGATCCCAGGAAAGCATCGCCGCGAGGGCATTTGCCAGATCCAGCCGTTGCAGCTGGCTTTTTCGCGTGATTCCGCTCAGAAACGGGAACAGCCATGAATCAAGGCTTTCGAGCAGACTTTCGTCCGACAAATCCGGCCAATCCAGCCCGCCCACCTTTTCTCTTCTCAGCAACATCACTCGGGCTCGCCAGTTCTCCAGCCGACGATTCCAGGGCAGAACCGAAAGACCCATCCGCCGAATCCCTTCCTGCATGGCTTCCGCCATTCGAAGAGGATCGGGATCCTCAAGGGGACGGCTGCCTATCATCAGTTCACCGAACCGCTCCTCGACTCGGGCTTCCACCGCCTCCGTCTGCGGATCCCAGCGGATTACCCGGGCTTCGCTGAACCGCTCCGGCAAACAGGCTTCCAGGTCTTCCGGCCGGACCGGCGCGGCCAGGTGAATCCGGGCATCGGCGCCCGCGCCGTCCAGTTCCGCCGCCACCAGGAATTCTTCGGCCGCCAGGGGCTCGAAATCAATAAACCGCGCGCCCCGGCCACCGGAAAGCAGATATCTGAGATCACCGGTTGATCGACGCAGGGCGATCCGATCCGGATAGGCCATGGCGAGAAGGGCGCCGGCGTTCCGATCGGGATCATTTCCGTTATTTGCAGCGTGCTCTTTTTTGCCGGTTTCCCGCTTCAGCAGATGCATCCATTGGTCGGCCTGAGTTCGAATGCGTCGGCGGGCACCCTCGTTCACCGATGCGCCTGGCAAACGGAAGGCCTTGCCACGGTGAAGCGCCTCCACCCGAAGACGAATATCGGAGTCTTTGGCGCCCGGGGGAAAGTGGAGGAAATCCCGTTCATTCAGAATAGCGGCCAGTTCGCAGGCCAGCTGTAAAAGGCCCGGTTTCCGGCCGGCGAGGAGCATGTGGGCAAGGCGTGGATGCAGCCCCAACCGAGCCATCTCTTTGCCGTGTGCGGTCGCGATCCCGGACTCGTCCAGGGCACCCAACTGGGTAAGCAGATTCCGGGCCGACCGAAACGCCGCCTCGGGCGGGGGATCGAGCCAAGGCAGGTTTTCCGGTTCGGATACCCCCCAGACCGCCGTCTCCAATGCCAGTGAGGTCAGATCGGCGGAAAGGATTTCCGGCACGGCATGGTCCGCCAGCCCGCGGTGTTCCGCCTCGCTCCAGAGCCGATAACAGACGCCGGGGGAAAGCCGACCGGCCCGCCCCCGGCGCTGATCCGCCGACGCCTTGGAGACCCGCACCGTTTCCAGTCGGCTCATTCCGGTGCCGGGGGAAAACCGCGGCACCCGCATCCAGCCGCTGTCCACAACGACGCGAATCCCTTCGATGGTTAAGGATGTCTCCGCGATAGAGGTGGCCAACACGATTTTGCGCTGTCCGGGCTCCGCCGGTTGAATGGCCCGGTCCTGCTCATCCGGAGGCAGATTTCCGTGCAGCGGCGCTACCATGACTTCGGAACCGGTCAGGCGCTCCTTCACAAGTGCCGCCGTCCGCCGGATTTCGCCGGCACCCGGAAGGAACACCAGAATCGACCCGTCCGCCTCTCGAACCGCCCGCACCACCGCATCGGCCACATATCTTTCCATCTGCTGATTCCGTTGGAAGACGGCCGTATTCGGCGGTATGTAACGGGTTTTTACCGGAAAACTTCTCCCGAGGCTGGTGATCACCGGCGCGTCCCCGATCAGGCGGGCCACAGGCTCCCCGGCCAGGGTGGCGGACATGACCAGAATCCGCAGGTCTTCCCGAAGCACCGACCGGCTCTCCAGGCAGAAGGCCAGACCCAGGTCCGCCTGAAGATTCCGTTCATGATACTCATCAAAAATCACCAGACCAATGCCGGACAGTTCCGGATCCCGCTGAATCCAACGGGTGAGAATGCCCTCGGTCACCACCTCGATGCGGCTGGCGGGACTCACCCGGGTCTCCAGCCGCACCCGGTATCCCACCGTATGCCCGACCGGCTCCCCCAGCAGCTGGGCCATCCGCGCGGCCGCCGCCCGGGTCGCCAGCCGCCGGGGCTCCAGCATGACGATTCTCCGTCCGGCAAGCCAGGCTGCATCCAGCACGGCCAGCGGCACGCAAGTGGTCTTTCCGGCCCCCGGCGGGGCGATCAGGACTGCGCCTTTTTCCTCGGCAAGGGCCTGCTGCACCTCCGGAATAATCGGTATGACCGGCAGTTCCCCTGCTGTTCGGCGCCACCCGTTTATCCTTTCACTCACCCGGGTCATGGATTCTTTCTCCATGAAAACCTTACTGCCGATTCCGCTTATAAAAATAGATCACCACCATCAGTTTCGCCTTTTTCTTTCCCAGGCTTTTCCCTGAGTGGGGCACATAGGAATCGAAATAGACGTGATCGCCGGTCTCGAGAGTGTGGACCTCCTCTCCGTAATGAAAATCCAGCCGGCCTTCCATGACGTAAATGAACTCCTCTCCTTCATGGGTATACATTCGGTGAATATCGAAAGGGGCATAAATAATGAAGGGTTCCATGTTTTTGCCGGGCTTTTCTGCGCCCAACACCACGTAATCATACCCGGCGAACAGGTCGGTTTCTCGAATGATCCGGTCTTCGGCGGCCCGGGCCAGGCAGAACCGAACATCCGCCTGCGGTTCGAAATTTTCTTTGAGGATGGTGGTGACCTCGATCCCCAGAGCCCCGGAAATCTTGATCAGGGTCGAATAGGGCGGCGCTTTTTGGGAACGCTCCACCCGGGAGAGATACCCCTTGGTCAGCCCGGTACGGTCGGCCAGATCCTGAAGGGTCAGATTCTTCCGTTTGCGGAGTTTCTGAATATTCCGGGAGATGATTTTTTCATCCATCTACCGCCTCCCGTGCATCTTTGCCACCAGGGGCAGCACGTTTTCAGCATATGGGAGAATGTATCCCCGGCCCTTGAGCCGTCGGATATATTCATCGAGGTCATTCGCATACTCAAATCCCAGATCCAGAGTTTCTTTCCGGGAAAGCCCCGATACCAGGGTAATGCGAAACCTGTGCAGCATATCCAGCACCCGGCACGCCACATAGGCTGGCATTTTGAAGGATCGAATCAGGTTTTCCCCCAGCGGCCGGGGATCGTCCCGATACCGCCTGAGGGCTGCTTCAAAAGCGGGATTCCCCACTCCTTCCTCGGCCTGAGCGACAAACAGGATGTCTCCGCCTTCTTTCACGACTTCCACAGCATTGAACAGTGCCTTGGTGGCCTGATAGAGCTGACTGTCGATGCGGTGCCCACCAGCGGAAATCACGGCAAAATCCCCTTTCACCGGTACATTCACCGCGCAGGCGTGGTTGACCTGTTCACATCCATTCAGAAAAGTGCGGTCGAGATCGCCTGCTTCGGCGTAAAACAGGTTTCCCGCTCCGCTAGCGGCAACCGCAGCAAAGCAGGCGGTTTTCCCCTCCAAAAACAGTCGCGCCGCCTCCTGCATGTCTTCATGGACCGGATTCCCTTTCAGGCAGGCCTGCCGAACCATCGGATGAGGCGTTCCGTCCGCCTGAAGGGCCAGGGAGTGGTTTTGCTGAATCGCATCATATCCGGCGATTCCCGGCAGAATGTATTTTCGCCCGCCGCCGAAACCGGCCAGCACATGGTGGAGAATTCCGCCGAAGACGATGACATGGTCCGCCTCCCAGGCTTCCCGGGTCATCTCCACCGGGGTTCCGCGCCGGGTCCGGCCTAACAGGACCAGCCGGTGCCGATCCCGGTTGGCCGAATTGAGGATGGTGATCCGATCAGCGCAGAAGTTGCCGGCCAGAAGCGGAAACCGATCGGGAAGAATATCGGCATGGGTGCCCAGCGCGATAGTGATCGTCACCTGTGCTTCCGGGACCCCGAGATCGATTAAAGCTTTCACGATCACCGGCACGAACAGATCTCCCCTGGCCCAAAGCCGGGTATCGTCCGGGATCAGAATGGCGACTTTTCGAGAGCCGATATCGGCCGGAGCAGTCGCCCGAACGCCCGCATCGATGATCTCCCCGACCCGATTCACTTCCAATGCCGGCACCTTTCGGCCGGTGACCACGTCCAGGATCTTCTCATCGGGCACCTTCAATTCCAGAACGCCGTGCCCCTGTTTGAGGGAAATCCTCATGCCCGGCCGAGTTGCGTATCGATGAGTTCCAGAGGATGAATCACCCGCATGGGCGTCTCCTCTGTCAGGTTCCCGGCCAGGTTGATCCGGCACACCGGGCAGTCGGTGACCCAGATTTCGGCGCCGGTGGCCCGGGCCGAGGCGACCTTCTTGTCCACCATCTTTTTGGAAATGTCGGGGTATTCATAAAAGAAGGTGCCGCCGCCCCCGCAGCATTCTTCGGCATCGGAAGCCGGCCGGTAGTCCACGCCGGGGATCTGTTTCAACAGCTTCGCCACCACATCCTCCCCGCCGAAGCCGTGCTTTCGATGGCAGGGGGTATGGCTGGTGACCGTCAAAGCGGTGTCTGAAGCGGGGAATTCGAGCTGATCCAGATGGTCCAGCACAAAAGGGGTGATGTGGGAAATCCGGGCCGCGATCTCTGCGGTGACATCCGGATCGAGATGCAGGGTATCGCATAGCAGTGGATACTCCTTCTTCAAGGCGGTGCCGCAGGTGGCGCAGTCCACCAGGATGGGTTCATCTCTCCCACCCCCCAGGGCCTGAATATTGGCCTGAATACTGGGTACCGCCTGATCCGCGGCACCGTGAAACAGCATGGGCAGGGCGCAGCAGGTCTGACCTTTGGGAATCCGCACCCGGTACCCCATGGTGGTAAGCACCCGGACCGCGGCATGGCCGGTATCTGCAAAGAGATGGTTGGTGGCGCAGCCGGTGAAATAGACCACCGTCCCCCGTTCAGCGCCTTGAGGAGGAATCTCCTCCGGAAGGATCTCCCTGAGCGGTTTTCCTGGAAATTGGGGAAATCGGTCCAGAGGAATATTGCCAAGCCGGCTTTTCTTCTGAAAGGAGGCCGGCAGCAGTCCCCGCCCGATCCGTGCGACGCCGGCGGCGGCCCGGAGCCGGTATTCCCGGGCCAGCATGAAGACCAGGCTGCGGATCTCGATCTTGTCGCCGTGGGCCGCGGCCATCTCCCGGCGCATCTCCATGAATTTTCCGTAGTGGTTGATGCCTGAAGGGCACATGGCGGCGCACCGGCCGCACATGAGGCACTTGGAGACCAGTTCTTGCAGGACCGGCGAGGTGGGCAGGGTTTTGTTCTTGTATGCCTGAATCAGTTTCAGCCGGGCCCGGGGCGAGGCCTGCTCTTCTTTGAGCACCTTGTAAACCGGACAGGCCGACAGGCAAAGTCCGCACCGACCGCAGTTCTGGATGGGAGGGAGGGTCATACGAATTTCCCCGGATTAAGAAGGTTGTCGGGATCCACCGCTTTTTTGATCACCGACATGAACTCGATGGAGTCTTTGTCCATGACCAGATCCAGGTAGGGGGATTTGGCGATGCCGATGCCGTGTTCGCCCGACAGGGTGCCGCCCAGGGCGGCCGCGGCCTCGAAGATCTCTTTAAAAGCCAGCTCCACCCGGTGCCAGTGGTCCTTGTCGGTCCGGTCGGTGGGGGCCAGGGGATGCATATTTCCGTCGCCCGCATGGGCCAGCACCCCCATGGTCAAATCATGCTTTTGGGCGATGGCTTCGATGTTCCGGATCATCTCCGGTACCTTGGAAACCGGCACCGTGACATCCTCGGTGACGATGTCCGGAGCCAGCTTGGCGAACACCCCGTAGGCAGACCGCCGGGCAGTCCAGAGCCGGTCCTGCTCCGGTTTGGTCTCGGCCACCTGAATGTCGACGGCATGGTTGTCCCGCACCTTTCGGATGATCTTTTCGATCTCCCGGTCGCAGGCCTCTTTGACCCCGTCTACCTCAATCAGCAGCGAGCCGGCCGCATTCCGGGGCAGCCCCAGATTGGCGGAGTCCTCGATGGCGTTCATGGTTATCTTGTCCAGAAGCTCCATGGCGGTGGGGATGATACCGGCGCCGATGATGTCCGACACCGATTTGGCGGTGTCATCCAGATGGTTGAAGGTCACCATCAGGGTCCGGGTGGTTTCCGGCAGCGGCACCACCTTGAGAATCACCTCGGTCATCAGGCCCAGGGTGCCTTCGGACCCGCAGAAAAGCTCCGAGAGCCGGTATCCGGTGACATCCTTCACATTCCGGCTGCCGAACCGGACCGCCTTGCCCGAGGCCAGCACCACCTCCATCCCCAATACATAGTCGGCGGTGACCCCGTACTTAAGGCACCGCAAACCGCCGGCGTTCTGAGCCACATTACCGCCGATGGTGGAGACCTCCATGGAGCCGGGGTCCGGGGGATAGAAAAATCCGAAGGGCGCCAGGGCCCGCTGGAGATCTCCGTTCACCACTCCCGGTTGAACGATCACGTACCGGTCTCTGGTATTGACCTCAAGAATCTCATCCATCTTGGAAAAACAGACCACCACCCCGTGCCGGACCGGAACCGGGGCTCCGCAGATGCTGGTGCCCGCCCCTCTTCCGGTTACCGGCACTCTGTGGCGGGAGGCGGTTTTCATAATGGCGGAGACCTCTTCGGTGGTTTTCGGAAAAAGGACCAGGTCCGGCATGACCTCGGCCACAAAGGCATCGTACGCATAGCAGGAGAGTTCTTCGGTTCGGTGAAGGGAGCGCTCTTTGCCGACCGTGTTCGTAAATTCCTGTTTTATATAGTTTTTCAGCAATGGATTATCCTTTAGCGAAGCAGTAAGTCGGGAAGGACCAGGGAAATCCAGGGGATGTAGGTGATCACCAGCAGGCAGAGAAGCATAATGGCCAGAAACGGCACCACCCCCCGAGCGATGGTCATGAGCGGTTTTCCGGTGATGCCGGAGGAGACGAAAAGATTCAGTCCGAAGGGCGGGGTGAGCATGCCCATCTGTATATTGAGGACCATCACCACCCCGAAGTGAACCAGATCGATCTGATACCGGTTCAGGGTCTCCAGAAAAAGTGGGGCCAGGATCAGCATGGCGCTCACATCGTCCATGAAACAGCCCAGCACCAGAAAGAGGATATTCACCGTGAGCAGAAACATCCAGGGGCTGGAGATATGGGTGATGATGATATCCGCCAGCTGGTGAGGAATCTGTTCGGCTGTGAGAAGCCAGATGAAGGTCATGGCACAGGACAGAATAAAGAGCAAGCAGGCGGAGAGCACCGCCGCCTCCCGGCAGATGGGAGTGATTTCTCGCAACCCGAACTCCCGGTAGATGAGCATCTCCACCGCCAAGGCATAAACCACGCTCACGGCCGCAGCTTCGGTGGGAGTGAAAATACCCGAATAGATCCCCCCCAGCACCAGAAACGGCAAAAAAAGAGCCCAGCCTCCTTCTTTGGCGGTTCGAATCACCTCGGAAAGAGAGGCTCGGGTTTCGATCCGCCAATCATGCTTTCTGGCCACCACATAGGTATGGGCCATGAGGCAGCCACCGATGAGAAGCCCGGGCAGGACCCCGGCCATGAACATTTCCGCCACAGACACATTCATCACCAGGCAATAGAGAATCATGGGAATGGAGGGCGGAATCACAATTCCCAGTGACCCGGAAACGGTGATCAATCCCAGAGAAAATCGCTCTCCGTATCCCCCTTTTACCAGGGCCGGGATCATAACCGAACCGATGGCTACCACGGTAGCCGGCGAGGACCCGGAGATGGCCGCAAAAAAGATGCAGGCCAGAATGCCGGCCATGGCCAGCCCCCCCGGAAACCAGCCCACCAGCGCATTAACAAAGGCCACCAGACGCTTGGCGATGCTGCCCCGGGTCATGATGGCGCCGGCCAGAATGAAAAAGGGAATCGCCAGCAGCACGAACTTGTCCAATGCATTGAAGAGCTGCTGCGGAATGATGTAAAGCGGGGTACTGGTGAAGAAAACCAGGGCCATGGCGGTGGTGATCGCCAGAATCACGGCGATGGGCATCCCCGCCAGAAGCAGCCCCCCGAAGCTGATGCAGATGGCCAGGATCATGAAACCGTCTCCCCTTTCAGGGCGGCATCCCTTGGGGCCGCATTCCCGGGAAACGCCTGACGGACGCACACCGCGCTCAGGATGCAGAACCGGAGGCCCATGACCACCGAAAAAACCGGAATGGGCAGGTAAGGAATATACATAGGAATCTCCATGGTGGGCGAGGTGGTTTCATAGCCGTGCATGCGGCTGACGATTTTCACGGAAAACCAGGCCACGAAAAAGAAAAACACCCCGGCCCCCGCTGAAGTCACGGACCGGAGGAGCTGCTGCCAGGGTGGTCTTATATGGGTGACCACCAGGTCCATGGTGAAATGGCTGCCGGTCTTCACCCCGATTCCGGCCCCCAGAAACGCGACGAACACCCCCATAAACCGGCCGAATTCCTCAAACCAGGTAAAACTGTAATTAAACAGATACCGGCAGATCACCTGAACAAACCCGATAATGGCGAGGCCCAGAATGGTCCATACCAGTGTGATGTTCTCCACCCGATCCATAAAATCGGTGATCTTGTGCAAAACGGATCTCCGTCTTAGGTGAACGGGGAAGGAATAAAATTCTTCCTCGTCCTTTTTAAACTTTTCAGGTAACTTTACATATCTGCCGGGTACCCGATCACCGTTGATGGCTCTCGATTTTCGTAAGCATAAAGTCGAAGAGATCATCCCCGATCTTTTCGCGGTACCTGTCCCATACGGGTATCATGGCGATGCGGAAGGCCTTGCGTTCTTCGGGAGTCAGATCCAGAATTTCGATGCCGTTTTTCTTGGCGTATTCCTCAATGGAAATGTCAAGTCCGGGCAGATTCTCATGAAGCGCGGCGTTCTCCTTTCGATTGACATCGATGGCCAGTTTGGCCGCTTCTCTGAAGACGGCTTTGTCTTCTTTGGAAAGGCTCTCCCAATAATCCACCGAGACCACGATGATGCACTCGGTCAGGCAGTGCTGGGTTCGGGTGACGTGTTTGGTCACTTCGGTGAACTTCATGAGCACCGATGTCAGAATCGGATTCTCCTG
>CAZNLT010000179.1:0-12104 GCA_964573705.1 uncultured Desulfobacterales bacterium
CGATTTGTATTTGTGCCCCAACTGACTGTTCTTGCTAATGAGAATTAAAAAATAAGTGTTGTGTTTTTCAAAGAGCGAAATCCAAGTGTATGCAGCTGAAACGGCATGATAAATAGCGGTTTCATCGTTATTATTTTGACCATCAACATCTAACCCGTGGTTCAGCATGGCGGCAAGCAGCTCATCGTCTTTATAAGAAAGCGCTATCATCAGGCAATTGCCAGTGTTGGTTGCAAGATCATATTCTCCAAAAAACCATTCTGGGGTATTGTAATCCTGAATGAAGAAATTGGCATTTACGTCAGCGCCATGTTTGATGAGCAGTTTTGCGGCATCCAAATTGTTATGAAGCAACGCTTCAGTCAGGGCAGAGCCCCAGTATTCCGAAGTACCATCGGTAATTTCAAAATCTCGGTTAACTTCAAAACCGCGCTCTATCAGTAGTTGAAGGACATCCATATGGCCGATTCGGCTTGCTTCATGAAGGGGTGTCCAGCCTCCATCTTCTACGAAATCATGGCCTGTTTTCAAAAAATCAGATGTGGCAAGTATATCCTGGGCTTTAATTGCCTCATATATCGAACCATATTTTTCCATTGGCCAAATTTCCTTTTATAATTCTCCGCGGAAGGCGCGTTGGGTAAGGGAATTGAAAAGATAATTATCATGCTGAGTCATGGAGTCCAAGGAACCTAAAAGGTTCTGATATTTTTTGACTAAATCCCCATATTGTTTCTGTAAGTTTTTGGGCGGTAGTAAGACGGGGAACCCTTTTAATTGAGTCATATTAATTGATGCAATACCAGTGGTCTGTTTGGCGGCTTTTAAAAAATAGCGTTTTCCTCTACTGCTTCCGATCAAAGCGTTTAAATATTCGGGGTATGCTATTGATTTTTCAACTCTAACCCGGAAAACATGATTTTGATGAATACATGGATCGATTTCCCCCTTCCAAACCGCACCACGGCCTAACTTATCCGGGTCCCCTCCTTCCGTTAGCAGAATATCTCCACTTTGTAAGGAATATTTATCAATGTCCGTTTCCAGTGCTTCAATTTCTTTAATATCGTTCAGATCTATGTACCCGTCTTGAACATTTGCAACGCGCATATAGCAAACGGATATTGTTTTCTTGCCATTAAATTTTCTACCCTTCGTTACTCCAGATGCTATGTCTGCAATTTCACCTAGTAGCTTTTCTTCCCAATTTTTGGGATTTAAAACCGGATCCCCAAACATATCCAAAAAAGTAGCCCGAAGAAACTCGTTGGCAAGTTTCATGACTTGCTGCCGTTTTCGGCGAATGGCGTCGGCTTTGTCCAGAATGGTTGCTATGCGTTTTTGTTCAGTTAGAGGAGGTAAGGGAATCTCTAAAACATCAACATCTTTTGGATAAAGATGAATCCCCCTAACCAATTTTTTAATTTGATGATGAACCACCTTAGAACTCAACCAATAACTAACGTATTTTGGTAAAATTTCTTTTTTATTAGGTCGTATAATTAGCCATTCACCGGTTGCAATTGCACCAATTACTCCGTCTTCAACAAAATATTGTTTGCTTCCAACGTATTCTGAGTTGTGAGCAGCATTTAAAATGAGAGTATCTCCATTTTGAATGCTTTTTGATTTAAATTTTTCAAAAAAATCATTATCTACAAAAGAATTAAAAACACCTTTAAAGTTCCCATTTTCATAGATATCTTTAATTTTTAGAACTGGTAATCCCTTAGGTCTCTGCTCTGCTTTTGAAGGCGTCTTTCCATTGAAAACACTTGCAACCTTACACAATTGTATTGTTTTCATAATTTAATCTATCATCTCCCTCAACTCTTCCATATCCCCC
Organism: uncultured Desulfobacterales bacterium; assembly: GCA_964573705.1. GTDB lineage: Bacteria > Desulfobacterota > Desulfobacteria > Desulfobacterales > Desulfococcaceae > JAABSQ01. The sequence goes on from CAZNLT010000179.1 coordinate 1,847, forward strand.
ATTATCTCATTCCCCAAAGCCACCATCTTATTCAAAATCTCCGCCGGAGGATCATATTCCTCTTCCTCATACACCGTTTCCTTGTACCGGTTGAGGGAAAGGTCGTATTTGTTTTTCCGGATCTCGTCGGCACCCACAAAAAAATGTTTTTGGGTCCGGTCGGTGTCTTTCTCCGGATCTCGTTTTTGCCATCTTGCCAGCATATCCGGCAGGTCGTCTTTATCCGGCTGAGGCTCTCGTTTATCATCCAAAGAAAACCCGTCGGCCTGCACGTCATAGTAGAAGACGTTTTCAGTACGGCCGCCCTTGGTGAAAACGAGGATGGCGGTGGAAACTCCCGCGTAGGGTTTGAACACGCCGGAAGGAAGCTTGATGACGCCCTCCAGCTGGTTTTCATCCACCAACAGCTTTCTTAATTCTTTATGGGCCTTAGATGCGCCGAACAGCACGCCGTCCGGTACGATGGTGGCGGACCGTCCGCCGGTTTTGAGCATCTTCAGGATCAGAACAATAAAAAGCAGTTCGGTTTTCTTGGTCTTGACCTTTTTCAGCAATGAGGGATGGACATCATCGTAATCGAGGCTCCCCTTGAAAGGAGGATTGGCCAGGATCACATCGAAAAAATCTTCTGATTTTTCGGGAAACACGTCCGGAAAACGATTGGAAAGGGTGTCCATGTAATGGATGTCCGGCTCATCGAGATTGTGGAGCAGCAGGTTCATGGCCGCGATCCGGAGCATGGTGCCGTCGAAATCGAATCCGTGAAACATCTTTTCTTGAATATGGTCCCGATACGGTTCAAGCTGGTCCCCCGGGTAGACCGGTTCGCCGTGCTCATCTTCATAGACCATCTCGGGAGAGGTGTATTTTTTCATCAGATAGAGCATGGTCGCCACCAGAAAGCCGGCGGTGCCGAAGGCCGGGTCGCCGACGATTTCGTTCGGCTTTGGGTCGAGCATTTCCACCATTTTGGCGATAATGTGCCTAGGGGTGCGAAACTGCCCGGCAATGCCGGCGGTGGTGAGTTTGCCCAGCATGTACTCGTAAAGATCGCCTTTGGTATCGCCTTGGGTCAGGGGCAGCTTGTCAATGGTGAGTACGGCGGTGACCAGCAGGTTCGGCTTTTGAATCATTAATTGAGCCCCTTCCATGAACCGGCCGAACCGCGCTTCTTTTCCGGCCAATTCCTGAAAATGCGGAAAAACGCCATCCCGCACCACCCGAACCATATCCTCACCGCTGAGATGTTTGAAGTTGGACCATCGCAAATCCTGGTCGGTCTTCACCAGATTAGACAGCAGCTCACGGGTTTTTTCATCGGTAACCTTTTCATCACTGAAGATTCGACTGAACGACTTTCCTGTCCGGGCCGCTTTCTTTTCCTCGCGGGTTTCCCGAATGTCGAGAAGGCGGGCGAACATCAGAAAAGAGATTTGCTCAATCACTGTCAAAGGGTTGGAAATGCCCCCGCTCCAGAAATCGTCCCACAGTTTGTCGATTTTGCTTCTTAACTGGCCGTTGATCATGAGGGTGTCTGTGCTCCTGTTTTCGGTTGAAAGGTTTCGACAATGCCGATCAATTCATCGATTTGGGCTTCACTGGCAAAAATGCCGTCCGGCCCGTCGCTGTCGATGGTGGTGAAGGGTTCTTCATAGAGTTTGTCGATGGTGATGGTCCCGTACCTGCGGATGTGGTTTTTGAGCAGGCGCAAAAAATGGGTCTGTCTGGAATTTTCTGAAAAACGCCGGGCAAAGTCGGCAAAGCGTTTTTCCACCGTCTCCGGTTCCATGCCGATCAGGGTTCGAATGATGAAGTCCAGGGGCGGGGCCGCCTCGGGGTAGAATTCTTTGAGCAGTTCCAGGTTAACATCCGGGTTCTGGGTCAGTGCCAGAGAGACCAGCGATTCGAGATCCAGCTGGGTCACCGGTTCCTCCCGCCGGATTTTTTTCATGACCGGGGTCTCAGAGAGGCTTCTTAAAGTCTCTTCCGCCATTTGACGATAGGGTTCCATGTCGATGGAGCGCACGGTCGTGTCCCGCCGCCCGTATTCCACCCCTGGGTCGCAGAGGTCGATGATTTTAGGCAGGGGTTTGGGTCCGCCCCCTTTCTGGCGATGGTGCATGATGCCCCGCAGTTCCGTTCGCATCCTTTCGAGGGTTGCCGGATCCGCCTGGTTCCAAAATTCTTCCGCCATGACCTTTCGGATCGTCTCCGCCTTTTTCTTGACCGGGTTCAGATGCATGACGAGCTGGCTCACCTGTTCTTGTACTTGGTCTTTGAAATCGGCAAAGCGGCCGGATTGGTGTAGGCGTTCCCGCTGGGCGTTGGTCATCAGCAGATCCAAGCTGTATGCTTCGGCATGGTCTCGGATGTAGACCCATTGCATAAGCGGTGCAATGTCGTTGCGCAGGGCGGCCGCAACATTGGGTCCGAACTGGTTCAGAACCCCCTCCGCCAACACCATGCTCTTCTCTTTCCATTTTTCGCGCACCGAAATGGTATCGTCCGGCAGGGAATTGATATCGGCGCGGATCAGGCCGACCGTCTGTTCCAGAGTGCGGATATCCGCCTTTTTCAGAGCCGTTTCGGCAAGGTCGATACGGGCCTCGAACACCTGCTGCAGGATGGATTTGGACGGGGGCCGGTCGGCCTCTGGCCGTTCGATTTCAAACCGCTCGAAATTGCCCCAGTGATCGAAGATCCGGAACCGGGTTTTATGCCGGCCCGGTCCAAAGAGGTCCAGACAGGTCCGGGTGCCCCGGCCGATCATTTGCCAAAACTTCACCCAGGAGAAAACCGGTTTGGCAAACACCAAATTGACCACTTCGGGCACATCGATGCCGGTGTCGAGCATATCCACCGATATGGCGATGGTGAGCTGATTTTCCGAATCTTTGAAATCGTCGATGAGCTGTTCAGCCCGGGGGTCGTAATTGTCGATGACATGGCAGAATTTGCCGCCGTACTGAGGATACAGCTCATCGAACACCTCGGAGAGAATCATCGCATGGTTGTGGTTTCGGGCAAAAATGATGGACTTGCCCGGCAGTTGACCAGCACCGTCCCGGATGCCGTTTTCCATGAGATTGCGAATGATCTCCCGATTGGTTTCCCGGTTGAAGATTTTTTTGTCGATCTCCCCGGGTTCATAGTTGAACAGTTCCGGGGTTTCCCCGGCGTCTTCCAATTCTTCTTTTTGGGCATCGGTGAGTTGGTTGAACTTGATGCCGGCCCTCAGAAACTGGGTGGTGTGGGTGTAGACCTCCAATGGGACGAGAAACCCTTCTTCCACGGCATCTTCCAAGGAATAATAGACGGTCGGGTTCATTTCAGGGCAATCAAACAGCCGAAACGTATTCCGATGAATTTGACCCACAGGGGTGGCGGTGAGCCCCACCTGAAGACAGTCGAACCATCGAAACAGATCCCGGTACCGATTGTAGATGGAGCGGTGGGATTCGTCCGCGATGAGGATGTCGAAAAAACCGGTGTCGAAGGTCTGAAAGATTTTCATCATGGCCGGATAGGTTGCCAGATAGATCCGCTTGTTCCGGTCCTGAGCGGTCTTGGCGGTGACCAGGGTCAGGGGCTCGTTCATGAAACTGGTGAAGGCCTTTTTGGCCTGCTTGCGAAGCTCCAGCCGGTCGCAGAGAAAGAGAACCCGAGTGCACCAGTTGTGCTGTACCAGCACATCGGTCAGAGCGATGGCCACCCGGGTCTTGCCGGTGCCGGTGGCCTGGACGATGAGGGCCTTTCGCCGGTTCTGGCTAAACTGCTCGCACACCTTTTGAATAGCTTCGATCTGAAATAGCCGGTCACCGACAATATCTTTTTTGGGTTCGATATTTTCCAGCGGAATCCGTGCCAAGCGCTGACGCACCAGGTATTCGAGGCTGTCTTTGGAATAAAAGCCGAAGAGCTGCCGGGGCGGGTAATTCTGTTCGTCATCCCATAGGTAGATATCGAAGCCGTTGGTGTAGAAGATCACCGGGCGCTGGCCATACTGCTTTCCCAGCCCGTCGGCGTAGATCTTGGCCTGGGTACGGCCTTTTTCAGGACTGACCGCAGTTTTTTTGGCTTCGATCACCCCCAAGGGTTTGCCGGCATCGTCCCACAGCACATAATCGGCCCGGCCGGCTCCGGATTGGGTGGGCTGGTGGGGAACATCCACCTCCCGGGAGACTTGGTCGGTGTCGCCGCCGTTCGGATCCAGGCGCCAACCGGCTTCCACCAGCTGCTGGTCGATGAGCCGTTGCCGGGTGGTGGCTTCATCGAACTGGAGGGCATCCGCAACCGCCTCGCCTGTTTCTTTGAGGGCCTGAAGCTCCGACTCGGTCTTTTCGGCTTCCGCCGCTTTGGTCCGGAGGGATTCCACCTCCTGAAGCAGTTCCTGAAGCTGGGCTTCCTGAGATTCGACTTTTTCCAGGGCCGCCTTCTTTTCTTTCTTCAGCTTGGCCTTCATGTCCACGGGCGAGGGTTCCTGGAAATCAGGACAATCAGCCCGGTTTCCGCCGCCGAAAGTCAAAAAATACCAGCGGCCCAGGTCCCAGGCCTCCCGAAGGCAATGGAGCGCCGTTTCCACCTTGACCGGTTTGCCGTGGGCCGCATCGTTGCCGTTGAGCCGGATCAGGTGGAGCTTGTCCAAGATCACCTTGGGCACCGCATCTTTAAAAGCCTCTTCCGTCAGCATGTGATAAAGACTGTCCTGGTAGGGGGGCGGCAGGCGGTGGGCTTGATAGATGGCCGCCACCAGGTGCTCGCAGAAGGTTCGCTGTTTGATCAGAGAGCTGGGCGCATCCCGGTGAGCGTAGCGTTCGGCAAATGCGCCGAGGGTGGCCAGCTCAGGCCATCGGGATCGCAGTATTTCAAAATTTATCGATTCCATGATCTTCATACCCTACTACATAGCAATGTCTATGCCAATCTCATTCCAGACCGTATTTTTTGAGCCAGTTGGTCAGGGTCTGGTAGCTCGGCAACCCCAGGATCTGGGCGGCCCGGGTCTTGTTGCCGTTGGTTTGGTCGAGCCCCTTTTTCAGATAGTGAACCGCCACCGTTTTCATGATCGCCGGCAAATCGATGCCTTCGGTCAGAGGCCGATGGAGAATATCGCTTTCCCCGCTGCCCAAAAGGGAAATCGGCAGCAGGGCCTCGCGCATATCGGTTTCACTGATTTCATCATCCATCGCCCAGACTGCGGCCCGGGTCAGGGTATTCTGCAGTTCCCGCACATTGCCAGGCCAGAAATGACGGAGCATAATATTTTTTGCGGATACAGAAATTTTCTTGTTCTTAAACCCGGGCTCATCCTTGCTCCCCTGATTGATCGCCTCCAAGAACCGGTCGGTCAGCAGGCTGATGTCACCGGATCTTTCCCGCAGGGGAGGCAATTTGATCACCGCCACCGCCAGCCGATAAAACAGATCTTCCCGAAAGGCGCCGGCCGCCACCTCCTCTATCAGAAGTCGATTGGTCGCCGCAATGATTCGAATATCCACTTTTCGGGTATTATTGGCGCCGATCCGTCGGACCTCGCCTTCCTGAAGGGTGCGCAGCAGTTTGACCTGCATCGCTTTGGGAAGTTCGCCGATCTCGTCAAGAAACAGGGTGCCCTGATGGGCCGCCTCGAAATGCCCCATCCGTGCGGCACTGGCACCGGTGAAAGCCCCTTTTTCATGACCGAACAGTTCGGCTTCCACGAGTTCGGCCGGAATGGCCCCGCAGTTAATGGCCACGAAAGGCTGATCTTTTCGGGGCCCGGCATCATGGATAGCTCGGGCGAAAAGCTCTTTTCCGGTGCCGGATTCTCCTTCTATCAAGACCGGGATGGACCGGGGCGCAATCCGTCGGGCGCGGAGCACCGCCCGCTCCATCACCTCACTCCGGTAAATGATGTCGTCAAAGGCCGGGGCCTCCGCCGGCAGGCCGGCCGCCACCCGTTCCAAGGTCCGGTCCGGCTTCCGAAAGAGATTCGGAACAAATTCGGCCGAGATATCAAAGGGCACCGAGGCCGTGCGAACCCCATGGTCTTTGGAGGATTCGATCAGCTCCGCCGGAAACCGGGTCTTGGCCAGCAGAATCCAGACCGCGGCCATGGCCGGGGTGCCGGGACTCAGATGATATACCAGATCGGTATTTACGCCGTGTGCTTGGATGATTTCAGAAACAGCCGCCGACGCGGCCTCATAGATATCACCGAAATCGGTGGGACCGGAGAGGGGAACCTGTCGAAGGGAAATCTTGGCCGGGTTTTTTTCGGTGAGCCAGCCGACATAATGCGCCGCCTTGGAGGATTCCCAATTATTGAGCAGAACCACTTCCGAATACCGCCTCGCCGCCACCGCCTGCGCCACCGGTCCCAGCCCGGCCTTCGGGTCGCCGGCAGCGGCTTTCAAATCTGTCATTCCCAGCCAGCATAATAATAAAGGATTTCTCATTGCCTTAGCGGCTATATAAGGTTTTTTGTTTTATGGCAATTTTTTTTGTCCTTATGCCCGTCAAACTCTTTTCCTATAATGCTGGAGATCTCACGTTTTGTAGCTTTTGGAAGAATTTAGGAAACTGCTCAGGGTTCAGGAAAACCTTTGATTGGCTGAACCTCTTAAACCCTTTTCTTTCCTTTCCATCCGGATCAATGTACCCCTCACCCCATATTGATTTAATCTCATCATCATCTACCGGATCAAAAACTTTAATGGAAAGTGGATCAAAATAGTAGGCCCCTTTGTATTCTTCATCTCCTTCATGCCCATCCAGGGTATCGACACCTTGCTGAGGCTTCTCAAACTTTCTAAAATGGGTAAGCTCTGCCAGCGCTATAATTTTGCTATCATATTGAAATAAAAAAATTGCCCCGTTTACTGCGTTCATCCCTAATGATTTGTAAAGAAATTTCCCGCTACCAAATTCATCTTTCCTTTGAGGTAATTCTTGAAGAAAAAAGAATTCTTGTACTTCTTGAATGGGTAGATCATTGAACTCAAAAGCTCTGTCCATCGGCAGGATTCTAACCATGTCCGGAATTGTATCCATGTAGTTCCTCTCGATTGGTTTGCATATGATGTTTCAAAATAGTGAGTTATTCAACTTTCTATCTCTATTGGAGTTTTCATGGATTGAGAAAATATTTCAGGATAGTTGTCATCTTCGGGTAGGCCGGTGTGGAGTGAGGAAAAACCATGGTGTCGGCCGAGAATGTCGGGGGATATAGGAGATCGCGTCGCCTAAAGTCGCTTGGCTCACTGGCACATAACCGGTATTCAAGCCCCATTTTCATGCTCTCATTGAGCGGTATTCGTCCTTAAAGCTATTGCTTTCCCGCTAATTTGCTCCAGACTCGGATTTTCATCCAATCCGCATGCTCCATTTGGTGTAATCAGGCTCATCACGATTTTAAGAAAATTTGTGCATCTCTTTTTTAAGATTTTTTCGGCCTTCGTGCCGGAGCCCCATAAAGCATACCTCGAACGCTGATATCCTCATCGATATCCGGCCAATGGATCCCTTGTCCGTCCCTGATTATTTCGTAATGATTTCTCTGTTCCGGGGTGGCATCCGACAGCCGCCACGACCAGGCAAGCGGAACACTGATAGACCGGCCGTCGAGGAGAAAAGCGATGATTTCTTCCTCGGTAACCTTGACGTCTAACAGTTTTGGTTCCATCCCATCAACCGCAATACCTCTGTTAATCACCTAATTTGCGACATGGGCAAAAGACATCGGTGAAGTCTTGTACTCCTGCCTGGTAGAGCGTTACATTTGTGGTATCGGCGGCGCGATTCCAGCTTTTGCAAGGCGTCGAAGATGTCGGTGTCCGAATAGCCGCGCTCTTTCAGGTTTATTCGCAATATTTTCGCCTCAACGGGGCGGTTGGTTCAGTGGCTTGATTCGTCTGTCGCATATTAAACTCATCATATCCCTTTACACTATTTCATATCATGGAAGCAAGTTTTACTTTATACGCTTAAAACAGAGAGATGGCGGCCTGGCCCTGATAGTGATTTCCAATCGTAGACCTCAAAGGGATCCTGCATCTTCTCTCCTCGGCCGCACCTCTGCGTCCCGGACATAGATGAGCAAAGACCGGCTCGATTCAGCCGAATTATCCGGCTCGTTCATCAACCGATACAACTCGTCGGGCACTCCCGACAGTGGCCGGTATTCCGCTGGTAATGGTCTGAATGGGGAAAACTTTCAGGGTATGACATCTCCGCCGCAAATGGACAGGATCGTGTTGATAAAAGCCTTGAGTTCCGAGCATTGATTGATCGCCGTCTCAATTTTTGTTCTTTGGGGATGCGGCCGTCATAGGGGAAAACATCCAACTTGGGCATATCGCCGGTCAGCCGGGTTTTTAAAAATTCGCGCAGATGTGAAAGAAACGCCTTTTCGGTCCTGCCTTCGACGATGATGGAAATCTTCATGCGCGGCCTCCCATCCGACCCATCCGCCACACTTCGTCAAGGCTGTATTCGGCCAGCCATTGGTCAAGATCAAGGGAATCGGCCCATGTCGCGGATGCGCAGCCGTCATCATCGACATCCATAACCACCACCTCACCCGGGCTCAGAAAACGGATAAAGCGGTCGGAGTGGGTGGCGACGATCAGCTGGGTGCGTTTCGCCGCCTCGCGCATGAGGTCGGCCAGCAGGCTCAGCAATTCCGGGTGCAGACTGACTTCGGGTTCGTCGATCATCGTGACCGTCGAAAGATTCGGACTTTGCAGCAGCGATACGAGCCACAGGAATCGAAGCGTTCCTTCCGACAGTTCATTCATGTATATCGGCTTGCTGAACTTTTTGTCTTTCCAGGTCATTGCAAGCAAACCGGCGGCCACCGGCGGGAAATTCAGTTCTTCGAAATCGGGGAAGGCGGTCCGCAGGGAATCAATGATGACCTCATAGCGGTCCCGGTCGCCTTCGCGCAGGTAGTAAAGATACGGCACCAGGTCCAGAGTCGCCGGTTTCATGGGCTGCGGCATTTTCACCGGCGCACGGGGACCGACATCCAGCACATGATATTGCGTGGCCGTCGCCAGAATACGTCTTAGTTCCTCGGGTTGACGATACATCTTCGGCACCTGCGCAAGCGACGTCTCCAGAGGATTGTGTTCCCAGTCGGGGCGGACAAGACGGTTTTCCTCTGTTTCGTAATAGCGGATATCACCGTCCGAGGAATCGATGTGCCGAAACGTTTGGTCAAAATCACCCCGCTGCTGACACAACAGTTCCCCTGAAATGGCGTAGCCCGTGCCTTTCGATGAAAGCCGCAGTTCATATTCAAGGGGTTGATGGCCGGGAGCCGTCATATCCACTAGAAATGAAAGATCTTCGATTTTGCCGCGTGTCAGGAGGTTCGAGATACCCCCGAATTGCGACAGAATGCTGTTCAGATTTCCGGAGGCGGAGGCGGACAAAGTGGAGAAAGCATCCAGAAAGGATGTTTTCCCGACGCCGTTTGCACCGATCAGCACCATGAACGGCCGCACCGGCAGATCGATTGCCAGCAGCCGTCGGAATCCGCTTATTTTAATCCGGTTGATTTTGTACATTATGATTCTCCTTTTATAACGGAACTATCTTTTTTGCGGCCGCGGCCGCCTTTCTTTCGGGTGGAAGGGGGTTCAACCTCGCAGACACGCCGGACGATGTCGAACCGGTGTGGTTGTGCTTTCTTGAAGCCGAAGTCATCCACCAGTATGGCGTTCCAGGTTATCCGGAGCGGGTAATCGGAATCAGAGATCAGCGGGGTCTTGACTGAACCGTCCGGCGGGAGTCAGCAATCGCACCATACCTTCGCTTCAATTTCTGCAAGGGTTTGACCCGTTTGTCACATCGTAAACTCATAATCTCCCTTTACACCATTCTATATCCTTGAGGCAAGTTTTGCCTGACGTCTCCGAATTTGCTTGCTAACCATTTAATAAACCACCGCCGGGAGATCACCTTTTTCAATCCACAAAAATTTAGGATAATCCCGGAGAGAGAAGATCTCTCGAGGCACAAGCTGCTCGCCTGGCAGGAATCCCGAATTATTTTTCTGAAAAGCGGGAACAACCGGAAAATCAGGTGGATACATTTTGGGTGCAAATGGTGTTGATTTGCCGAGGTTTGCCGAGAAGAATACAAAAAAGGCTTTCCGTAAATTTCCGGAAAGCCTTGATATAATTGGTGCCTAGGGCGAGAATCGAACTCGCACGGGGACAAGCCCCAAGGGATTTTAAGTCCCTTGCGTCTACCTATTCCGCCACCCAGGCAG
>CAZNLT010000180.1:0-11609 GCA_964573705.1 uncultured Desulfobacterales bacterium
CGGCGCGGCCTACAACGTCTCCATGAACCACATGGGCCATCCCATCGCCAGCAACCTGCGGGACTGCTATCTCAACCTGGTCAAGCTGGGCAGGCAGAACGAAATACCGCTGCTGGCCGGCGGGGGTGCGGGCAAAAACGGCAATCTCGCCGCCAATGCCGCGGCCCTGATCATGCTGGGGGCCAGCGGGGTGGTGACCGGCAAGTATGTCATGCAGGCGGCGGCCGGTTGCCTCGGCTCCGAAGGGGACCGGTGCAACATCTGCAATATCGGCCTCTGCCCCAAGGGGATCACCTCCCAGGACCCCCGGCTCTACCGGCGCCTGGACGTGGAGGATGTGGCCCAGCGGGTGGTCGATTTTTACCTCAGCTTCGACATCGAATTGAGAAAAATCATTGCGCCCCTGGGCCGCTCCACCTCTTTGCCCATCGGCATGTCCGACGCCCTCGGAATCAACGACTACCCTGTGGCCGAACGGCTGCAGATCAAATATGTGGTATAGCCCGGCGATTTATTTGGAGATCGATACAGAATGAACAGAGATCAGTATTTCAGAATCAAAGGCAAGAAAGACGGTGTGCGGGTCCGGTCCCGGATCCTGGAAGAAGAGATCCAGGAAGCGGTGGCCGGCGGGCACCGGTACCTGGAAATCGCCGCCTTCGGTCAGCACGGCATCGGCGGGCGGCTCTGGAAGGCCGACGCCGATACCGTCCATGTCCGGATCAACGGCTCTCCGGGCCAGCGGGTGGGGTCCATGGGGTTTCCCAACACCTTTATCGAGGTGAACGGCCCCGCCTCCGACGACGTGGCCTGGCTCAATGCCGGGGCCCAGATCGTGATCCACGGCAACGCCTCCAACGGGGCCTGCAACGCCATGGCCCAGGGCAAGGTCTTCGTGGCCGGGAACATCGGGGCCCGGGGCATGACCATGACCAAGCACAACCCCCGGTTCGACCCGCCGGAGCTCTGGGTGCTCGGCTCGGCCGGGGACTATTTCGGCGAATTCATGGCCGGCGGCACCGCCGTGATCTGCGGGTTCAATCCCCAGACCCCGGACAATATTCTGGGGTACCGCCCCCTGGTGGGAATGGTCGGGGGCAGGGTCTTCTTTCGAGGGCCCCACAAGGGCTACAGCCAAGTGGATGCCAAACAGATCCCCCTTCCCGACCCAGACTGGAAGTGGCTGAAACAGAACCTCAAAATTTTTCTGGAAACGATCGACAGGAATGAGCTGCTGGAGGAGCTGAGCGACCGGGGCCAGTGGCAGATGCTCACCGCCCGCACCCCCCATGAGCGGATGAGCAAAACCATGCGCTCGATGGCCTCTTACCGGGCCGAGGCCTGGGACAAGGAACTGGGGCAGGGCGGCCTCATCGGGGATCTGACCCATATGGATCGGGGGCCGATTCCGCTGATCACCACCGGCAAGCTGCGGCGGTATGTCCCGGTATGGGAAAATAAGGTCTATGCGGCCCCCTGCGAGGCCTCCTGCCCCACCGGGCTTCCGGTGCAGGAGCGGTGGCGTCTGATTCGGGACGGCCATGTGGACGAGGCCATGGACATGGCCCTGGCCTACACCCCCTTTCCGGCCACCGTCTGCGGGTATCTCTGCCCCAACCTCTGCATGCAGGGCTGCACCCGGACGATTTCGCTGATGCCTTCGGTGGATGTGAGCCTGCTCGGGAAAGCCAGCATCAACGCCAGGGCGCCGGAACTGCCCCCGCCCTCGGGCAAGAAGGTGGCGGTCATCGGCGGGGGTCCGGCCGGGATCTCCATCGCCTGGCAGCTTCGCCGGAACGGCCACGAAGGGGTGGTCTACGACACCGCCCGGAACCTGGGCGGAAAGATCTCCGGCGTGATTCCGGAGAGCCGAATCCCCAAAGAGGTGCTGGATGCCGAGCTGGACCGGGTCCGGAAAGCGATCCCCCACGTCCACCTGCAGCAGATGCTTCAGAAAAAGGATGTGGAACAGCTCAAGGAAGACTACGATTTCGTGGTCATCGCGGCCGGGGCCCAGAAACCGAGATCGCTGCCGATTCCCGGGAGCGAGCGGATGATTACCGCCCTGGAGTTTCTTCAGAAATCGAAAACCGACGGAATTCAGCCCGGCAAAAGGATCGTGATCATCGGGGCCGGAAATGTCGGGTGCGACGTGGCGGTGGAGGCCCATCGGCTGGGGGCCGAAGAGCTCACCCTGATCGATGTCCAGAAGCCGGCCTCTTTCGGAAAGGAGCGCGAGCACGCCGAATCGGTGGGGGCCCAGTTCAAGTGGCCCTGCTTTACTCAGGAAGTCAACGAGGAAGGGGTGGTGCTTCAAGACGGCGAGGTGCTCCCGGCCGACACGGTGGTGATCTCCATCGGGGATCAGCCCGAACTCGATTTTCTGCCGGACACCGTCAAAACCGATCGGGGCTTCGTGGTGGTCAACGAGCATTTTCAGACCAGCGACCCCAAGATCTTCGCGGTGGGCGACATCGTCAAGCCGGGGCTCATCACCGACGCCATCGGCGCGGGCCGCCGGGCCTCGGCGGTGATGAACGACATTCTGGCGGGCAAGCGGCCCTCCGGAGACCGGCGGGTGATGCTCGACAAGAGCCGGGTCACCCTGGAGTATTTCGACCCCCGCATTACCGAGTTCCACGACACCAGCGAGTGCGGGGCCCAGTGCGCCTCCTGCGGGGCCTGCCGGGATTGCAGCATGTGCGTGACCATCTGCCCTCAGGCCGCCATTTCCCGAAAGGACCTGGGAGACGGCGACTACGAGTACCGGGTCGATCCGGATCTGTGCATCGGGTGCGGCTTTTGCACCGCCGGCTGCCCCTGCGGCATCTGGACCCTGATGGAGAATGAGCCGATGGTGTAAACCTTCATGGATCATTCCGCCGGCCTGCACTTCTTCAAGATATCCCCGGCGCACTCATCAAATGCAGGGGTTTCCCTGAACCCCGGGGCCGGGTGTGCCGGAAGGGGATAGCGGCCGGCATATTTTTTCACAAATAGAAAACCCCGTGCATCCCTCTGAGGATGTACGGGGTTGTTTGATGCTTTTTGGCAAAGCGGCCGAATACCGCTTCGGTTCAACAGGGTGTCAATCCCGAAAGACGTACTTTCCGCCGATGTATCCGGCGATAATCGCCGCCGCCAGGGTGACCAGGTTGAGGGTGATGAATGCCCACTTCACGGATGAAGAGAGCACGTCCGGATCGAAGATCCACCAGATCATCGCGGCCAAAGAGGACACCGCGACCACCGACGCGGCGATGATCTTCTTGATGATCCGATCGCTCGGATATCCCCGGTACCGCTTCTGCCATTCGATGTAGCCCGAGTAGATCACCGCCGGCAGGGTGATTACCACGAAGGCCAGGCTCCAGAAGGCGGCCGTACAAAACCCCGGCACCTGAAACAGCGCCGTCAGAATCATGAAAATAAACACCATGGGCAGCACCCCGTTGGGGATGTGGACCACCATGGGGTGGCCGTGGTGCTTGAGCATCTGCTGGTGCAGGATGTAAGCGGCCCGTCCTTGAACTGTGCCGGGCACCGGACCGAGATCATAGGCCCGGGGGTCGGGCTTGGGCTTGGCGGACGGCTTCGGCTTTTCTTTTTCGGGCGCCTTGTCGCCGGATCGGGCTTCTGCGTCGGGTTTCTTTTCCGCCCCTTCTTTTCCTTCCGCCTTCTTCTGCGTATCGGCGGCCTCACTCACCTGGGGTCCCTCTTCGGTCACCTCCTCGAACATCGACTTATCCGCTCCGCAGACCGGGCACTCGTCCGGGGGTTCCTCCCCCTCATGAATATACCCGCAGACGGTGCACCGCCATTTGCGGGGGCCTTTCTTCGCCGCCGTTTCAGCCGGCTTCGATTCGGGTTCGGCCTTTTTTTCGGTTTCGCCTTCCGCTTCCTTCTGCGTCTCGGCCGCTTCGGCCCGGTCTTCTTCCTCGGTCACCTCCTCGAACACGGATTTGTCCGCTCCGCACACCGGACACTCGTCGGGCGGCTCGTCTCCCTCATGGATGTATCCGCACATCGCACATCGCCACTTTTTCATTCCGTCATTCTCCTGTCGTTGTCGTATTCGGCTGAGATCGTGGTTTCGGCGGTTCTGGGAGGCTTACTTGCCGTCCCGCTGAATGGCGCTTGTCGCATTTTCCAAATATTACCGGAACACCGATGCTCGCCTTCAAATGAATCGATGCGGCTCCGCATCAAATATATCAGATGAATTTTGTGAAAGAATAACCGATCGGTAGCGTCATCACAAGGGTTTTTTAGAATGAGATTCCCTACATTTTCTTGACACTGTAACAGTTTCTGGTACAGTTGAAAATATGATCCGAAGTTTCAGACACAAAGGTCTCTCTGAGTTGTTTGAGCACGGCCGTTCTGGAAAAATTCGCCAGGATCTGCAATCACGATGCCTCAGACGTTTAGAGGTCCTGGATCAAGCGGAAACATTGACAGAAATAAACATTCCCGGTTTCAATTTCCACGGGCTGCAAGGGATTCCTAAGCGGTATAGTATTCATGTAAACGGCCCCTGGTGCATTACATTTGAATGGGAAGAAGGTGAAGTTTTTAGGGTTGACCTTGAGCAATATCATTGAGGAGCGACATGGAAGAATTTCTCGTTGAACGACCTTTGAAAAGACCGCCTGTTCACCCGGGTGAGGTTTTACGGGAAGACGTGGTGAAAGCACTGGGGCTTTCAGTGAGCGAAGCCGCCCGGCGGCTCGGTGTTTCTCGTCAGCAGCTCCATCGTGTTTTGGCATGCACCCATCCGATTACAACGGAAATGGCGTTGAGAATCGGAAAATTTGCCGGAAACGGCCCTCAGCTATGGCTGCGGATGCAGCAGGCCTACGATCTGTGGCATACTCAGAACCGAATGGCGGCCGAGTTGTCAAAAATAGAATCTGTCCGGCAATAATACTGAAATGAATATTATCTCTTATGAATTGATTTATGCAAAAGAAAATACCCGAATTTAAAACAGAAGCTGAAGAACGCCTTTTTTGGCAGCAGCATGACTCTTCAGAATTTCTCGATTGGACCGATGCAGAGGAAGTCGTTTTACCGCGGCTGAAACCGTCCACTCGAACCATATCGGTCCGTCTGCCCGAATCCATGATCGAAGAATTGAAAGTGCTGGCCAACAGACGCGATGTGCCCTATCAGTCCCTGTTAAAGATCTTCCTTTCTGAGCGAATTGAAGCCGAATTTCGTCGATAAGCTCCTATAGGACCACACCCCCTGTTCCATTGTAGAAGTAGCCATTTTCGCGAAGCAGATAAACCGCATCCATGGCGGTATTGAATAACCGGCGATAACGTGCTTCACTTCGCCGCAGTTCTTCTTCGGCGGTTTTCGGGTCGCACAGGGCTTGCTCAAGTGATCGGACCCGGCTTTCCAGCTCGGCATAGGTCGGTTTCCGGGTTGGTTCATCAAACTTTCCATGCTTAAAGCCCTTTTCCATCCGACATCAAGTGCATGATTCTAATCTTCAGCGAGATATTCACTGGATGAACGGGTTATATGTCAAGGATGAGAACCGGGGGGCCATACGGAATTCCGCTCTTGTCAGAAACCTGAATATTTGACTATATTTTCATTTAAAAAACCAGAAGCTCCCAATGATCAAACATGCTTACGGATTATCTTTTTTTAGCGGAGAATCGATGAAAACGGAACCTTTTTTTGCCTTGAACGCAGAAGGCGAACGTATATTCTTCATTTTGGCGGCTGTTTTGTGGGTCGTCATTATCGGCGGGTCGTTCCTTTTAAACTGGCATCGGGCCGGGGAGGCGGCTGCCGAGCTGGCTCTGGTGGAAGCCCGTTCCAGGTTTCATAAAGACCTGGTCTACCGGCGGTGGGCCACGATTCACGGCGGCGTCTATGTTCCGCCCGCCGACCACACCCCGCCCAATCCCTATTTGACCCATATTCCCGACCGGGATGTGGTCACCACTTCCGGCAAACGGCTGACCCTGGTCAACCCGGCCTACATGACCCGCCAGGTTCACGAACTGGGCCGGGAGAGCTACGGAATCCAGGGCCACATCACCAGCCTCCATCCGATTCGGCCCGAGAACGAACCCGATGCCTGGGAGAGGGAAGCCCTGAAAGCATTTCATGCCGGAACCAAGGAGTTCAGCTCTTTTGGCGTCGTGAGCGGGCAGCCATCCTTGCGATTCATGCGACCTCTGGTCACGGAAGTCGCCTGCCTCAAATGCCATGCGGAACAGGGCTACCGGCCGGGCGATATCCGCGGCGGCATCAGTGTGTCGGTTCCGTTCACCCCCTATCAACGGATCGCCGGTCGACAGCAGACCCAGTCCGCCCTGTCCCACGGCGTGATCGGGTGTCTGGGGTTGTTGGGATTATGGATCGGCCGGCGTTTTGTGATCTATTCCCGAGTTGCTCTGCGGGAACGGGAGGAATGGTTTCGCATCCTTTTCGAGGAGGCCCCCGATGCGGTCTTCATCGAGACCCTGGACGACCGCATTCTGGACGCCAATGCCGCCGCCACGGAGATGCTGGGCTACACTCGGGAGGAGTTTCGGGCCATGCGGGTGGCCGATCTTCAGGCCCCCGAAGTACGTGGTGAAACGGGCGGCATCATTCGGGATGAACTGGCTCGGGGGGACTTTTTTGAGGGCCTCGATCTGCGAAAAGACGGGACCCGAGTGCCGATCGAGGTCCACAATCGTCAAATGCATATTCAGGGGCGGGATCTGGTGTTGTCCATCGTACGGGATATCACCGAACGCAAGCGGGCCGAAACGGCATTGCGGGAGAGCGAAGAAAAATATCGTTTGCTGTTCAACAATGCCGACATGTTGATTTCAGTCTGGGATAGAGAGGGGGTTTGTCAATTAATGAACAGAAAATTGGCGGACCTGTTCGGAGGTGAGCCTGAAACCTTTGTCGGTCAATCCTTTCAGGATCTTCATTTTGAAACTGCGGAAGAGTATACCGAACGTATCCGCAAAGCAATCGATTCCGGTATCTCTCGGGAATACGAAGACCGGGTCGGATTTCCCTCGGGTGACCGGTGGCTGCTGTCTCAGGTTCATCCGGTGCTGGATACGGCTGGTAGAATTCAATACGCACAAATTATCGCTCATGATATTTCCGAACGAAAAGCGACGGAGAATGCACTGCGACTGGCCAATGACATCATCGTCAGAAGCCCGGTCGCGGCATTTGTGTGGCAAAATGAGACCGGCTGGCCGGTGGAATACGCCTCAGCGAATGTGGAAGCCATATTTGGTTGGTCTGCAGAAGATTTTCTCTCTGGTAAGATTCTCTACTTGAATGTAATCCATCCGGAAGATCTTGAGCGAGTGACGCATGAGGTGGCTATATGCAGTGCCGATTCTACTCAAACCAGAGTGAGTCATCAGCCGTATCGGATCCGACGGCCCGATGGAAACATCCGCTGGATTGAAGACAGCACTGTCATCCGACGAAATGAGGGCGGAGAAGTCATCGCCTATGAAGGGATTCTGATGGATATTTCCGCCCGAAAGCAGGCGGAGGCCGAAAAAGCCCGGCTGGAGGCGCAGGTCCGCCAATCCCGGAAACTCGACTCCATCGGTCGACTGGCCGGCGGGGTGGCCCATGATCTCAACAACCTGCTGTCGCCGATTCTCGGATACGGGGAAATGCTGTTGGAGGATGCCGCCGATACCGGTATCCGCCGGGAACCGGTAGAGGAGATCGTGGGTGCAGGCCGACGGGCCCGGGACCTGGTGCGCCAGCTTCTGGCCTTCAGCCGAAAACAGACCCTCGAAGTCAAGCCCCTCGATCTGAATCGGGTCTTGAAGGATTTCGAAAGCCTGATTCGGCGCACCATTCGGGAGGATATCGACATTCGCATGATTTTCGGTCCGGACCTGCCGCTGGTGCGGGGCGATATCGGCCAGTTGGAGCAGGTGATTATGAATCTGGCGGTCAATGCCCGGGACGCCATGCCCGACGGCGGTGAGTTGACCATCGAAACCCGGGCGGTCGAACTGGATGCGTCCTATGCGAAACAGCACCCCGGCGTCGTACCCGGCCCCTATGTCCTGATGGGGGTGAGCGATACCGGGTGCGGCATGGACGCGGATATCCGGGAAAAGATGTTCGAACCCTTCTTCACCACCAAACAGAAGGACCAAGGCGCCGGGCTGGGGCTGGCCACGGTTTACGGCATCGTCAAACAGCACCGGGGAAACATCTGGGTTTATAGTGAGCCCGGGATCGGGGCCACCTTCAAGGTCTATCTGCCGGTTTCCGAGGAAGCGACCCGCGCCGACGACCCGCCTGCTTCCGACCGGGCCGAGGCGAGCCGGTCCGGCACCGAAACCGTCCTGCTGGCGGAAGACAACCGGCAGGTAAGGGAACTGGCCGAGATCATCCTGAATCGCGAGGGGTATACGGTCCTGAGCGCGGACAGCGGCAAAGCGGCCCTGGCCAGGTTGGATCACCACGAGGGATCGCTTCATCTGCTTCTGACCGACGTGGTCATGCCCGGAATGAACGGCCGCGAGCTGTATATGCAGGTGGCAGACCGGTATCCCGGCATCAAAGTGGTATACATGTCCGGCTACACCGACAATGTGATCGCCCATCGCGGGGTCATGGACTCGGGCATCCATTTCATTCAGAAACCCTTTTCCGTCAAAGGATTGACGACCCAGGTGCGGGATGTCCTGGACGGAACCGGCCCTTTCAGAACGTGAGGCGCCGGTCGGCCGGAAGAATCACTGCCGATTCGTTGCGGACGGAATTTTCGGCCGGTTCCGTTTTGAAGGCCCGACCATTCAGCTCTGCCTGAGCGGCGATCTCTGGGATGCCGGCGCGGCGATCTCCGTCGGCCCACCGCGGCGTCCTCGACGCCGACATCGGATTCCTTCAAAAGCCGTTTACGGTGACCGGGTTGGCGGCGAAGGTGCGGGAGGTGTTGAATTAGAGCAGGTGGCCTGCACTTCCCTCTTTTCATTTGCAATTTGTATAAGAATTTGGAAAAATACGTTCACCAACGGACCGGCGAACAGCGTTTTTGAAAGAAAGGGTTTCGGGCCGGGCGACGATAGAAAAGGAATTAAGTCATGAGCTGCCACCACTGTAATGATGAAAATAGAGATAGTTACAAAACCGATTTCGGCGCCTTTGTTCGGGCCTACCGGTATACCCGGGACAATCCCGACCTGCGGCGGAAGGTGATTCGAAAGGCTCGGCAGTTGTTTATGATCGAAAGGCCAAAGGAAAAAAACGGGCCGGCGACTGAAGGATCCCGCTGCCCGACGTGAATCGCAAACCACGCGCCACGGAACGGATGATGGAAAGGAAGCTATGAGCGAACAGCGGTATGATGTGGTGATCGTCGGCGGCGGGGTCATGGGCAGCGCCGTCGCCTTTTATCTGACCCGATACGAATCGAATCTGAAGGTGGCGGTGGTGGAGCGGGACCCGACCTATGAAAAATCCTCCACCACTTTGTCCATGGCCAATGTACGCGTTCAGTTCAGCCTCAAGGAGAATATTCAGATTTCTCAATATGCCCTGGAGCGGCTGGCGAATTTCGAAACCGAAATGGCGGTGGAAGATCAGGTGCCGCATATCGGCTACCGCCGGGAAGGCAACCTGTTTCTGGTGGATGCCGAAGGCCGGGAACACGCAAAAGCCGCTTTCGAACTTCAGCAAAGCCTGGGATGCGAAGTGGAGTGGTGGACCCCCGACCGGATCAAGGCCCGGTATCCGCTTTATGAACCCGGAGACCTGGAAGGGACCTTCGGGCCGCAGGACGGCCACTTCGACGCCTACGCGGTGCTGATGGGGTACCGGGCCAAGTCGCGGGCCCAAGGTGCGGTTTATCTTCAGGAGGAGGTAAAGGCCCTGGTGTCTGACGGCGGACGGGTGACCGGCGTGCGTCTGGCCTCGGGAGAAACCCTGAAAGCCGAAATTGTGGTCAACTGCGCCGGGGCCTGGTGCGCCGGTCTGGCCGAAACCGCCGGGGTTCGGCTGCCGGTGCAGCCGGTGAAGCGGCAGGTCTTCGCCCTGGCCATGGCGACCAAACCCGAAGGGCCGCTGCCGTTGACGGTCCTGCCCTCGGGGCTGTATTTCCGCACCGAAACCGGGGACCTGCTGCTGGTGGGCAAATCCCTGCCGGAGGACCCGGTCGGGTTCGATTTCAACTGGGACGACAAGCGGTTTCTGGAGAACCTCTGGTTCGAGCTGGCGGAGTTCGTACCCGCCTTTGAAACCCTGAAGCTGATGCGGGGCTGGGCCGGGCTCTACGCCGTCAACACCCTGGACGGAAACGCCATCCTGGGTGAGTGGCCGGAACTGAAGGGATTCTATCTGGCCAACGGCTTTTCCGGCCATGGCTTGCAGCAGGCCCCGGCGGTAGGCCGGTACCTCTCCGAGCTGATCCTGAAGAAACCGGTCCGCCTCGATCTGTCCATCTTCACTCCGGAGCGGATTCTTGAAAACAGGCCCCTGTCCGAAGGGGGGCTGGTCTGACCCGGACCGAAGCATTCGAACTGTGTAGAAAGGAGACCACCCGACATGCAGATCAGGATTCTGAACGGAGATGAGGTTCGAAAAGCCTTGCCCATGACGGCGGCGATCGAACAGGTGCGGCTGGCCTACCGCCAGTTTTCCGCCGGCAAGGCGACCATGCCGCTTCGCACCCGACTGAACACCGACAAAGGGGTGACCCTGCTGATGCCGGCTTTTCTGCACCAGAGCCGGGACCTGGCGGTCAAGGTCGTCTCGGTCTACGGCGACAACCCCAATCTCGGATTGCCGACCGTGTCGGCCACCGTGCTGGTGCTCGACCCGGACACCGGCATGCCCCGCGCCTTCATGGACGGGGATTCCCTCACCGCTCTGCGCACCGGCGCGGCCGGCGGGGTAGCCGCGGACCTGCTGGCCCGAACGGATGCGCGCACCGTGGCGCTCTTCGGCGCCGGGGTTCAGGGCCGGGCCCAGCTGGAGGCGGTTCTCACGGTACGAAACATCGCCAGGGTCATGGTCTATGACCCGGTGGGTGCGGCAGCGGAAAAGTTTGCGGAAGAGGTTCAAAGATGGCCCGATGCGCCGGGAATTCATATCTCGGACACTCCCCGGGCGGCGGTCCGGGATGCCGACATCATTCTCACCGCCTCCACCTCCAAAACCCCGCTTTTTGATGACGCCGACCTCAAACCGGGGGTCCATATCACCGGGGTCGGCTCCTTCACCCCGGAGATGCAGGAGATTCCCGCCGCCACCGTACACCGGGCCCGGGTGGTGGTCGATTCCCGGGAGGCCTGCCGGGCCGAGGCCGGCGATATCATCCAATCCGGGGCCGACATCCATGCGGAAGTGGGGGAGATTCTCAACGGTGATTCGCCGGGCCGCACCGAAGCGGACCAGATCACCTTTTTTAAATCGGTGGGCCTGGCGGTTCAGGATGCGGTGACCGCGTCGGCGGTATTGGCGGCGGCGGAACAAGCGGATTCGGGCATCCGGATCGACCTGTAACCGAATTATTTCCCCATTCTTCGGACGCGCGGGCCTTCCCGGGCATGAACCTCGGGAAGGCCCGAGCCCTCCGCGGATTACCGGCCTTTTTCCCG
>CAZNLT010000181.1:0-11556 GCA_964573705.1 uncultured Desulfobacterales bacterium
AGAAGTGCCCCCCGTTTCCGGGCGTGGAAAACGTCCGGCACTGGGACCTGCCCGACCCGGCCGCCTGGCCGGGCGATGATGAGGAAAAAATGGTCCGGTTCCGAGAGGTTCGGGACGAGTTGCGCCGACAGGTCGAACAGTGGGTGGCCGGCTTGCCCGATTCCTTTAATGCACAAATTCCCGGGTAAAATACAGCGGGCCGCAAACCTGAAATCCGGGCGGCTGCCCTTCTTTGACAAGCATACGGAGCAGTGGTATTGGAAACGAAGGCCGGGTAAGCAGACTTCGAGTTCAAACTGAAAGAACCACCGGTGATTGCGACCCCGAAAAGCGCCAGGAGCGTTTGGCCGAGCGCAAAGGAGGGAAGGAGGCACTCGATTACCGCATACAACCGGAAAAATCAGTATTCGAAAAATGATGCATGCGTCTCCCGCGATCAGGCCCGTGCTGACCGGCGATGCATTGTGTGCGGCGCGATCTCGGCCCGGTTTTTTGTCAGTGCGGACGGAAATCGATACGAGCGCTGCGGGGTTTGCCATGCAACGTTTCTGATGCCGGAGCAAAGGGTCTCGATCGATGATGAGCACGCCTGGTATCGCCTGCACCGGAATGACCCGGACGACAAGGATTACCGCCGATTCCTGTCTAAACTTGCAGACCCGCTGCTGGAAAGGCTGCCGCCGCGGGCGAAAGGGTTGGATTATGGATGCGGCCCGGGGCCCGCGCTTGCCTGCATACTGCGCGAGGCCGGACACCATGTACAACTGTTCGACCCGCTTTTTTTCCCCGGCCCCGAACCCCTTGAAGATCTCTACGATTTCATTGTCTGTGCAGAGGTCATCGAACACTTTCATCGGCCGGCCGAGGAGTTCGCCCGTTTCGACCGGATGTTGCGCACCGGCGGATGGCTGGCGCTTATGACCTGCTTTCAGACGGAAGACGACCGTTTCGAGAACTGGCATTACCGCCGGGACCCGACCCATGTGGTCTTTTTTCGTGAGGCGACGCTGCGGCATATTGCGCGCCGGTTCCGGTGGCGCTGTGAAATTCCGTTAAAAGACGTTGCGTTGATGCAAAAACGCCGGATCATCCATAAAAACCAGAATTCAACATGATGCAAAAACCCCGGAATACCCATTCAATCCAGGATACATAAATCATGCACAAGCAAGCCTGCCATGAGGGATGCATTTCGCCGCGGACATCGGGCTGGTTATCAAGCCCGGCGTAAGAACCGGGATTTCGAATGTGCTGCGGTCCGGCAAAATTCCTGAACATCTGAAAAATGATCCGGCCGCCTGCACCGTCTGAGCCTCGGGCGCCATTTCACCCGATGAGGTGAAACAGGTCCTCGACCGCCTGGGGATTCAGAAAATTTCCATTATCCGAACCATCAAAGCGACAAGATCATCCGGAGCTGGAATACCGGCAAAGGGACTGAAAGCGTTGCTTTTCCAGCGAATTTCCATGCCGGACGGTTGACACCCATACCGGGTGATGCCATAATGCGCCGCATGAACCCATCCGGCAATCAAACCCACCGTTTTTTTCAAAAAACAAGCCGCAAAAAGGCGGGTGTGTTACATTCATGCGACAATGATTTTTCCCGGTTACCCGCATTGAAATGGACCAGCCCGCGCTGACACTGACCCCCGGCGGTCGCCTTCACCCGGTGGAAGTCGGCGGCGATACCGGGGCGACCCCCGACCCCTGGATGAAGCGGGTTGCAACCGCCTTTTCTACATCTTCGGCGGAAGGCCTTTTCGCACTCGCCGCCACCCTGCCGGAAATACCGCCGGCGCCGGCGCTTTCCTTTTGGCGGGATTTCGCCTCCCGCTACCTGACCCGTCTCTGCCGCACCCCCGAATCGGTCGAAGGGCGCATCGATTCGATCGTACCGCCGGATGAATCCGAACTGGCGGCCATGGTGCTGTCCGCACCCCCGATGCAGGGCGGAGAATACCTGAACAGCGAGGTCCTGCGCAGCCTCTGGGTCGATTTGGACACCTGGACGCGGCAACAGATCGTCGCATCCGGAAAGGGTCCGACCCATTGGCTGAAAAAACACGCCCCGATCTGGAGTCGGGTGGGTCGGGTCTGTTTTCATATTGCGGAAAACAAGCGGGACCCCGCCCTGCCCTTCGCGTTCCTGGCGACCTATGCGCCGAGTCTTTCCACAGGCGGGCGGGTGCAATACCGCCCTCTGGGCAAAGCCCTTCAGGAGTATGCGGGAGAACGAAACAAGGAAGCCCTGATCAACCTGCTGGAACCGGTGTACCGGGCATCCGAACGGGTCGACTTCGTCAGGGAGATGGTCGACTCCGGAGACATCTTCCACCCCCTGGCGTGGACCCCGGCCGAGGCCTACCGCCTTCTCAAGAGCGTGCCCCTTCTTGAGGAAAGCGGCCTGCTGGTCCGGCTTCCCGACTGGTGGCGGAAACGTCCCCGACCCCGCGTGTCCGTATCCATCGGCGAAAAAAAGCAGAGCCGTTTCGGCGCCGATGCGATGCTCGACTTCAAGGTCGACATCGCCCTCGGTGATCAAAAACTGACGGAAAAGGAATGGCGCCGAATCCTGGCCTCGGAGGACGGCCTGGCCTACGTCAAGGGGCAGTGGATCGAAATCGACCGGGAAAAGCTCTCCGAGGCGCTTTCCCACTGGAAACAGGTCGAGGCCGATGCGGCCGGGGAAGGCATCTCGTTCATCGAGGGGATGCGTCTTCTGGCGGGAGCGCCGGCCGACCTGAGCGCCGACGGCCCGCCCGGCGAAGATCGCGAGTGGTCCTTCATCGGCGCGGGAAAATGGCTTTCCGATGTGCTGTCCGATCTGCGCAATCCCGAAAATTTAGGCGCCGGAAGGCGCGGCAAAACCTTTCGCGGCGCCCTGCGCCCCTATCAGGAGGTCGGGCACAACTGGCTCTGGTTGCTCTCGAATCTGGGGCTCGGCGCCTGCCTGGCCGACGACATGGGGTTGGGCAAGACCATTCAGGTCCTCTCACTTTTGTCGGCCTTGAAAGAGAAGAAGCATTCGCTCGCAAAACCCTCGCTTCTGGTGCTTCCGGCCTCCCTTCTGGCCAACTGGAAGGCCGAGATACAGCGGTTCGCACCGATGCTCAAGACCGCTTTCATCCATCCCTCGGAAACGGAAAAACCGGTCCTTGAGGCCATGGCTGAAAAGGCCGGCGAGGATCTGGCCGAAACCGACCTGGTGCTGACCACCTACGGCATGCTCCTCAGACGGAAATGGCTGCTCGACATCGAATGGCGCCTGGTCATTCTGGATGAAGCCCAGGCCATCAAAAATCCCGCCACCCGCCAGACCCGAACGGTCAAACAGCTTCAGGCGGATGCCCGAATCGCACTCACCGGCACGCCGGTGGAAAACCGCCTGGCCGACCTCTGGTCGCTGTTCGACTTTCTCTGTCCGGGCCTGCTCGGCTCGGCCGCGAAATTCAAGAAATTCGTCAAGGCCCTGGAAGAGCGGGACCACGACCGCTATGCCCCGCTCCGGAACCTGGTCGGGCCTTATGTGTTGAGACGGCTCAAAACCGACAAACGCATCATCTCGGACCTGCCCGACAAGACCGAAATGAAGGCGTTCTGCGGTCTGTCGAAAAAACAGGCCTCGATGTACGCCAAATCGGTGAAAGAACTTGCGGCGGCCCTCGAAGACCTCGACGGAATCCAGCGACGCGGACTGGTTCTCGCCTACCTGATGCGGTTCAAGCAGATCTGCAACCACCCGAGCCAGTTTACAGGAGACGGCGGATACGAACCGGCTCACAGCGGCAAGTTCGACCGTCTGGGGGCGATCTGCGAAGAAATCGTATCGCGGCAGGAAAAGGTGCTTGTGTTCACCCAGTTCCGGGAGATGACCGATCCCCTCGCCGCCTTTCTCGGGAAGGTGTTCGGCCGGCAGGGGCTGGTCCTGCACGGCGGTACCGCGGTGAACAAGCGCAGAAAATTGATCGACCTGTTTCAAAAAGAAGAAGGGCCGCCGTTTTTCGTGCTTTCCCTGAAGGCGGGCGGCACCGGGCTCAACCTGACCGCCGCCTCGCATGTGATCCACTTCGACCGCTGGTGGAACCCGGCCGTGGAAAACCAGGCCACGGACCGGGCGTTTCGCATCGGGCAGCACAGGAATGTGGTGGTACATAAATTTATTTGCCGGGGAACGATCGAAGAAAAGATCGACCAATTGATCGAAGAAAAAACAAGCCTGGCCGACGATATCCTGAAAGCCGGGGCCGAATCAATGCTGACGGAGATGAGCAACCAGGAACTGCTCAAAATCGTGGCCCTGGATATCGACCGGGCCGGGTGGTAGGAGCCGAATCATGAGCTACGGATGGAAACCCTATGTGCCGGTGGCCGCACGACGGGCGCGCGCCATGAAAGAGATGAAGAAACTCCGGAAAAAGGGGCTCGAAGTCCACCCCGTGGAGATTCAGGGGCGAAAGATCGCGCGAACCTTTTGGGGGGATTCCTGGTGCGATCACCTCGAGTCGTTCAGCGATTATGCGAACCGCCTGCCGCGCGGCCGCACCTATGTCCGCAACGGGTCCGTCTGTCACCTTGAGATCACGCAAGGCCGAATCCATGCCATGGTCTGCGGTTCCGAACTCTACACGGTAGATATCTCCATCAAAACCCTTCCTCCGAACCGGTGGAAAGAGGTGAAGCAGCGCTGCGCCGGGCAGATCGGTTCGCTTCTGGAACTGCTTCAGGGACGGCTTTCCGAAAACGTAATGTCGGTCGTGACCGACCGGGACCAGGGGCTCTTCCCGTTGCCCGAAGAGATCTGCCTCGAGTGCAGCTGCCCGGACTGGGCCGTGATGTGCAAGCATGTGGCGGCGGTGCTCTACGGGGTGGGCGCACGGCTTGACGAAAGGCCGGAGCTGCTTTTTCTTCTGCGGGGCGTGGACCATGAAGAGCTGATCGATGCCGAGGCCGGCCTGGCGGCCGCATCTATGGATGCGACGGGGGATACGAAAGGCGGCCGCCGGCGGATCGCGGATGATGACCTGACCGACGTGTTCGGCATCGAGATGACGGACGATGCAGCCCCCGCCGAATCCAAATCAGAACCGAAATCCGATCCGAAAACCGATTCTGAATCCGGGCCGCGCCGTAGAAAAACGGTCCCGAAGCCGAAGAAGACGGCCAAAGCTGCGGCAAAGAGGTCGGTGAAAGAAAGCGCCGGGCCGCCTACCGGCAAAGCGGTTGCCGCACTGCGCGCGAAGTTCGGCATGTCGCAAACCGAGTTCGCGAGGCTGTTCGGGGTCAGCCTGCCGACGATCGGAAACTGGGAAAAAAAGACCGGCACACTGAATCTGCGGACCCGCTCGCTCGAGGCATGGAAAAAGGCGAGCGGCATGACCAAGGCCCAGGCCCGGCGTAAGATAAGGGATTTATGACGGAACCGGAAAATTGATTCCGCTTCCCCCTGCCCTCTCTTCCGGTATCTCAGGCAGCGCATCGATCTCTTCCGCCACAAAGATTTCCGTCACCGAAGCAAGGAATCGATAAAAATCGGTCCGCGCATGCGCCCGCACCCTGTCGGCAAATTCGGGAACCCAGGCGCCGAGGTGCCTTGTAAGAAAAGTTTTCTGCCGGCGGATATTGTCGGACAGCAGCCTGTAATCGCCGTCTCCGATCGCCTCCATTTCCTGCCGGATCAGTACGGACATGAATTCCATTTCGGCGCAGATGTGATCCGGTGCTTCCTTGAAATCGGGCGATAGGTCGAAGCCCAGATCCAAATATTGTTTCCGCGCATCGGCGGTGGAATCCCCCATCAGACGGCGATTATTTTCCAGATAGACCGACCCGTAAGGCGGCGCCGGCACACTGAAGGGACCGACGAAAAGGGCGGCATGGTCGATCGTGAGGGTGTGCCGGTTTTCTTCAGTGCAGCGGCCGTCCGCCAGGCGGGCGACGTCCGAGGCGGCGGCGGACTCGAGCAGCGCCAGTGCCGAGGCCATTTCCCTCAATCCGTCGGGCAGCGCCGGTGACGGCGGACAAAAGGCCTCGGCCAGCTGCCGGTAAGCTGCCGCTCTTGCAGTTTCCTGTTTCAGGAGTTTAGCGGTGGCGGTCATCTTTTCCCTTTCTATCTATTAAGCAGACCGGCATCAATGTTCGGGCGTAGCCTCCAGCCTGAGATAGCGCTCACCCAGGGTGTAAACCAGCAACATGACGGAAAAGCCGGCCAGCGCCACAAATACTTCGTAAACGGTCGGCATGTAGCTGACAAATTCAGGGCGGCCTTCCGCCATCTGGCCCAGGGGCCGGATCACGCCGCTCAGAACAAACTCCAGCCGGCCGGCGAACATCCCCAACAGCACCAGAAAGCTGGCGCTGATCTTGCCCCAGGCGGTTTTGCGGATTTCCGGCAGAAGCATCAACAGGGTGGGGACAGCCAGTCCCAGCCACAGTTCGATCTGATAGGGAATCGACCCGATCATGTGTTTGAAAGCCCCGGATTCTTCCGCTGTTGAGGATATACCGCCGATAACGGTCCGCCAGAAGAACAGAATCAGCACCACGCCGGCCACAACCCCCATGATCTTGGACAGCTCGTTGTTCAGGGCGCCGTTGTTTTCCGGCCCGGCCGGGCCCAGCAGACGCTCGGAAACCAGGCTGAACAAAAGCAGCACGGCAATACCGGAGGCGAAGCCGGTGAGCGGAAAGTAGACCGAAAAGAAGGAGGCGTTCAATGTCGGCCGGGCATCGGTCATGCCCATCAGCCAGCCCAGGGTGGTGGAGGTGCCGATGGCGATCAGGAAGATCATGACCCCGAGAGCCCTGCTGACCTTGGCGGTGTGAATGCGCCAGAAGGCGGCCAGCAGGAGGAGCAGGTAGGCGTGGTAAAGCATGGCCAGCCACCACAGGGGTGATGACGGGTTGGGGGAAAGAAAGATGTAAATGATCTTCAAGGGCGAGCCGATGTGCAGGATGAGGCACACGAAGGAGCCCATGAGGACCGCGATCTCAAGGTAGACCGTGCGTTTTTCGATGGGGTCGTAACGGTGAATGCCGAAGACGACGGGTATCGACGATACAAAGGCGAGTCCGGTGCTGGTCAGGCTGAAGAAAATATAGGTCGACAGCGGCAGGGTCCAGACCAGGACGTCGGTTTTGGCATAGAGGGCAAAGCCCTCCGTGTACACGCGATAGGCGGTGAACAGGCCTGCGAGGATGCCGAGGCCGAGGATGCCGAACCAAAGTTTTGTCTTCATCAGACCGCTCCTTTCGTTCTCGGATAGGTGGCCGCGCTGAAGTCCCGGATGTAAAACACCGCCGGATCGGTGCCCAGCGCCTCCTTCAGCCGATAGGGCCTGAACTTGCCCATCAGCTGATTGACCTTGCTGACGGGGTCCTCGAGATCTCCGAAGATGCGTGCATCGGCAGGGCAGGCTTCGACACAGTTGGGCCGCAACCCCTCCCGGACGCGGTGCTCGCAGAAGATGCATTTTTCCACGACCCCTTTCGGTCGGATATCGGGGGCCTTTGAATTGTTCTTGGGGTTATAGTAGGGGGTTCCCTTGCCCCCCGCCGCCCGGATCATCTGGGCCGGTGACGAGGTCACCCCGTCGATGACGGCGCCCTCGTCTTTCCAGTACTGATGGTTGTCTTTCCAGTTGAAATAGATCACGCCGTAGGGGCAGTTGATCATGCAATACCGGCAGCCGATGCACTTTTCAGGATCATGCATGGTGATGCCGTTCTCGAGTTTGTGCATGGCCCGGGTGGGGCAGCCGCGCACACAGGGTGCATTGGTGCAGTGATTGCAGAGCGTCGGCAGGTAATGAAACCGGACATTCGGAAAAACCCCGGAGGTTTCAGTGATCTTGTGAGACCAGTAGACCCCCTCGGACAGATTGTTTTCGGCGCGGCAGGCGATGCTGCAGGAGCCGCAGCCGACGCAGCGTTGACGGTCGATGACCATGGCATATCTGGGCATTGTTGTTCTCCTTAGACTTTCTCGATTTTGATCCGCGTCACGCCGTAGTATGCGGAGCTGCCGCTCAGGGCTTCATACTGGGCCGGAATGATGTC
The DNA here is from genome assembly GCA_964573705.1 of uncultured Desulfobacterales bacterium. GTDB lineage: Bacteria > Desulfobacterota > Desulfobacteria > Desulfobacterales > Desulfococcaceae > JAABSQ01. Next base: position 8,059 of record CAZNLT010000181.1, read on the forward strand.
GTTGTTGTTGCCGCCCCGCGGTTCCTTGCCGAACGTTTTGGATGCCAGGCGGCCGTAGACCCAGTGACCCTGGCCGTAGCACTTGGCCACGGTACCGGGGCGGACCCCCTCCCAGAGCTTGGCCGTGCAGACCAGACTGCCCGTGGGGGAGGAGACCCGGATGCGGTCACCGGTTTGAATACCCAGTTTTCGGGCGTCTACCGGGTTAATTTTGGCCACGTCGTCCCACAGTTCCTCGCCCGGATCAAGGTCCTTGAAATCATAGTACCAGAGGCAATTGGCCGACCGCCCCTCGCGGTTGAGGCGGGATTTGTGGTCCACATGCACGAAGGGAAATTCTTTCTCATCGCCGAGGATGAACGGCTCCTCGTAATGCGGAAGGAAGGTCCGTTCCCCCCGGGCCAGGTAGTTGGCGGCCGCCATGACGGTATCGACCGTGGTGTTGTGGTTGGCGGCATGCGCTTCCAGGGCCGCCTTGAGGGTTTCACTGTAAAACTCGAACAAGCCCGTTTGGGTCTTCATGTTTCCCCAGCGCTTGCGGAAGGGGTACGGGTCCGAGTTCCATACGCCGACTTGGGCGAATTCCTTCCAGCCGCTGAACTTATCGCCGCCCTGGTACTTCGACGGATTCCACAGATTTTCGGTGACCAGTTTCAGGGCATACAGGGCGAACTCTTTTTCGTGGGTCGGCTCCTTTCCGGTTTCCGGGTCCCGGTAAGTCTTGAAGTGGCGCAAAAGGTTGTCAAATCCACGCGCGGCCAGTTTTTCGGCGATCAGCCAGGGAATTTCGGTTTCGTCGGTCTTGTATTCCCCGAGGTTTTTAACGATGGGCTGCATCAGGGTGACATGACGATAGCCGTTGCCGATGGATTTGACGTAGCCCCATTTTTCGAACATGTGGTGGGTGGACGGAAGAACGATGTCGGAAAACCAGGAAAGCTCCGAGGCGTTGGTGGTGATGTGCACCAGGAAAGGGATCTTCGCCAAGGCCCGCTCCCAGCGCTCGGGCTGCGGGGCCGAAAAGGCGAAATTGTTCATGTAGCCGATGGCCACCTTGATCTCGTAGGGGTCTTCGTCCAGAATGCCGTCGGCGGCGTTGTTGGTGATAACCGCTGATCCTGGTTTCCCGGACTTTATGCAGGGGATATTAAGACGCCCCCGCTGGTCGATCTTTTCGTGCTTTTTGCCTTTCCGGGCGATGGCGTCCATGAAATCATCGGGTTTCGGGAAATCCCCGGTGTATTCCTTGTTGCTGACCAGAGTGCCGCCCATATTGTCGACCGCTCCCACCAGCCCGTTCAAGGCATGGCAGGCCATGCCGGCATAAGCGCCGCGCACCTGCATGCAGGGGCCGCCGCCCACCCACGAAATGGCACGCGGCGCGGCGTTGCCGTAGTCTTCAGCCACCCGCCGGATCTGATCCGCGGAAAGACCGGTGACGCCGGCCGCCCAGTCGGCGGTTTTGTCCTTGAGTTCCAGGTTCCACCATTTGACGAGGCCGTGGGTGTATTGTTCTTCGAAGCTCGTCTCGTCGACCATCTGGCCGGGAACAAATCGGTTGACCCCGTCGGTGAAATCACCCACGAAAGGTTTGTACCACAGGCCCTTCACCAGAAGAATATGGGCGATGGCAACGGCCAGAGCGCCGTCCCGGCCCGGTATGATGGGCAGCCATTCATCGGCTTTGCCGGCCGAGGCCGACAGCCGGGGCTCGACGATGGCGATGGTCGCCCGGTCGGCAACATCTCCCCAGACTTTGGAATAATAGGAAACCTGCCGATTGGCCGCTAAAGGGTCCGCACCCCATAAGATAATGTAATGAGCTTTCAATACGTCATACTGGCGATAACCCCAGTAGCCTTCGGTGTAGTAGGGTCCAAACTTTTCCGCTTCTGCGCAGATGGCGCTGTGGGAAATATTGTTGGGAGAGCCGATGATCTTGGTCATCCGGTCGTAGAGGATGTCGCGCAGATATGAGTAGCGTCCCCGCATGAGCATGTATTTGTGTGTTTCATTGTTGTCGCGCAGCTCCATGATTTTGTCGGCGATGGTGTCGAGGGCTTCATCCCATGTAATCGGCACGAAGCCGGGGTCCTGGTTGCGCCCCTTTTTCGGATTGGTCCGCTTCATCGGGACCTTTATCCGGTCCGGATCATAAAGCTGCTGGATGGCCAGGTGCGACCGCACGCAGCGGGCCCCCATATTGACTTTTGAATGAGGATTTCCCCGAACCTTCACCGCCCGTCCGTCGACGACATAGACCTGCACGGAGCACCAGGAGGTGCATCCCTGACAGGTGGCCGGCAGCCATCTGCCCATGCCGCCATCCTGACCTTCGGATACGGCGGCCAGGGCATTGAGGTCCCATGAAGGGCCGACCCCTGAAAGCGCCGCAGCACCGGTTGCCGCCGAAGCCTTTACAAAGGACCTTCTGGACAGCCTGATATTGTCGAGAAAATCCTTCATTAATGTTTTTCGTTCCGTGTTTTTGGTGAGCATGTTTACTCCTGGATATATTCAGTGATATATTCGGTAATATGAATCGACGTGGTTTCGTTTCCTGTTTTGAAAGAGGCGGCCGACAGATCTTTAAGGGTCCGGGGGCGCTCTGGACTCACTTTCTTCAGGGTCGCTGATGCATTTCAGGAAATAATGCAGTTCGTCAGGATTGACCGGCTTTGCCAGACAGGCAAACAGATAATGACAGATCGCCTCCTCCAAATCCGGATGAAACCGATCCCGTGATGTGCAAAAAAAAGACACCGCCGGGAAAGTCGCCGCCAAACGGCGAATGGTTCGATTATCCAGGCGAACACTATCCACATCCAAAATGACCGCGATACAGGGTGTCGAACGTATTCCCGATTCCAAATCCACCAAATCGGAATGGAACACTGTCTGATAGGGCCCCTCTTCGATCACGCGGCCCATATGCTTCGCTTCTTGTCGGTCCGCCGTTAAGAGCGCGATCGTCCGGTTCATCTCCCCGCCTTTTCTTATTTTATGCGCCGTGAAGGGCATGGGCATTCTCATATCTGCTGTTTGACTGAGCAATATTGATGCCATCGTGATAAAAGCGGTGTTCAGGAAAATTGAAAAATGTAAGGAAATATTTAATGAAAAATTTTTAAGCTTTTGAATTTAAAACAAGATTTTTGATTCTTTGAAGGAGAATTTCAAAGAGATAAAAAAAAGAAATGAGGGCCTCTCATATCTGGTTCTCATTAGGTCCGGAATAGAATCGGGTGTCCGGAAATCAAACACTCAAGCGGATATATAAACGTATTAATTATATTTACAAATACTTAGAGTGTCCTATCCATCGAACAGTTTTCAGGATGACCTGATCCATCCGGACAGTGAAACGGTATTTATCCACTTCGGCAGTGCTGGTTCGCCTGCTTTCAAATAAAACAAATCAGAAACAGGTGATCGAAGGAAGGAGGAAGGAAGGAAGGAAGGAAGGAAGGAAGGAAGGAAGGAAGGAAGGAAGGAAGG
>CAZNLT010000182.1:0-11509 GCA_964573705.1 uncultured Desulfobacterales bacterium
AGGGCGATACCCAGACCGCCCAAGCCCCCGGTAATCAGGTATGTCCCTGCAGGGAAATCCAATTTTTCGCAAGGCGGCGCTTTGACCGCTTCTATCCGGGTGAAGCGGGCCACATATCGGTCCAGCCCCCTGAATGCGACCTGGTTTTCCTTTCCGCTTTCGAAAAGCTCGCCGTAAAGCGCATCGACATGGGCGGTGGGGTCCGATGCATCGAGGTCGACCACGACACCGGCCAGTTCCGGATGCTCGTTGGCAATAACGTTGTTCAACCCCCACAAGGGCGCCTGCTCGGGATGAAGCCGGTTGTCGCTTTCCAGCACCTTCTGCGCTCCCTTGGTAACCATCCACAGCCGATAGGATTCCTGCCGTTTTATCCTGGCCGCGGCCCGGACAAGATGGAGGATCCCGGCGCATATGCGCGGTTGGGCGTCTTCGGGATTGCCCGTCGTTTGTTCGTCCATGCTCCACAGGTGAACCATATGCCGAAATCCGCCGTCATCACCGAAGTTGTATGCCATGTGGCTCAAAAGGTCTTTGAAATCATCGGGGCAAAGGGGATTTACGGTGTAGTGGTGCATTCCCGTCTTGTCCGCATAGGCAAATGCGTCACCGCTCGATATCATCACACAGCGTTCATTGCGCGCAATGAGCCGCCGGGCAAGAGAAAGGCCCACACCTTCCGTATCCCCGAAAATCATCCAGACGCCGGAATCCCCTTCTTTCGGTGAAGGGACCGCGGCGGTTCCGGATTGCTTCAGCCAGCCGACGGTGTAGAAATCGTCTGCGAGATTCGTCCGGGATCCGGTTGTGTCCAGGCGCTGTCCAAGGGAAACCTTGATTAAAAATCCCAGGATTTCCCCGACGACATTCCCGGATGAATCCATGATCGTAAAATCGACTGCAAGCTGCTTCTCCTCCCGCACATCACCGTCTCGCAGCCTGGCATGGCACCAGACCGTTTCCGGTGCTTCCCGGTAAAGCCGGACCTTTTCAACGCCTACATCGATAAAGCTTGCCGAAGGATCATCGAGAATATCCGCAGGAATGACGGCACCCGTCAATTGCAGGCAGGCATCCAGCATGGCGGGATGCATCAATTGATGGGAATCGCTTTCTTTCAAAGACGAAACCCGTTCGACCCTGCCGACGGCTTCGGCCCCGTCGCCCGAAAAGAGGCTTTTGATCCCACTGAATGCCGGGCCGTAGGTGAATCCGCGTTCCCGTGTCTGCCGGTAATAGGTTTTTATGTCGATTTCCCGGCTGCAGCGTTTTTGAATATCGGCGAGCAACTCCGGTCGGATCAGCCTGATATCCGCTTCGGCCGAAAATTTTCCTGAAACATGGCGCATCCAGCCGCTGCCGCGGTTTGCCGCGGCACTGAAAATACGGAATGTTTTTGAATCCCGATCCGATTTTAAATCCGATTTCAAATCCGGTTCCGAAAAAACCGTATGAAGGGTAACCGCTTCGGTGTTTTCGGGAAAAACGAGGATGTTTTCAAATGCAACGTCGTAAACGGTGATCCCTTTCCCGTCCGAAAGTGCCTCAGCGCCTTTTACGGCCATCATGACGAAAAACATGCCCGGCAGGAGGATGTTCCCATGGATTTCATGATCCGCGAGATAAGGGTGTTCACTGATGGCGATTTTGCCGACGAAACGGATATGTTCTTCTACCGGAGAGTCGATTCTCGTTCCGATCAAAGGGACCGGAGCCCACGACGTCATCAGATCGCCAATTATCCCGTCTTTTTCCAAAGGAGGAGAAAAAGCCGGCTGCAAATCACCCATACGGTCGTCGGCAGCCCTTGCGGCGATAATGTGTTCATCCAGGATCTCAGGCGGTGTCCCCGGCTTCGGAAACGACTGAAACGATGCAAAATCGTTCATCTCCAGCAGCGTTTCCCATTTGTCCGCGGAAATAAACGGATTGCCGCCCCTCAGGGAATCGTCGACCAGCTCGGTCAACATGGGACCGAAACTGATATCGAACAGCGGCATCGGTTTTGTGATTTCACGAACCAAAAGAAGCCCCCCGGGGGCTAACAGGTTTCGGACATTTTCCACGGCAACCTGGAGAACCCGGGTCGCGTGGAGGACATTCGAGGCGATCACGATATCGAATCGCCGGTTTTTCATGCCTTGCCGCCGGGGATCTTCGTGGATGTCCAGGATCTCCGTTTCAAGAAAAGGAAACGCCTTGAATTTTTCCTCTGCCCGCTTCAGAAAAATCGGTGACACGTCCGTAAAGGTATAGGAGACCCTGCCGGCCGGCAATACGGGCAGCAAGGATGCAGTGGTCGAACCGGTTCCCGCGCCGATTTCGAGTATCGAAAGTGGGGTGTCTTCCGGCAATGCCGTAAAAACGCCTGTAAGGATTTCTTTGATGATATTGTTATAGTATCGGGACTGGGGGGCATTCCGGTACATCTCTTCGACAAGTTCGAAGGATCCCGCCGGGAACAGGACCTCCATGGGATCCTGTTTTCCCATCAATACATCACCGAGATTTTCTCCGCTTTTTACGATAAAATCGAGGCTTGCGGGATTGTCGGCGAACATCTTCATCACTTCCAGGGTTTTTACGGCAGCTTCGATTTCCTCCGTGTTCACGGAGGTCAAATGCTTGTAACCGTTTTCATCCTTTTCGATCAATCCGGATTGTAAAAGCCCGTCTAAAAGACGGGGAAGCAGTTGTTTGTATTTGGGCAGGATCGGAAAAAACGTCAGGATGTCGTCGACGCTTTGTACTTCCTCTTTTTCCGTAAAAAGGCCGATTTGATTGAATGCCCGGGAGATGTAAGAGGCGAAAAGACGCTTCATCACCGGTTCGTTTTTCTCGTATTCCGAAAGCCCGAGCCGGGAGAGGCCGCTTTCGGAACCGTTTTTTCCATATCGGCCGACGGCTTCCCATAAACGGCCCGATATGTCATTCGATATCGGATCCGCCTTTTTTATGGGTCCATCCGCTTCTTTGGCTTTTCGTTCGATCCAGAATTTCGTTTTTTCGAACGGATAGGTCGGCAGGCGGACGCGATTCGCCTCGTCTTTTGTATAAAACCGGTTCCAATCCACTTTGGCCCCGCGGACATAGAGTTCGCCGAGATTTTCCAGAACGCCGGCAAGACCGTCTTTTCCCTCCGTGATCCCCATGAGCCATAACCCGCTTCCATCCGGCCGAAAACGATCGGCCGGTTCCGGGAAACGGGTACCTGTTGCGATACCGATTTCAAAGATGATTTCGAATTCGGAAGTTTGCGTGGCGTTAGCGGCAGCTGCCGGCTGATCGGCCCCGACGATTCGCTTTTTCCAGTATTCGCCGGTCAAGGCGTCCCGGTCGTTCACCTTATTGCCGGTTTCGCTGTAAAGCAGGGGAATCCCGGGTTTTTCGAAGTTCATCGCCGCGATGATGTGATCGAAACCGGTGATCTGTTCGATACCCGCATCCATTGAAACGGCTAAGTACAACCCGTCTTCCGGCGTGATGACGCCCGAAAAACAGGCCGCTGCGATCTCACCGACACCGCTGCCGATGACCGCAGCAGGCGCAATGCCCCAAAAACGCAGCATATTCGAAAAGGCGTACTGAAAGGCAAAAAAAGCGGCCCGGCTGAATGCGGTTTCATTATCATCCAGCAATTCGGTAAGAATGGAACGGTTGTGGCGTTCGCGCATGATTTCATCACACCGGTCCAGTTCTTTTTTGAAAGCAGGCAGAAAATCGTACAATTTCCTTACCGCGTCGGAACTTTTCGGCCCGTTCCCGGGAAACAGGAATACCATTTTCGAACATGGATTTTCGTCCGCAGGCCGGAAACCGGTTTCGCCTTGTGCCCGTTTCTGGATCCTTTGTTTGAGGTCTTCCAAAGAATCCGCGATGAATGCCGCACGATACGGAAAATGGCTGCGTCCGGCATTGGCGGTGTAGCAGATGTCCGCCATCGTCTTGTTGTGGCCGTTCGACAGAAAATCGCCGTATTGTCCGAGCAGGGACGACAATCCTTCCGGCCTTTTGGCTGAGACGGTAAGGATGTGGTTTTTGGAGGCGCGGTTTTTCATGACGGTCTTTTTTTCCGGGGCTTGTTCGAGGATCACATGGGCGTTTGTCCCCCCGAAACCGAAGGAACTGACACCTGCGCGCCTCGGATAATGATCGCCTTTCCATTCGGATAATCGTGTGTTCACGAAGAAAGGAGAGTTCTCGAAATCAATTTGCGGATTGGGTTGATCGAAATTCAGGCTCGGCGGAATTTCCCCGTATTCGATGGCCAGTGCGGTTTTGATCAGGCTGGCCACACCTGCTGCGGTGTCTAAGTGGCCGAGGTTCGACTTCACGGAACCGATGGCGCAAAAGCCTTTTTTATCGGTTTGGGTCCGAAATACCCGGCTAAGGGCCGCAATTTCAACCGGATCCCCGAGGGCGGTGCCCGTACCGTGGGTTTCGATATAGGATATGCTTTCCGCGGGGACGGCGGAAATCGCCATCGCTTCTTTGATGACCTCCGATTGCCCTTCCACACTTGGTGAAGTATATGCCATTTTCAGGGAACCGTCGTTGTTGACGGCTGATCCGCGGATCACCGCGAAAACGTTGTCCCCGGAGGCAATTGCATCATCAAGCCTTTTCAAGACGACGATCCCGACGCCGTTGCCCCCGACCATGCCGTCTGCCCTTGCATCGAAGGGCCGGCAATGCCCGTCCCGGGAAAAGACCATGCCTTCCTGGTACCGGTATCCCATTTTCTGGGGGACCATGATGGCCGCTCCTCCGGCCAATGCCATGTCGCAGTTGCCGCTTAAGAGATTTTCACACGCGAGATGAACCGCGACCAGCGAGGTCGAGCACGCGGATTGGACGGTGACGCTGGGCCCTTTCAGGTTGAGTTTATAAGAAACCCGGGACGTCAGGTAGTCCTTGTCGTTGCCGACAAGGTTCCTGAAGACGGAAGTGATGCCCCCTTCGTGCCATTTGCCGTCGAAATTGAATTGATAGGTGCTCATCCTGGCGCCCGCGAAAACGCCGACGCTTCCGTCCGGCGAATCAGGGGGATATCCGGAATCTTCCAGGGCTTCCCATGCGCACTCGAGGAATATCCGGTGCTGGGGGTCCATCAGCCTCGCTTCCGTCGGAGAATATTCAAAAAAGGAGGCGTCGAAGGCATCGACGTCATCCAGGATGAACCCGGACTTGACGAAATCGGCGTCATTGCGCATCTCTTCCCGCGTCAACCCGTTTTGCATGAGTTCCTCATCCGTGAAATGGGTGATCGACTCGACGCCTTTTTTCAAGTTGTTCCAGAATTCATCGATATTTTTCGCACCGGGAAATCGGCAGCTCATCCCGATGATGGCGATACTTGCTTCAGGATCCATTGTATTGTCGTGGTGTATCATCTTGCGAAAGCTCCATAATATACGTTATGCGATTTTTTCTTGTATTATTGACGGATTTCAGGTTGACGGGTTTTTCGTCGGCCGATTTTTGTTTCGCACCCGCCGGCGCCGTTCGGCCCGTTGGTCTGCTTCCTGTAGTCCGTTGTTTTCATTTTCTTTGGAAAGATATCCGGCCAAGTGCCGTATGGTGGGGTAGGCAAACAGGTCGGCAATCGACAGTTCGATGTTCAATCGATTTTTCATCTCATTCTGGATCTGCACAAGATGAAGGGAAGTTGCCCCTGAATTGAAAAAACCGGTTTCGACATCCATTTCTTCAAGGCCGATGATGCGCCTGCATATTTCAGCCAGTGTTTTTTCCATCCGTGTTTCCGGCGGATTAAAACGCCGTTCGGTACCCCGGCCGATTGCGTCCGGCTCGGGCAATGCGTTCCTGTCCACCTTGCCGTTTGTCGACAACGGCAGGCTGTCGAGCCGTAAAATGATGTTGGGAACCATATATGCGGGAATTTCTTCGTGCAGCCGGGTTTTCAACGTTTCCGGGATGTCGTCCGCTTTTGCCCCGCAAACCACGTATGCAGCTAGAAACGGTTCGCCGTTATCCGGTTTGATGACTTTCGCAACCGCGCTCTCCACTTCCGGGCAGCGCTTCAATGCGCTTTCGATCTCTCCAAGTTCGATCCGGTAACCGCCTACCTTTACCTGGAAATCATCCCTGCCCAGAAACTCGATATACCCATCCGGATGGAAACATCCGATGTCGCCGGTGCGATAGAGGCGCTCATCGGTATCGGGGTGGCGAACAAAGCTTTTATTCGTCCGGTCCGGATCGTTGAGATATCCTTTGGCCAGCCCGATACCGCCGATATATAGATGCCCGTGGACCCGGTCCGGACATTTTTGCATCGACTCATTGAATACATAGAATTTCTGATTTCCCATGGGCTGGCCGTAGGGAATGCTTTTCCAGTCTTCTTTTACGGTATCGACGGGGTGATAGATGGACCATATGGAGGCTTCGGTAGCGCCTCCGAGGCTGACTATGCGGATTTCTTCGGACAAGGCCCGGATTTTTTCCGGCAGGTCCAAAGGAATCCAGTCGCCGCTGAGAAGTACAAGGCGCAAGGATGCGGGAAGTCTTTTTTTGTTTCCCGATGCGTGCTCGGCGAGCATTTGCATCAGCATCGGCACGGAGTTCCATATCGTAACCCCGGTTTCTTCGATCATTTCCATCCAGCGGGTCGGATCTTTTTTATCTTCCGCCGAAGGCATGACGATGGTTCCGCCGGCGGCCAATGTGCCGAAAATGTCGTAGACCGACAGGTCGAAGCTCAATTCGGACAAGGCGAAGACCTTGTCGTCGGAATCAATGCCGAAGCGTTCGTTGACGTCGAGAATCGTGTTGACCGCCCCTTTGTGATCGATCATCACCCCCTTGGGAAGCCCGGTCGAGCCGGAAGTGTAGATGACATAGGCGAGATCCCCGGGTTTTTGCAACGGTGCTGCGTTCCCGACATCGCTTTTTTCCGGTCTCAGGCGGTCGACGTCGATCACCGTTGCATTCAAGGAAGCCAAGAGGCTATGAACGGTTTCGCAAGATCGCGTCAGGACCGTATCGACCCCGGCATGAGCCAGGATGTGGGCGACGCGGGCTTCGGGCAGGTCCGGGTCGAGGGGGAGGTAGGCCGCACCCGAATTGAGGATTCCCAGGACCGCAGCTACCTGTTCCCAGCTTTTGTTCATCATCACCGCAATCAGATCGCCGGGTGCAACCCCGTTGCCGGCCAGAATGCCGCCGATATGCCGGGCGTGCTTGTTCAAGGTCCCATAATCCATGACCGCATCTTTTGTAATGATCGCCGGCCGGCCGGGTTGGGCTAAGGCCCTGCTTTCAAACAGGGTATGCATCAATGCGCAGGATACGGGCCGATCCGTGTCGTTGTAATCCGGATGTTTATCGTCAGTGACGCCGGAAACCAGCCGATCGGCCCCGTCATGCCAGGGGGGGGCTTCGGCCGCGAGCATTTTTAACAGCGTGTTGTAGGCATCGAACATTTCCTGGATCATGCCGTCCGGGAAAAGGGAGGAGACCACATCCCAGTTATAGAGCAGGTCTCCGTCACGCTCCATGACCTGGTGGTCGATGGCTACCTGGGGGGTCTGGGTGATCCCGTAAACCAGATCCCCCATCCGGCTCAAGGTCGAGCCTTCGCCGCTTTCCCCATCATATCCCAGTGCGCTGGTGAAGACGATGGGAAATGCCGCACCCCGGAAATTACGGTTCATCGCAGCAAATTCCCGGATCATGTCCACGCCGCTGAAATAGCGGTGTTCCACAACGTCCCAGAGGGAGACCTGCAGGTTGCGGACCCAGTCGATCAGCGCCTCGTTTTCAGGCTTTTTGATCGGCAGGAGGGTCAAGGAAGTGAAATCGCCGACCGTCCGGTTGACTTGATCATGGAGGGGGAGCCGATTGAAAAGGGTCAAATTTAGGGTGAATTCGGATCCTTTGCTGTAATGGGCGAGTACCAGGGAATAGATTCCCAGCAATATACCGGATGGGGTGATCCCGTTTCTCGTGGCCCGTTGTTTCAATTTTTCCCATTCGGTTTTTTCCATCGATGCGGCGTAACGCTCAAACCGGGGTTTTTCGACGGAACTTAAAGGACCGGTCATGGGCAGGGCGGGGAAGGGGGGGAGCGCGGGCAATCGATCGACGGCAAACGCCTTGTCCCTTTGGTACAGAGATGATTCCCGGACTTTCCCCTGGGCCAAGACGTAGTCGCGAAACGATAATTCGGCCGGTTCGATCACGCGATCCGGATCGTCGTACAGATCGCACCAGTCTTTAAACAAAATGAAGAGGCTCCATGCGTCCACGACCAAGGCGTCGAAGCTCAAATGAATTCTGACGACGTCTCCGGCCAATGAGGAAATCCGGATATCGAAAAGGGGCCATCGGTCGACGGGAAGCATCCGATGGGACATTTTTTCACGGGTTTCAGCCAGACCCTTTTGGGTTTCATCCGCATCCCGGTTGCGATAATCGATCACTTCGAATTTGTATGGCGGCGCTTTTTCCAGGATTTTCTGCATGCCTCCGGGTAAGATGACCATCCTCATCATTTCATGGGCCGCGATCAACTTTTCGAAAGCCGTGTTCAGGTTTTCGATGTCCGTGCCTTTCCGGTCGAATTCCGCGTATATGTGGGTTGCCACATTTCCGAGTTCATAGGCGCTGCTCCGGCCGATCAAATACGCCTGCTGCACGTCCGTCAGGGGAAATGCCTCATGTCGGTTTTTGGGATCCGGTGTGATTACGGGAAGCGGATCGGTGTTTGCGGATGCACCGGTTTTTCCGGTCAGCGCGTTTCCGATCCGGGTGGACAGGCCCTCAACATCGGGGTGCGCGAACAAATCCGGCAGGCAGAGACCGACGGGGTATTTTCGGTTTACGGCATTGACCAGGGCGACGGCAAGCAGGGAATCCCCTCCCAGTTCGAAAAAACGCTCCCGGACACCAATCCGTTCGACGCCGAGTATCGTTTTCCAGATTTCCAAAACCTCTTTTTCCAGAAACGTCCGGGGCATCACCATCGGGACCCGGGTCTCAAGCAAGTCCCCGGCCGGTTCGGGCAGGGCATTCCTGTCGACCTTCCCGTTGGCGGTGATGGGAAAGGCGTCTATGGGAACGTAAACGGCGGGGATCATGTACCCCGGGAGATAGTCTTCGATAAACCGGCGAATCGGCTCCGCATCGAAGTCGTTTCCGGATGCCCCGGATCCTTTGTCCTTTAGGATGATATAGGCTGCGAGCATTCTTTTCCCTGCAGCGCCGTTGACGACGGTTACCAGGGCGTTTTTTATTTCCGGGTATGTTTTCAACACGGCTTCGATTTCCCCAAGCTCTATTCGATAGCCGTCGATTTTTACCTGGAAATCCTCCCTGCCCAGAAATTCGACGTTGCCGTCAGGCAGCCAGCGCGCCAGGTCGCCGGTGCAATACAGCCGTTCTTTGGTTTCAGGGTGGACGATGAAACGGTTTCGTGTTTTCTCGTCATCCTTCCAATATCCCTTGGCGACACCGACACCGCCGATGTACAGCTTGCCCGGCACCCAGACGGGGCAGTCGGACATGAATTCGTTCAATACATGCAACTGCTGGTTCACCATCGGCTTACCGTAGGGAATGCTTTTCCAGTTTTCATCAACGGTTTTTACGGGATATAAATTGGACCAGATGGAGGCTTCCGTCGCTCCGCCAAGGCTGATGACTTTGACCCCGTCTGCCGCAGCCCTGATTTTATCCGGCAGGTCGAGGGGAATCCAGTCTCCGCTCAACATGATAAGGCGCAGGGACTGCGGTAAGGTGCTGTTGCCGTCGGAAACGTATTCGATAAGCATCTGCATCAAGGCCGGAACCGTATTCCAGACCGTAATCCCCTCTTTCCGCATCAGGTCGAGCCAGTGGGCGGGGTCCTTGTACCTGTCCGCCTCGGGCATGACGATCGTACCACCGCATGCCAAGAGTCCGAAAATATCGTAAACCGACAGGTCGAAGTTCAGGTTGGAAAGCGCAAGAACGCGGTCTTCAGGCCCCAGGGAGAACCGTTCGTTGATATCCAGGATGGTATTGACCGCCCCCCGGTGATCGATCATGACCCCTTTGGGCAGCCCCGTGGAACCAGATGTATAGATGACATAGGCAAGATCTCCAGGGGTTGCGGCACTTTCCGAAGAAAATGCATCTGGTGCGGGGATTTCCGCCTCAACAATGATACATTCGACGGTTTCGGGCCATTGCAGGCGGTTTTTCACCCACGGCTGGGTAAGGCAAAACGCGGCTTCCCCGTTTTTAATAAGGTGCTCCAGGCGTTGCGCGGGTGCGGCCGGATCGATCGGCAAATATGCAGCCCCGGCCTTGAGGATGCCGAGCACGGCCGCTACCTGTTCCCAGCCTTTTTCCATGACGACCGCAACCAACCGCCCCGGTTCAACTCCTTTTTGCCGCAACATTTGGGCGATGTGCTCGGCATATTGATTGAGTTGCCCGTAGTCCAGCCGCCGGCCGGGAACAATGACCGCCGGGTGGCTTGGACGCTGCGCTGCCTGATTCCCAAACAGGTCGGTGAGGGTTTTGTCGGAGATGGGGGCACCGGTGGCGTTTGCCGCGATCCTTTTTTCAAGCCCGGGAACCGAAATAAGGGTATCCGCGGCTTTCCGCCATGGCGTTTTCCCACCGGCCAAAGATTCCAGCAGGCGGCAATAGGGGTTGAACATATCGTCCAATAGGCCCGGCGGGAAGAGGCCCTGTACCGCGTCCCAGATCAGGACCAAAGCACCGTCTTGCTCCAGTACCTGATGATCCAGCCAGACTTGGGGGGTCTGGGTGATGTTGTAGACAAGCCTGCCCATCCATTTTTCGCCGCCCTGGTTTTCGCCGGTACGGCTGTTTTGATCCTGTTCCATTCCTAATGCGCTGGTAAAGACGATTGGCATGGCCCCGGCCTGCTGCTGACCGCGTTTTTTGGCCAGCTCCCGCTGGACTTCCACGCCGCTGACAAGGGGATGATCCAGGTCCTGCCAGAGTCGGCGCTGCAGGTTCAAGGCCCTTTGGAGAAATGTTTCGCCGGATGTGCAGTCGACGGCCAGGAGGGTCAGGGACGTGAAATCACCGACGATATCGTTAACCCGGGGATGCAGCGGCAGCCGGTTGAACAATGTCAAATTGATGATGAATTGCGGCCGGCGGCTCCAGGCTGCAAGGGTTTCCGCAAAAGCCGCCAGCAGGATTCCCGAAGGGGTCAATCCTTCATCCCGGGACCGTTTTTTTAGCCGCAGCCAGGTATCGGGCGTAAGCCTTGTCTCCAGCCGGCTGAATCGCTGCCGGGTGATCGATCCCGGGTCCCGGGCCAGGGGCAGGTCCGGGGCCATGGGCAGGTCCGGCAAACGCTCCATCCAGTAGGCCCGGTCGCGGCGGTATTGTTCCGATGCCTTGCATTGTTCGAGCGCCGACACATAATCCCGGAAAGAAAGGTCCAAAGAGGGCAGGGAGGATTCCGGATGTGCATACAGGCGGGTCCATTCCCCGAGAAGGTGGAACATGCTCCAGCCGT
>CAZNLT010000183.1:0-8683 GCA_964573705.1 uncultured Desulfobacterales bacterium
AGAGTTCCATAACTAATTGAAATTTAATGATCCAACTGAATTTTGTGCTTATAGCGAACGGCAAAGGGATAAAAGGGGTGCTTCGATTTGTCGGGTGTATCTATTCCCATTACCCGTTTCCGATCTCCCTTACGCCTCCTTCAGCAATTCACTCTGTACATACTCGGCCCGGTGGCAGGCCACCAGGTGCTCGTCGCCTTGGGTGCCGGGGGCGGGTCTCAGCGGCGGCGCCTCATGGATGCATCGGTCGACGGCAATGGGGCATCGGGTTCGAAACCTGCATCCCGACGGCGGATTGACCGGCGAGGGTACATCCCCCTTCAGGATCTGAGACTCCCGTTTCGCATCGGGATCGGGGACCGGAATGGCTGAGATGAGGGCCCGGGTATACGGGTGGATCGGTTGGTCATAGATGGTGTCGGCATCGGTACATTCGACGATCACGCCCAGATACATCACCGCAACATGATCGGAAATGTGTTTGACCACCGACAGATCATGGGAGATGAAGAGATAGGTGAGCCCCATCTCCCGCTGAAGATCCAACAGCAGGTTGAGAATCTGAGACTGGATGGAGACATCCAGGGCCGAGACCGGCTCATCCGCCACGATCAGCCGCGGATTCAGGGCCAACGCCCGGGCCACCCCGATGCGCTGCCGCTGGCCCCCGCTGAATTCATGGGGAAACCGGGTCAAGACATTTTCGGGCAATCCCACCCGGGCAAGCAGGGCCTTCACCCGGTCCCGCCGTTCATCCGGGGCGCCGATGCCGTGAATGACGAAGGGTTCCCCCACGATTCCGGCAACGGTCTTGCGGGAGTTGAGGGATTCGAACGGGTCTTGAAAGATCATCTGTACATCCCGCCGCACCGCCTGAAGTTCTTTTCGGTCCAGGCGGCAGAGATCCCGGCCGTCGAACAGGATGCGGCCGTCGGTGGGATCATAGAGCCGAATGATACACCGGCCCACCGTGGTTTTTCCGCACCCGGATTCGCCCACCAGCCCCAAGGTCCGGCCGGTTCGGATTTTGAACGACACCCCATCCACGGCGAACACGGTGGCCACCCGGCGCAGAAAAATGCCGCCATGGATGGGAAAGTGCATTTTCAAATCGGCGACATCCAGAGCAATGCTTTCAGAAGAAGGCGGCGAAGACGCGGCTTGCGGCGCGGGTTCACCGGCATCGATCTCGGGTTCCGGCTTGAAGGCGGAGATCTCATGGGGTTTTTTGATTTCCGGCAGTTCGTCCCGGAAATGGCAGGCCGAGACATGGTCGGGATTCACTTTGTACAGAGGCGGCTGTTCTTTACAGACCGGCCGGGCAAAAGGGCAGCGGTTCTGAAACCGGCAGCCTTCGGGCAGATCATAGAGACTCGGCACGATCCCCTTGATGATGTTGAGACGGGTTTTACGCGGGGTTTCCAGACGGGGAATGGCAGACAGAAGCCCCTGGGTATAAGGATGCCGGGGATTCCGAAACAATTCCGTGACCGGTGCGGCCTCGGCCACCTTGCCTGCATACATCACCACCACCGAGTCGCTGATTTCCGCGATAACCCCGAGGTCATGGGTGATGAAAATCACCGACATGCCGGTCTCTTCCTGAAGGTTTTGGATCAGGGTCAGGATCTGGGCCTGAATGGTGACGTCCAGGGCGGTGGTCGGTTCATCGGCGATCAGGATCTCGGGTTTGCAGGCCAGGGCCATGGCGATCATGACCCGCTGGCGCATCCCGCCGGAGATCTGATGCGGATACTCCCGCAGCCGCTGCTCGGGTTCGGGAATGCCCACCTTTTTGAGCATCTCCAGGGCCGATTGCCGAATCTGGGCGTCATCCATATTCGGGAAGTGGAGCCGGAACACCTCGCGAAGCTGTTTGCCAATTCTATGGACCGGATTGAGGGCGGTCATCGGTTCCTGAAAGATCATGGAGATCCGGTTGCCCCGCACCGCGAACATCTCCTCGGCCGGCAGGTGGGCGATATCGACGCCGTCGAACCGGATCTCACCGGACAGGATTTGTCCCATAGGCTTGGGCAGAAGCCGCATCACCGACAGGGCGGTCACGCTCTTGCCGCATCCCGATTCGCCCACCACCCCCAGGGTGCCGCCCGCGGGCACCGAAAAGCTGACGTCGTCCACCGCCCGGATCCGTCCCTCTTCGGTATCGAATGCGGTCACCAGGTTCTTGACTTCTAAGATCGGTTTCAAGGTCGCATTGTCCACGTCCACTCGGCCGCCGAAGGGCCTATTTCAGGAACGGCATCATATAGGTTTTATCCACGTTCGTGACCGGCTCCAGCGGTCTGCCCCGTTTCATGGCTTCTTCGGTCTCTTCGTGCAGGGCCTCGTCATACCAGAAGAGCCCCCCGGTGGTGCTGTCAAAGGGCAGAAAGAGATCGCTGCTGTGCCGAGTGCCGGGGGGATCCGGAAGACGCCACCACCGCCAGCAGGCATGGCGCACATAGGGCACCATGAAGGTGGGAACAAAGGGGCCGATCTGATGGATTTTTTTCTGCATTTCGATGGAAAGCCGAATTCGCTCTTCTTCATCCAGGGAATTGCGGTAGGCGATGATCATCGGATCCAGTTCGGGATCGGCGGTGTTGGTGATGTTGTTGGTCTGGGGTTTGAAAGCGTTGACCGAATGGTAGTGTTCCCAGAAACGCGGGCGCAGGGAGGTGGACCACCCCATCCAGGCCACGTCATGCTTTTTCTCCATCACCTTCTTGTAGGCGGCCGAAGGGTCCAGCTTCTGAAGCCGAAGTTCCAGCCCCGCCTTTTTGGCCTCTTCCTTGAGCACCACCAGTCGCGGGGTGTGCTCCTCATTGCTGTAGGTCACCTCCACGGAAAAGCGCAGGCCGTCCTTTTCCCAGATGCCGTCCGAGCCCCGGGTCCAACCCGCTTCGCTCATGTACTGTTTCACTTTCTCCAGATCGAAGCGCCGGGCCCGAACCTCCGTATTGGAATACCGGCCGTATCCCACATACCCGTTTTCAAGACGGTAATAATCCCCCCGCAACACCTGGTCGATCACCTTTTCGATGTTCATGGCATGGGCAAAGGCGGACCGGACCTTGGGGTCTTTGAAGATCTCCTTGGCCTGGTTGAGCCACATTCCCTGGGCCGACTGCTGGGTGTTGTTGAAGAACCAGATTCGGTGGATATAGCCGTTGCCGACCTCCCGGATCTTGGACTTGACGTGCCAGTATTGGGGAATGGTCATGGGAAAGGTGTCGATCTTGCCCCGTTTGAAGTGCTCCCACATGAGGTTGAAATCCCGAACCACCGTGTACTTGACATAATCGACATTGAACCGGTTTTGAAAATACTTCAGCTCCCGTGCCCACCAATCCTTCTTTCGTTTGAACATGATGTGGCGGCCCTTTTTGAAATCCGCGATCTGGTATGCACCGGTGTTGGGCACGATTTTCCAGTTGTATGTCTGAACAAAGCTTTCATCCAATTCCCCGTAAAAATGGCGGGGAGTGGGTCCGATGGGTATTTTCAGGTGCAGATCGGGCACCGCCTTGGTGCTGACCACCGCCAGGGTATGGTCGTCGTAGAGGATGACCTTGTCGATCTCCTTGGTGTAATAGTCGTTGTACCAGGGGGCGATGATATGCTCCGAGCGCATGAACTCCAGGGTGTAGGCGAAATCATCGGCGGTCACCGGGTGGCCGTCGGACCAGCGGGCATCCGGATTGAGCTTGAAGTACATGGTCTTCTTGTCTTTGCCGAACGCCCAGTGGGTGGCCAGCTCCGGAATAATGCTCTCGGTGTTGGGGTGAATCCCGATCAGACTCAGCTGGTTGCCGAGAATGGCGCTACGAAAGCTCGAATTGGAATCGGGCCCCACGGTTCGAAAGGTGAGGGGAAAACTGGCGATGGCGGTGTTGTACATGCCGCCCTTTTTTGCTTCCGGTGAAGCGTAGATCGGATCATCCGTGTTGGTGAGCCACTCGACTTCTTCAGGCAGTTCCGGAGAAGCCCCGAGCGCGGGGATTGCGGTCAAAAGGAGAAAAAGAGCGGCCGTCAGAGCCGGGAAGTATCGTCTATGCATGTCCATCCTTTCTGTTGATGCAGGTTTTGCGGATTTCAGATTCAATCCAAGAAGTTGCAGTCAAGAATATAAGCAGGATTTTTGGTTTTTCACACCGCTTATTCATAAACGGTGTGGAGTTTGGGATCGAAGGCTTCCCGGACCGCCTCGCCGATGAAGGTCACCGTAAGCAGGGTGACGATCATGGCCGCAATCACCGAACCGGCGATCCACCAGGCCCACATGTTGGCCCATCCTTGCTGAAGAAGTTCCCCCCAGCTCGGGGTGGGCGGGGGCAGGCCGAATCCGAGATAATCGAGGGAGGTGAGGGCCACGATGCCGCTGGATACTGAAAACGGCGCGAAGGTGACGATAATGGCCACCGTATTGGGAATGATATGGTTGAAGATCACCCGCATATTGGAGGCGCCCAGGGCCTTGGCCGCCAGGGCGTACTCCCGGGCCTTTTCCTTGTAGGTGATCGTCCGCATGGTCCAGGTGATGTTGATCCAGCCGAAAAAGGCCATGATCAGGATCAGAAGCCAGAAGTTGGGTACCACGATGGAGGAGATGATGATAATGACATAGAGAAAGGGCACATTGGACCAGATTTCGATGATCCGTTGAAAGAAGAGGTCGAATTTTCCCCCCAGGTACCCCATGGAGCAGCCGATGGAGACCCCGATGGTGTAGTTGGCCAGAAGCAGGCCCAGGGAAAAAAAGATGGCGATGCGGAATCCATAGACCAGGCGGGCTACCACGTCCCGGCCCACCACATCGGTTCCCAGGTAGTGGCGATCCTCAAAAGAAGGCGGAAAGGGGGGCCAGGCATTTTCTTTGAGGTCGTTTTCATAGGCATTGTAGGGCACCGGCGGCAGCAGGACCCAGTCGCCTCTTTTTTCCGACTGAAACTTTTCCTGAAGCTGTCGATAATTGGTTTCGTAAGCGTAATCGAGGCCGAAGACGGCGCCCGGAATCATGTCGCCGTAGGTGGGGAAAAACCATTCCCCCTCATAGCGGACCACCAGGGCCCGGCTGTTGACCAGGAGTTCGGCGAAGATGGAGATCAGAATCAGCAGGACGAAGACCAGAAAGGAGTAATACCCCCGCCGAATCGACTTGAACCGCCGCATTTTGCGAAGCGTGAGCGGATTGATGTTCTGAAACAGCTTCATTTGAATTGCACCCTCGGGTCCACGAAGGCCACACAGATGTCCGACAGAATATTCCCGATCATCAACAATAGAGAGGAAATGACCAGAATCCCCATCACCACCGGGTAGTCTCGGTCGAGGATCGATTCATAGCCGAGAAGCCCCATGCCGTTGATGTTGAACACCTTTTCGATGAGAAAGGACCCGGTGAGAATGATGGAGATATTATTGCCGAAGTGGGTGGCGATGGGGATCAGGCTGTTTCGCAGGGCATGGTTGAAAACCGCTTTTTTAAACGGCAGCCCTTTGGCGATGGCGGTGCGCACGTAATCCGATGCGAGATTGTCCATGACGGTGTTTTTCATGAGAAAGGTCATGACGGTGAAGGAACCGATCATGTAGGCGGTCAGGGGCAGGACCGTGTGCCAGACGATGTCTACTACTTTTTCCCAAGCCGAATATTCGAAAAACATGTCGCTGGTGAGTCCCCCCAAAGGAAAAATTTCCCACCGAGAGGAGAACAGCATCAGCATCAGCACCCCGGCCACCCATCCGGGAATGGCATACCCGATGAAGACGACCACCGAACTGATATTGTCGAAGGCGCTCTTGTGCCGAATCGCCTTGGCCAGCCCTAATGGGATGCAGACCCCATAGGTCAGGATCATGGTCAAGACACCGAAATACAGCGATATGGGGATGCGGCTTTTGATCATCTCCCAGACCGGGTCGTAATACCGGGTGGAGGTGCCCAGATCGCCGGTCAACACCTTGCCCAACCATTCCAGGTAGCTCACCAGAATCGGTTTGTCGAAGCCGTAATATTCCTTCAGCTGCTGAATCTGGGACTCCGAAAGCGGCTGCGATCGTTCATCGCCCGCCATTCCCGACGGGCCGGCGCCCACGGTGTTCTGCATCTGCTGGGCCTGCAGAATGATCCGCTCAATGGGTCCGCCGGGCACAAACCGGGTGATGGTGAACACCATGATGGTGATCCCGAGGAAAGTGGGAATGATCAGAAGAAAACGGCGAATGAAATAGGCGGTCATGGCTCTCTTGGAACGTCCGGCACGATCGGTTCCTCAATTTCATTTTCCAGGGGTTCGGGAACCGAAAGCGCCGCCGGCTCCTGGATGCCGAGTGTATCAGGCATCGGCCCCGAGCTCAAGTCGGGTCCCGGTTCCTCGAGAATATCGAAAGGGGAGGGTCCTTCGAAATAACCGTACCGGCCGTCTTCGTACCCTTCCTGAAACCGATCGATTTTCGCTTCCACCTTTCGCAGGGACTCCCCGATGGCCCGGCCGGTGGAATAACACCCCGACAGGGCCGCCAGGAACGATACCGCCATCAGTGCCATCCCGAGTGCTTTTACAACTCTTTTCATGAAATCAAATGTCTCCTGTGTGTCGCAAGCCGGGGGGAATCGTTTTATCTTCTTGTTTTTCCCACCGCTTGCGGCCGTTGCGTTGAAAGACTTCACGCCGAACCGGTGCAAAGGCGCCGCCGTCCCACATGTGTACATCCAGCATCACCTTTCCCTCGGTTCTTTGAATGAAGTTAAAGGCGTTCCGTTCTTTCCGGACCCGCCGGGAGGTGGCGGTGCCGGCCTGAACCACCAGGACCGAACTCTGAAGCGCGCGATAGGCCGCATGGGAGCCGTCGGCGTAGCTCATGTGATAGTGGCCGGAGAGGACCAGGCCCAATCCGCATTTTTCCAGATATCGAAGGGCCTTTTCCGCCCTGCCGACCACCCGCTTGGGGCCTCCCGGAGGAGACAAAAATGGATGATGGGTGACCAGGACTCGAAAAACATCCGGAGGAAGTCCGCAGAAGCGCTGGTAAATCAGGCGGATCTGTGAAACCGACAATCGACCGTCTTTACGGGTGAAAGACCGGGCCGTGTTGATTCCCAGCACCGCCACCTGGTCGTCCTGGTACATCGGGGCCAGGTCGGTGGTGATGTATCGCTTGTAATTTCTCAAGGGATGGAAAAACCGGTTATAGACATGGTAAAGAGGGACGTCATGATTTCCCGGCACCACGATTTTGGGAAAAGGAATTTTATCCAGGTACTCCCGGGCGGCCCGGTATTGGCGGCTTCGCGCCCGTTGGGTGAGATCGCCGCTGACCACCACCAGGTCCGGTTGGAGACGGTTCAGGGTGTCCAGCAAACCGTCGGCCAGTACCGGTTTGACCGTACCGAAATGGAGGTCCGACACATGGGCCAGTCGGGTCATGCAGCCTCTTTGGGGGCGATGATGGTTAAACTCTGGGGATGAATGCGAAAGGTCAGGGGCGGGGGAATCTTCATGAATTCTCCGTCCAGAATCAGCTTCAGGTGTTTTTTCCGGGTTCGAATGGTGACCTCCTCCGTGTGCAGATTGATCAGTTCGGGTATTTCGCGGAAACTGCGTTTGACCAGCGTCAGTACCGCCAGCTTCAGAAGCGAACGGGACGGAATCGGCGGCGAGTATAAAACGGTCAGCCGTCCGTCAGTCAAGGATTTCCGGTCCAGAAAGGCCAGGCTGTTGGTGTCGTAGGTGTTGTTCCCGATGAAAACGAAGGGAGAACGGAGGAATTCGGCCCGTTCGCGGCTTTCTATCCGCCCTTCCAATCGGGGCGGCTTCCAGATAGTTTCCAGAAGGGCCCAACTGATGCCCAGGGCCTTGTTGAGACCCAGGTTGCGTTTGTATTCGTTTCGTTTTTCCACAGCCAGTGAATGAACCCCGAGGGAAGCGTTGTGAAGAAAAAATTGCTTTTTGGAATCCCCCATTTCCACTTGCCCCAAATCCATCCGCAGGGCGAAACCGCCGGCGATCGCGTCGACGGCCCTCTCCGGTTCGAGGGGCATCTTCAAGTCCCGGGCAAAATAATTGAAGGTGCCCATCGGCAGGATCGCCAGAGCGGTTTGGGTATCGGCCAAAAGATTGGCCGCCGCATTCAGGGTACCGTCTCCGCCGCCGGTGATAATCAGTTGGACGCCCTGATCCACCGCCCGGGTGATCGTTCCACCGATCTCTTCGGGGGCGGGCTTCAAAATTTCCGCATCCGGAAAAGTGATCGCCAATTTTTCCAGAAGGGCGGTTTTACGGTTTTCTGAATTCACTCCTTCAAAAAAGCCGGATTTGGTATTGAGGACGATCACCGCCTTTCGGCTCAGTTCCGAAACGACCGAGGATAACCGAGGCATCGACAGCTCCCTGTATTTGGGTGAGAAAACCGCACGGTCATCCCTTGGCCGGAAGCGGAAAACATCCTATGGAAGAATGTGCGGATGCACAAGCCATTTCTAAAGCAGCCCGCATCCCCTAAAATTAAGGATTGTGAAAGGAGTTTCAAGCGGATATAACACAATGAATATTCACTCCATATATGAGCAATTGCCATGAAGAAAATCGTCAACCGTGCCCGGCGCTTCTATCTGGAAATCATCCAAAGCATCGCCTTTTATCCGACCCTGATCACCGCCGCGCTCTTTTGTCTGGCC
>CAZNLT010000183.1:8783-11460 GCA_964573705.1 uncultured Desulfobacterales bacterium
CGATCCTTACCTTCGCTACGTTATTGATGTAAATGAAGCTTCCGCCCGAAGTTTTTTGTCGACCATGGCCGGAGGAATGATTTCGCTGACGGTGTTCAGTTTTTCCATGGTCATGGTGATGCTGAACCAGACCGCCTCCAATTACTCCCCTAGAATCCTTCCCGGCCTTATTTCCCAAAAATCCAATCAGGTGGTGCTCGGTGTTTACCTGGGCACTATCATCTACCTCCTGATGATTTTAATCAATCTACAATCGAACATCGGAGACCGGCAGGTTTCGGTGCTGTCGCTCTTTGTCGGATTTCTACTGGGGCTGGGCTGTCTGGCGCTTTTTGTGTATTTCATCCATACCATTTCGAGGACCATTCAGATTGAAACCCTCCTGCAAAATATTTACGAAAACACCCGATCCGCCTTGGTGCAGGAAATCGAAAGTCAGTCCGATCGCGGAGAGCCCACAACGCCGACATCGGGGTCTTGGCGGGTCTGTCACAGTCCGGAATCCGGTTATTTCCAGCAGATTCAGGAGGACCTTTTTCTGAAAGCCCTGGTGAAGGATGATCGGGTGGTCCAGATTCTGGAACCCTTGGGTGGCTACCTGATCAAAGGCACGCCTCTCCTCAGGGTCAGCGGTCCCGAAGCGGATCCCGATTCGGATCTCTTCAAAACATTGTCGGGCGGTTTGATTTTTCAGAAGAATGAACTGCCTAAAATCAACTATTTATACGGATTTAAACAGATCGTCGAAATCGCCGTCAAAGCCCTCAGCCCGGGCATCAATGACCCGGGTACGGCCGTCAATGCACTGGATTACCTGACGGACCTGCTGGCGATGCGCATGCGGTTACCGGACCACAAAGCCTTGTATGATCAGGAAAATCGGCTCCGGGTGAGTTTTGTAACCCTTTCCTTCGACGATCTCATCTATTTTTGCTTTGCTGAAATCCGGGCCTACGGCAAGCGCGACCCGGTCATTATTCACCGGCTGCTACTGATGATTCAAAGCCTTTTCCATACGGCTTCCCGGGAGGCACAACAGAAAGCCCTCTTGCATCAGGCTCAGGCGGTGGCGGCGGATGCCAAGTATTACATTCACAACACCGCCGATCGTATTCGTATTGCCCGAAGGCTGAAATCGATAGAGGGGATGGAATCGGAGGCGGCGGAACTGTATCAACCCGTGGAAAAGACGGCGCGGCCTTGATCCGGTTTGATAGGCAGGCCGAAACGGTGATCATGGCTGAGGACGCCTTCGGAGCATTGATGACCCGTAGCCGGTGTTGCGCTGCGGTTCCCGGCAGAAAGCCATTCCCCAGGTGCCCGGCCCCATGTGGGCCCCGGAGGTGAGGGAGAGCGGGATCAGTCGAATCTCCGATCCGGGGCAGTGGCGTCCGATGGTTTCTCGGACCTCCGTCTCGACCCACTCCTGGTTGTCCGAATACTCCAGCAAAAACAGTTCGGGGGGGCCGTCTCTCAGGGCTTGTTCCAGCTTGTCCAGGGCGAACTCCAACTGGGCCTTTCGATCCCGGACCATGCCCACCTTTTTAGCCCCCTGGGCGGTGGGGGTGATCACCGGCTTCAGGTGGAGCATGTCGCCGAAAAAAGCCCCGGTTTTGGAAAGCCGTCCGCCGGCCGCCAGGTAGTGAAGCCGGTCCAGAAACAGGTATTCCTCGCACCGGGGGAGCATGGCTTTTGCAAATCGGATCACCGCCTCGGGATCATCCGTCTGTTGGGCGTAACCGGCCGTGGCCAGGACCATGGCGGCCAGGCGGCCCGAGGCCGCACCGGTATCCAGGACCGTCAGCCGGTTTCCCGGGTCATTCTTCGCTTTCCAGGAGACGGCCGCCTCATAATTTCCGGTGTAGACGGACCCCACGCATAGATAGAGAATCCGATCGTGGCGGTCCAATACGCTCTGGTAATGCTGGCTTCGTTCAAAGATCGAGGCCTGGGAGGTGGAAACCGGAACCCCTTCGCGCATGGCGGCATAGACCGATTCCGGGGAATAATGGGTTTCGGGAAGATTTTTATCCCCCACCAGAAGATAGCTGTCCAACAGGGTCATTCCCATCTCTCGGGCATTCCACCGGGTGAGGGAACCGGCGGCGTCCGTCATCAGGTGAATGGGAGCGGCGGCGGGGTTCACGGAAGCCGAGACCGCATCATCCGTCAGCGCCTCCTCGGACCAGTCCGTCAGCCGGCCCAGGGTTTCCATTCGGGACCGGGCCGCTGTTCGGTTCGAGGTGTGAAAGTGGACCTGAATGGAATCCCGATCCGGGGTGACCACCACGCTTTCTCCCAGAGCGGCGAGGGTTTCGTCGGTATCGCCGGTTCGGCCGTTCAGTCGAAGCCGCGCCTGTACGCAATGGCCGGTCTGAGATTGGGCCTGATAATCGGGGGAGATTTGGAGCCGGTTGGGAAATCTTCGGTTCAGAGGTGTAAATACCCATTCATCCCCGACCAGGGATTCGAAAAACCCCTCAAACAGCAGGAACATCCCCAATGCTCCGGCATCCACCACTCCGGCCGATTCCAGCACCGGCAGCAGCGCCGGCGTCCGAAGGACCGCTTCGGAGAGATGATCGATCACCGCCGTGGCCGATATCCGACGTTCCGAGGCCTCCTTTTGCAGCACCTCCACCAGGGCGTCGAAGAGGGTCAGAGATCGGAAGAGCAC
>CAZNLT010000184.1:0-11354 GCA_964573705.1 uncultured Desulfobacterales bacterium
AAACGCAGATAGTTGTCAAAGAACTTGCAGTAGATTTTCGATCTTTTGCGCACAATTGCGCATGTGATCCTTGTATCTTACGAATTTATGCGTAGGCTCAGAAATTATCGATTCTTTATTTAAGTTTCCGGAAACAAAATCCCTTCATACTTTTCATCGGCCACCATGAGTAACCGTTCGATCACTTGTGCTCGACTGCATTCCCATGCAGTGGCCAAGGCCCTTAGGCGCCACGATGCCTTCGAGGTAATGTAACCATCGAGCCGGCGCATTTCGCGTCGTTCCCGGCACCAGGCAGCCACCAAGCTTCTTCAGACCAGGTAATTGTATACCCATCGTAAAGCTGAATGTCTAAAGGAACTTTCAAGTCCCGCCGCCCATTCCTATCGTCATCTCCCCGGCGCTATTGGTTGCGTTCCCCGCAGTAAGTGCCTGGGAGCATGTTTTCACTGAAAAAGTGGGTAATTTTTCAGGGGTTTCGCAGATGGCCCGCTCCTTGTGCATGGCTTCCTCCAGGCGCTTTTAAAGACGGAAGATCCCCGTGGGAGCCATCGTGAAGGCTGTCGGATAATGCGCAAAAAAATCCTACTTTTTGGCAAGTTTCCCCAAGTATTCGGAGGGCGGTTGCGCTAATGATAGGTGCAGAAAAAAAAAGCATTCCGGGTGCTCGAAAGAGCGAAAAGGAAACTCCGTGCAAGTCGGAGACGGACCCGCCGCTGTGATCGGGGACCAAAGCCGCCAATAGCCACTGACGGTGTTCATTCGTCGGGAAGGGGCGGTGAGTAGGGCGATCCGAGAGTCAGAAGACCTGCCCGGAATGTGCGTGATCACTTCCGCGGCCACGGGTGACTCACGGGATGCGAGGGATAAATAAAGGGACATCCCCAGATCGGATAGCCTGCCGTCCGGGTTTTTTATTGTGGCCGTCTGAAAGAACGTTCAGAAAACGCCACACCCGTCGCGAGGCGGGGCCGGAAAGCCGCGGGTCTCTTCCCTGGAATCGAGTGCCAGAGACAGCCGGGTTGCCTGAAAATATCGGTAATTCGGCTTTTTTTGTTCACCCGACACCAGAGGAGAGGTTTTCATGCAGCCCACGCGATTCATCCGGCCCGTCATCCTTTTGTTCATCCTGTTTTTAATTTTACCCGCCGGCCAGGCCTTGGCCGAATCGGCTTATGTCGATCTCCAGATCCCTGGGGCATCCAGGGATATCGGTGTCGGCCAGATCACCATCGAGGGCGGCTTCAGCGTCCACAACGGGACAGGGCACTACTGGAATGCGGATACCGGATACCGGACGGTGGATATCGCCACCGGCACCGTCACCCAGATGGCCAACCCGGATAGCTGGGTCACCAACTATGGCGGCGACCCCTTCGGCCTCTATGATTCCGTCAACAACGCTTTTTACGCCGCGACCTATTTCAACGGCGGCGAGAGCCGGCTTTACAAATACGACTACGGCACCGACGCCTGGTCGGCCGAAGGCACGGCCGTCAACATGTACAGCGGCGCCGTCAGCAACGGCAACCTTTATATTTCCGGCCTGCGCGAGCCGTGGAGCGGCGGATACGATTCCAGCTACATCTCCCTTTACGACTTTTCCGATGCGCACAGACACGACGCGCTGATCGAAACGGGCGGGGCTTCGGCCCACGTGGCCGTGGATAACAACGGCAACGTCTACTATGTCCCCTTTGCATTCGGCAGCAGCGCCCTCTATCGCTGGAGCGCGGCCCAGGTGGCATCGGTAGTCGACGATCTTGCCGGCGGAGCGACGGACAGCTACCTGACTCTGAACGACGGCCAAAAGCTTTCCGATCTTGACGGCGGCGGCAACGGCATCACCGTGGACGACGCCGGCCACGTCTTCATCTCCACCAACGGCGGTCCGGACGGTTCCCTCCTGATGATGTGGGACGGCACCCCCGGCGACGGGAACAACTACACGGTGGTAGGGACCGCTCCCGAGGGAACCTGGGGCTGGTTCGGGCCCCTGGACATCGAGGGTGATTTTGCTGTCGGTGATGCGCTTTACGGTTCTTATGGCTTCAATGGCCCCATCACGGAAATCACTGCTTCGCCGGTGCCCGTCCCGGCCGCCGTCTGGTTGCTGGGCAGCGGGCTGATCGGCTTGGCGGGGATTCGGCGGCGCGTTCGAAGCTGAAGGCCCTCAAAAAATGGAACGTCCAGAGAATTTGGATAACGGAAGAATTCATAAAGAACCTTTAGGGAAAGGAGACTGAATTTGCAAAGGAGTTTGAGCAAACCAATTATTTCGCTGTTTGTTCTGGTCATGTCCATAATGTTCCTGGGCTCCGGTGAAGCGGCTATGATCGTTCAATACAAAAGTGCGAGAGGCACACCGATCGTCGCGAATACGGTCGACCCCTCGGTGACGGCAGACAACTTGGCGGCGGGCCCTGGTATTCTTCAAAGCAGCGGTAGCACGTTCAATTGGACCTATTGGTGGAATAATACGAGCAATTTACCCAACACGACGTTCGATGCCGCCGTCGCCGCCGGTGACTATTGGCAGTGGGGCTTCGACGTGAACAGCGGCTTCGACGTCTCGTTGACGACCATGGACATCCGCCTGGACCGCACCGGTCTTGGTCCGGATGATTTTGAAATCCGCGCTTCGGTCAATGGCGGGCCGGGGACCTCGGTGCTGAGCCACGACTTTGCGGGCAGTTCTTCAAGCGTTGACTTCATCGGTGTCGACCTGGCTGGACTGCCGCTGCTGAGCGAGGGCGACTCGGTGGCATTTATCCTTGCGGCGTTCAACAGCCCATCAAACCTCGGTAAGTTCGAACTGGAAAACATTTCCCAAGGTGGCGGTCTTACCATTTACGGCAACGTCAACCCGGTTCCCGTCCCCACCGCCGTCTGGCTTCTGGGCAGCGGGCTGATTGGTTTAGTGGGCCTGCGCAGGAGGAACAGGGGATGACGACAAATACCACTGCAAACCTGGATCTTTGCACGACCCATATTTTAAACTGGATACGATCTCTATCCCGCCCCCTCGCCCTGGTCGGCACACTCCTGCTCCTGGCCTCCCCTGCATGGGCCGCGACCTACCAGGTTGTGGATTTCGGATCCTACGGCGGCGGAGCGAAATCCACCTTGAACAACAGCGGCCAGGTGGCGACCTCATCTGGGAGCTATGCCGTGATCTGGAACCCGGCCGACGGCGCCATCACGACCCTCGGGGTTTTGCCCAGCTCGTCGCCTTCCTCCCGGGGATTTGGTATCAACGATCTCGGCCATGTGACCGGCCAATCCAAAAACATGAGTGGGAATTACGAAGCATTCTATTGGAACGGCAGCCAGATGACCGGCCTGGGCTCCCTGGGCGGCAGCTTCAGCAGGGGCGAGGACGTCAACGACGGCGGCGCTGTGGTCGGCTATTCCCGGAATGCGGACGGAAATTCCCGCGCCTTTCTGCGGACCCCGGGAAACCCGATGCAGGACCTGGGCACCCTGGGAGGAGTAACCAGTGAAGGGACGGCGCTCAACAACCAGAACGCGGTGGTGGGCCGGTCAGGTACGACCTACGAGGCAAACGGCATCACCTTTTCCCATGCGTTTTCATGGACCGCGGCGGGCGGGATGACGGATCTGGGAACGCTGATTGGCGACAACGGCCATTCCATGGCGGCGGACATCAACGATGCCAACCAGGTCGCGGGTTCGTCCTGGTGGTCCGAATCGGCAATCATTTACGGTGCCAATCAAGGTGCCTTCCAGGCCGTCCTATGGGAAGGCGGCCAGATCACCCTGCTGGGCTTCCTGAATGAGGGAGCGACCTGGTACGGAGGCACCTCGAGCAATGCCCACGCCGTCAACAATCTGGGCCAGGTGGTCGGTACTTCCAACGATCTGGCCTTTTTGTGGACCGAGGAGGACGGGATGGTCAACCTCAACGATCGGATCGATCCGGCTTTCGGATGGACCCTCGAAGGCGCATTCGACATCAACGATGACGGCGCTATTCTGTGCCTCGGCGATTCCGGTTCGGGCGGCCGGCTCGTCATGCTCAACCCGGTTCCGGTGCCGGCAGCGGTCTGGCTGCTGGGCAGCGGATTGATCGGGCTGGTAGGCCTGCGCCGCCGGAGCAGGCTGTAGCGGCGAAATCGTTTCGCGGGCATGGCCCGCTCCTACTGCCGGGGCTTTCAATATTGAATCAACGCCCGCAAGTCGGGAAAACAGAAGATGGAAAGGAAAGGAAACATGAAACCAGTTTTAAAAGCTTTTATAGTCGTCGCCTGTATTTTAGCGCTCGGCACGACAGCCCATGCAGCACTCTATAACTTCGAGGGTGCAAGCGGCAACAGCGCCTGGATTGAAGTGGATGCCTGGGCAGGCAGCGGCGCAAACGAATCGATTCTGGTCGTGGACTGGAACGTCTATTCAGGTCCCTACCAAACCGAATCGCACGCGTTTGGCTTCCGCTGGGACGGCACGGCATATGTATCAGATATGCTCGACGCTTTGCACAATGCCGGCGTATTCACCGTGAGCTCCGGTTATGGCGGGGCGTTCCTCTTAGACATCGTCTACAACGACGGTGTCGATCTCCATACGCACGCAGACGAAGAGGGAAGCTGGAATCTCGCCAGTACAGACGACCCCTATGCCCAGTGGGGCACCTGGGGGGATGGTAACGGGCTGGGTGACTGGTACCCCAATGCTGCCGGCTACAACGTCGAGTTGCTTGCAGATGGTCAGCTCGAAGGCATCAACGCGATTGCGTGGTTTGGCGGGGACCCCAACGCGTATTACCTGGATGTTCCTCTTGCCGCTCCAGTACCTGTTCCGGCAGCGGTCTGGCTGCTGGGCAGCGGATTGATCGGGCTGATGGGCCTTCGCAGACGTTTGCGATGACACCCGTCCGGAATACCGGTCGTGATCGGCCCTACGCAAAGAAAAGAACCATGATTCGGCGGCGCAACAAGTCCTGATGCCTGGGAAAAGAGTGAATCACCGAAGTTGAAAACGCAAAAGGAGAGGAGAGCAATGAGAAAACATCCTTGGCAAATTCGCACCGTTGTACTCGCGGCGCTGTTATGCGGCCTCTTTTTAGCCGGCCCGGCCGGCGCCGTTGAGGTGCTGCAGAACGCCAGCTTCGAGAGCTACGACGCCGGCGCCCTGGTGCCGGACAACTGGCAGGTAATCGACGGCAGCGTCGAGGTCTACGACGGCGATGTCTACGACGGTACGGTTTCGATTTACAGTCTCGGCGGCACGGCCGTGGACGATGGAAGCGGCGGATGGACCGTCACGCCCAACACCACCCAGGGCGGCACCATCGTGCAGCTCCTGGATCTGTCCACCCTGCCGGATTTCGGCACCACCAATTATATGTCCGTCAATCTCATCATGAATGTCCACCTGTGGTGCGGCACCCGGGTCGACATGATTCTGGAGTACTTGCCGGCCACCTACAACACCACCACGGTCACGGCCGACGATCCCGCCTGGAGCGGACCCGATGTCGGTTTGGCCGACAAAACCTATTACACCAGCACCCGCACAACCTGGCGGGAGCGCGACCGGGACTCGACGATTCCCGCAGTGCGTTGGGCCCGGGTGAAGTTCGTCTTCGACGTCACCTGGGACGAGGACAGCGATTTTACCGGCGGCGACTACTACAATGCCGTGGATCTGGCTTCCGTGGATGTCCAGTGGGTCGTTCCGGAAAGCCCCTGTGCCGACAATCTCCTGCTCAACCCCGGATTCGAATCGGTCACGGGGGATGTGCCGACTGACTGGTATGTCCGCGACGGCCGCATGAACGCCCTCGACATCAACGATGTGCCCCTGTTGCCCGCCTACAACGGTGGGGGCTACGCCGGCAACATCGGCGGCACCATTATCGACGAAGTGGACTACCCTGATTCGCCCCAGTACGGCAGCCTGGTGCAGCTTGTGGATCTTTCTAGCCTGGCCAATTTTTCCGATGCTAACTTCATCAACTTCAGTTTCAGTTCTTTCTACATGAATCAGCGCATCCAAGACTTGAGCTACACCGTGGAATATCTCCCGGAAGCCTACAACGACAGCGCGGTGACCTGGGATGATCCCGCCTGGGACAGCGATGCCGTTACCGCCGTAACCGACGACTTCAACAATTCCAATGGCGAATGGCGCAGTATCGCGGTGGGGCCGGGCTCGCTGCCCGTGGTCCGCTGGGTGCGCGTGCGTCTGGATGTCGACGACAGCCAGGTTTCCGGGAGCAACCACAGCGGCCCCTACCTGGGCGGTTTCGATCAGGTCTGCCTCCAGGCCGATGCCGTGGTGGTCGGCAACCTGTTCCGCAACGCCGGCTTTGAAGACAGCGCAGACGGCATCCACCCGGACGAATGGTGTGGCGACCCTGCCGGCAGCACCTTGAGCCTGCTCACACCCGGTTATGAGGGAGCCCAATATCTCGGCAAGATCGCCGACGGCGGCGACTCTTCCGGTCGCGTCTACCAGGTGATCGACTTGCAGAACAAGATCGAGGGCTGGATCAACATCGGTGCGGAGCTGAAATTCATCCGCTACCAGTTGAGCACCATGCTTCTCAATTTGGGCGGCACCGACGTCAAGATCGGGCTGGAATACCTGCCCTACAGCTACAACGAAACGGACGGCATCACCTGCGACCATGCGGCCTGGCAGCCGCGGAACTGGGTTTCCGACGGCAATGCATTTACCAACAACGGCGGCGATGCCATCGATCTGGGCTACCTGTTCGAAAACAACACCGTGGATCCGGCCTGGCAGAGCGCAGGCATCGAAGGCTGGCTTCCCCGGGTGCGTTGGCTGCGAATCCGCATCGATCTTGATGCTGCGGATACCGGCGGAACGCCCCAGGCGGGCATCGACGCCATGGAATTGACTGCCTATTGTTCCGAATGGGGCCCCTACTCGGGCTTCGGCAATCTGCCGGAAGCCTCATTCTACGAGAACCCCGACGCGCCGGACAAGGCCATCCCGGCCTGGGTGGGCCCCGAGGGCGACGGCATCTCCGGCGGCTACACTGGCCAGACCGAGAGAAACTATGTAAATCCGGTTTTCGCCGGCTTTGCCGACAACTACGTCAACTACCTTCCTTCGGGTGAAAACATCTACAACGAGATGTTTATGAACCCCGAGGCCATCACCGGCAGACCCTGGAACGACGCCGGGTGGGTGTATGTCATCGTCACCATGGGCGACCTGGGGCTGAACAGCCTGGCCGACTATTTCGGCCCGGCGTCCAGCGGCATTTATGCTCCCGGCGAGATCACGGCCACCTTTGACGAGTGCCCCATCGTCAACGGCCCGGGCCATGACTTCGCCACCTTCGAGAACGGGTTTTCCGCCGGGTGGACCACGCCGGAGATCTTCGCCGAGCTGGCTTACGTTGAAGTCTCATCCAACGGTACCGATTTCATCCGTTTTCCGACCCATTCCCTGACGCCCAAGTGGCCCGGCGCCTACGGCACCATATACGCTTCGGGCGTCTTCGGCCTGACCGGCAAGCACATCAACGCTTACGGCGACCAGTGGGGCACGCCCTTCGACCTGGACTGGATCGCCGATCACCCACTGGTCTTGAACGGCACCGTGGACCTCAACAACATCCGCTATGTGAAACAGGTGGATGTGGTCGGCGGCGGGCCCAACGACGCATCGGGAACGGGCGATACCGGCAAAACCGGCTTTTTCTTCGACAGTTACGGCCACGTGATCTTCGACTCCTGGCCCACCTGGGGATCGGGCGGCGCTGACCTGGATGCCGTGGCCGTGATGAACACCTCTGCCACCGACAGCGACGGTGACCATATCGTGGACTACTGGGACAACTGCGCCCAGACATGGAACGACAACCAGTACGACACGGACCAGGATGGCTACGGCAACATTTGCGACTGTGATATCGACGGCGAGGAAGGCGGCGACGGCACAGTGGACGCGGCCGATTTCGCGGTCTTCAGGGCGGCATACGGCGGCTATGGACCGGAGCGCATACCCGGCGAACCGGGTCAACCGGACACCTATACCGACCCCAGCGAGAACTGGAATGCGGATGCCGACTTCAACGGCGACAATGTGGTGGATGCGGCGGATTTTGCCATCCTGCGGGCGCGTTACGGGTCGGCTGCACCGTTCGAGTAGGAGCGGGCCGTGCCCGTGAAATAGGATGTTTAAATGCAGGAGCGTGCCATCTGTCCGTCGTAGGTAAAGGCGAAGGGGGATGCCCGCGAAGAATTAGGAATCGCAGGCACGGCCAGGTCCTGCAGAGGAAACGGAATCAACCATTTTTTAATGACCTCCAACCCGCCGGCCGTTGTATCCCGGCCGGCCAACCGACCAATGGAAAGGGGGGATGCGGGAGAACATACGATGTAACCATTATGCAGACATGGAGTAAGGAGAATTCTTTAAAATCAAAGAGAGGATTTATTGATGAAACGCTTGGCTTTGTTTATAATTTTGGCCGGCATGTTAGTGTTTGCGCCTGTGGCAGGTGCTACCGTGGCGACCTTCGACGACCTGACACCGCCAACCGCCTACACCGGGCCGGGCGGGGGAGCCTACTACAACGGCAGCGACGGAGCCGGCGGCTTTTTGAGCGGCGATGTCTGGTTCACCAATAACTACAATACAATTTTTGGAAGCTGGGACGGCTGGGCCTATTCCAACACCACCGACACCACCACGGCTGGGTACACCAACCAGTGGAGCGCGTTCACCGGCGGTGGCGTTGACGGATCGAACAACTACGCGGTGGCTTATGATCCAACCGGCGGTGGCTATGGAGCCGCTCCAACTCTTTCACTGGGCGCTGTTACCGGTGAGGACTATAATACCACAATTTCCGGAGCCTATATTACCAACACCACCTATGCTGCCCTTTCCATGCTTAATGGAGACAGCTTCGCCAAGAAATTCGGCGGCGCTACCGGTAACGATGAGGACTGGTTCAAAGTATCTTTTACTGGAATCACGGAAACCGGATATACAGCTAACAGCGTAGAGTTCTATCTGGCAGACTTCCGTTTTGCTGATAACCCCCAGGACTACATTGTTGACCAATGGACCTGGGTGGACTTGAGCGGCTTGGGAGATATTGTCGGTTTAGAGGCGACACTCTCTTCTTCTGATGTAGGTGAATGGGGCATGAACACCCCGGCCTACTTCGCCATGGACAACCTTAATGCAGTCCCCGTTCCCGGGGCCGTCTGGCTGTTGTGCAGCGGCCTGTTGGGCCTGGTGGGGATCCGCCGGCGGAACCGCTGAGATAAACATGAGGAACGGCTACCTTTTTTTTATGCAAAATTCGAATGGGCCGGCAGAAACTTTCATCATAAACGCAAGTTATTGTCAGCAAGGATAGGTAATGATGGGGTATATTAACTGCCTCTCTTTTCCCGTGTTCGTTCCACCCACACGATTTTTAAAAGGAGCGTTATGATAAAAAATAAATTCAAAACAAAACCGGGTCGCCTGCTGTTGGCGTTGCTGGTCGGTATCTCGCTGCTGGTCCTGCCGGCAGGAGTGTTGGCCAACGACTTCGGCGGCTACGATAACTATACCAGCCCGGGAGATCAAAACTACGTGGTCATGCCCGAGATCACCGGCGGCTGGTTCATGGCCACGGATTATTTTCCGGACAACGGCGGCATGGTCGGCAACTACGAGACCGCCGGCCGGGCCCTGGTGGCCAACCATCAGTACATCTACATGCAGAAAAACTACGGCGCCGGCGCTGGCTCGGGCACCTGGCAGCCTGGTGACGCGAATGGTGAGCCCGGTGTGAACCTGCCCGGCGGTCATGCCAACTGGGTCATCGTGGCCCAGGTGACGCCGGGTATCGGCGATGGCCATCTGTCGGCCTCCATGGATCCGTCCTTTATCCACATCTCGCCGGACGGCACCAAGGTGGCCTTGGGGCTCGGCTACGCCCAGCCCATGCTGGTCTTTCCCGTCAGCATGCTCGACCCGGACAACCCGCCCCTGCTCAACTCCGGCGCGGGCGGCAACACCCCGGCAGCCGGTGTGACCTTGTTTCCCTGGGGTGGGACACCGACCCAGGGCGTGCAATACTACGAGGCCGAATGGGTCCCAGACCCGGAGGCGACCATCGCCAAATTGCCGGACGGCACCCTCGATCCGGCGGCCGCCACCAACAACACCCACCTGGCGATCAACACCGACCGGGGCTGGGACAGCGGCAGCCAGACCGGCGACGGCAGCCAAGTGGAAGTGCTCGACATCACCAACGCCTCCAACCGGCCGGTGGTGATCGTCCAGAACATCGGCTACGCCCCGAACTACTCGGCCTCGGCCGACCTGACCGTGGACAACTACGGCAACCTGATCACCGGTCAGGGCTATGATTACAACAACCCCGATCCCACCAATCCCGACAGCGAAACCGGCCAGATCAAAATCTTCGCTGCGGATAGCTGGATGAACGCTTACAACGGCAGCCCGGCTTCACCAAGCCCCATCGAGTATGACCACACCACCAACATCATCGCTGAGAAGGTGCTCAGCGCCGCGGCCATGGGGGTGGACAAGGACAACAACCTGCACGTGGGCGGCGGAGACGTGGTCAGCGGCACCATCGGCGAGACCGGGTTTGCCGCGGTCATCCATGCTGACGCCCTGCAAGACGGCCTGGACGACGTCGGACCACTGAGCAAGAACGATCCCACAATGTACAAGGAACTCCAGCCGGATGCCGCCGGCGACGACTCGGCCACTTTTGCGG
The DNA here is from genome assembly GCA_964573705.1 of uncultured Desulfobacterales bacterium. Taxonomy (GTDB): domain Bacteria; phylum Desulfobacterota; class Desulfobacteria; order Desulfobacterales; family Desulfococcaceae; genus JAABSQ01. The sequence goes on from CAZNLT010000184.1 coordinate 10,751, forward strand.
TCTACAATCCCTGGGCCGAGGGCATCGTCCTGATGTGGAACCCGATGAACTACTCGGGGCCCGGCTACGGTTCCTACGATGCCTGGTCCATCGGGGTGCAGCCCATCGCCACGACCTACTATTCCGGTACCCCGCCGGATACCGACGGGGACGGCATCCCCGATGGCAGCGACAACGCCTACCTGACGTACAACCCGGACCAGACGGACACGGATGGGGACGGTTGGGCCAATGCGGCCGATGCGGATTTGAACAATGACAACACTGTGGACGCGGGTGACTTCTCCATGTTCCGTGATGTCTACGGATCCAACGATCAAGATGCCGATATGGACAGTAACGGAACGGTGGATGCAGGCGATTTCAGTGCTTTTCGGGATCGCTATGGCAATGCGGCTCCATATTATTAATTAAATTGCAACATCGGGAATGTCCTCCCGGCATCGCCATATCAACAAACAGAATGTGAAGAACTAAGGAGGTTACACAATGAAAAAGGTCTTATTCGCATTATTTCTCGTGATTTCCATTGCTCTGATTCAGAGCCCTGCTTACGCCTGGAAGACCGAGACCGAAGCCGTGGGTTCGTCCTGGATCATTTCAC